>JALRFI010000182.1 GCA_023253775.1 Crocinitomicaceae bacterium
TTCTGAATATCTATAATGTTTATAAACAAAAAGTAAACATATAGCTAAATTTCTTGTAAGTTCTCTTTTTGTATATTTTATTTGAGATGGTTTTTCCTTTTTAATATATTTACCATCTCCTCTATTAATTAATTCTTCTTGAATTGGCGTATTGAAGACACGGTTATCTCCAAAGCTTTGAGCCAATGTTGCTGCTTCTCTAAATACACCACCTAGTCTACCTCCAACATCTTGTCCGTACAATAATGCTTCGGGATGCTTTTCCATCAATTCGCGCACTGCAAACAATGCACTATCTACCATTACGGTTTTCTTCTTTCCTTTAGGCTCTCTTTCTCCTTTTTCTTCCGTCACCGGTGTCGGAGCAAAAATAAAATCAGTTACGCTATTTGGTTCCGGATCTTCAGCGTTGATCGCTTTCTCGTAATCCTCATCGATCAGTTTTCGTACTTCCGATTCAATATTGATCAGATCTGCTTCATCAATACCATTTGACCTCATCAGGTCCTTTAATTTTGGATATGGATCTCTAGTTGCAGCTTCCTCAAGGTCATCGCGATACCACTCTTTACGAACGCCTGACGTGTGGTGTCCAAGAAGAGGTACTTTTGCATGAATGATAAATGGTCGACGTTCCTCTCGCACCGTGTCGATTACTTCTTTAACTGTCTTATAAGAAAGTTCAAAGTCACTTCCGTCAATAGTTCTCACTTCAATCCCATTGAACCCGCGAGCATATTCAGTAATATCCTGAGCACGGGTTTCTTCAGCATTGGCAGAAATATCCCACCCATTATCCTGAACAAGATAGACGATCGGAAACTGCTTCAAAGCGGCCATTTGCAGTGCCTCTGAAACCTCTCCTTCTGTACAAGATGCATCGCCCAATGAACAAACGACTACCGGATTCTCTCCCGCGTAATCTTCATTCAATCCTTGTTTTTCTTTATACTGAATCCCCATTGCGATTCCAGTTGTTGGAATGGCCTGCATTCCTGTAGCTGAAGATTGATGTGGAATCTTAGGCATATCTTCTCTGTTCAGAGAAGGGTGAGAATAATAGGTTCTTCCTCCGGAGAAAGGATCATCCTTTTTGGCAAAAACCTGAAGCATTAATTCATAAGGCTTCATTCCTATTCCAAGAAGAATACTGTCATCACGATAATATGGAGAAACCCAATCCTGAGGTTTCAATTGCATCCCCATTGCCAACTGAATAGCTTCATGTCCTCTTGAGGTCGCATGTACATATTTCGAAGTAATCTCTTTGTTCGCTTCATATTTCTCGGCCATTGTTTTTGCCGCACACATCAAACGAAACGCATCGAGTAATACTTCTTTATTCACAGTTCCTTTTTTCTCCTTTGCCACTGTTTCTGCCATAACTGGAATTAATAGGAGCCAAATATACGAATAAAAAAAGGGGAAAGTAATGCGATTTACCTTCCCCTTTTATCAATTTATTCGATCGATCACTTGTTGTTTTCGATCACGTAGTTCAGTACTTTTTCCATTAAATGAACTCGATCTTTCCCTCCTACATTATGCTTGTGCATTGGATATGGGAAAAAGTCCATTTGTATTCCAAGGTCCACGAATTTCTTCACCAAAGCAAAGTTATGCTGCATAACAACAACATCATCAACTGTACCATGGATCAGTAAAAGATTCCCTGTCAGATTACCTGCATGAGTTAATAAGGATGCTTGTTCGTACCCTTTTTCATTTTCTTCCGGACGATCCATGTAGCGTTCACCATACATGATCTCATAGTACTTCCAGTCAGTTACCGGACCACCTGCTACACCAGTTGTAAAAACGCCTGGCGTTCTTAGCATTAATGAAGTTGTCATGAACCCTCCAAAAGACCAGCCATGAAGGGCTAAACGATTTATATCAACATAAGGTAAGGATTTCAAATAATCCACACCGGTCAATTGATCTTCAATCTCTACAGTACCCAACTGACGATGGATCTGAGATTCAAATGCAAATCCTCTTTCTGCTGACCCTCTTCCATCCAGCGTATATACCAGATACCCTTGTTCGGCCATCCAGTACATCCACAGACTTGCGCCATCCAACCATGAATTGGTGATCAACTGTGCATGAGGACCTCCATACACATACACCAGAACAGGATATTTTTTCTTCGGGTCAAAATTGCTTGGCTTAATCAAACGAGTATACAACGTTGAGCCATCTTTACCTGTTAATGTAGCTATTTCAGCTGTTCCAATTGTGTAACCGGCAAGCTTCTCAGGGCTTTCATTCAGGAATTTGGCCATTTTACCATCTGTTGTCCAGATCTTGGATACGTATGGTGTTGTGTGATTTGAATAGCCATCGTAATAATACTTCCCGTCTCCCGACAGATAAAATTCATGTGTCCCCTCTGTTTTTGTGACTAACGTTTGTTTTCCACTCTTGATCTCAACAGAATAAACCATGGTATTCAATGGTGAGTCACCAGTCGCTGAAAAATAGATCTTCTTCCCATCGTCAGACATTGTCAGGATATCTTTCGTCACAAATTTGTTCGACGTAAGCTGTTTGATCAATTTTCCACTGAAATCATAGTAGTAAAGATTGTTGAATCCATCCTTTTCTGAGATCCAGATAAAATTATTTGAAGCAGACGAAGGGAAAAAAGCCGGATGCTCAGGTTCTGTCCACTTGTCACTTGTTTCCTGTAACAGAGTTCTCACAAATTTTCCTGTTGCAGCATCATAAACATTTAACCAGGTGTGATTTTGATCACGATTCACCTCGGCAATCACAACATACTTATCGTCCGGAGTAAAAGTAAAATTGGTAAGGTAATCGTCAGGATTTCCTTTAGGTGAAATAAAAACCGTCTGCTTGGTTCTCAAGTCATAGATCCCTACTCTTGGTTTCTCTGATTTTTGCCCAGCCATTGGATACTTGATCGAGTTCAACGCTCCAGGAGTTTCATTAATGTTCAACAATGGATAATCATGAACTTCAGTTTCGTCTTTTTGATAGAAGGCAAGTCTGTTTCCGTCATTGGACCAGAATAATCCCTTCTGAATACCGAACTCATTTCTTGCAAAGGATTGTCCAGAAACAATGTTCTTGTCGGTATTATCCGTCACAATTAACTTTAATCCTTTTCCTGTATGGATATATACATTATTCTCTCTTGTGTATGCCATGTTCTCGGTTCCAGAATGAAACTCAGTATTTGAGGCATTCTCATCCAATCCATGGATCATGGAACCTTTGTCATTTACAGTATTATAAACATAAAAGTGAACCCCATCGTTGATGTAAAATTCGTTCTCATTCTTCCAAGTCAACCCATAGAAATTGTACAATTCAGACCCCAGCACCTCATTGACTTTCTGAATGGTGTACCATTCAGTGTCTTTAGTTCCACTTACCGAAGACTTATACAGGGATTGGTAATTCTTGCTGTAGAAGGTGTAACAGTCCGTGTTGGCCAACCATTGGAATCCGTTCAGCCGATCAGGGTAAAAATCGCGGTACTGCTTCATAACAGCATCTTTCAGTGTTAATTCTTGTTTGTTTGCCAGTTCTTTTTTCTGGCTAAAAGCTGTTCCAATGGAACTTACAATTAAAAGTAAGATCAGTTTGTTCATGTTATCTTTTATGTATTAATTCATTAAAGAAATTCTCTACTGGCTGACCGATTCGGTAACACTCCAGAATAAGTTCTTTCAGATCTTCATTCAGGATTACCTCCGGTTCGAATTGAGTATAAAAATACCATTGTTTATTGAAGATCAAAGGTTCCTCGGCGGATGCTTCTTTCAATTCCTTGGGGAGAAGTTTATTCTTTTCTCCTCTGATCTCTCCATACAAATCAACAAACTCCTTATTTGTGTATGTAGATCTGAACTTACTGAGATTATTGGCGATCCCCTCTCTAATCGACTGAAGATCCTCCTTTTCAATCTCATAAATGCCGCCATAAACACGAACATGCTCAGGCCCAAATTCAAAATAAACTCCATTGATCGCTTTGCTCTTCTTCCCTTCAGGCGCCACAACAGCCGACATCATCATTTTATACGGTGTCTTATCATTAGAAAAACGGATGTCTCTATTGATCCTGAACATACAGTCTTTGGCTTCCAATCCTTTGAATTCAGGATGATCTGCAGCGATTGCTTCTATCACACTTTGAACAAAATTTCGGAATGGCTCTCGAACAGAATTTTCATAACGTTTACGATTCAGGTCAAACCAGTCTTTA
>JALRFI010000021.1 GCA_023253775.1 Crocinitomicaceae bacterium
GAATGGAGGTACTCAATCTTCATCCAGCATCAATTCAGAATTGGGAATTATGTATCAATATAAAGGATTGGAAGTCTCAGCCTCCTCAAAGCAGGTTTTGCAATCTTTTTCCAATTTTGGGTACACTGGACTTGACGGATACGGATTGAGAAGGCATTTGATAGGTTATTTGGCTTACACGCAACGAATCAATGATAAGTTTTCGGTAAAACCTTCTTTGATGTATAAAGGCATCAATAATGTTGGACAGTTGGATGTAAATGCTGATGTGAACTACAAGAATTTATTTCAGTTTGGTTTAGGTTATAGAACCGGTGTTGGTGTAATTGGTAGAGCAGGATTGAATATCAGAGACCTGTTCTTCCTAGGTTATGCGTATGAAATTCCGATGAAGAATATCGCATCTTACGGTGCAGGTTCACATGAGGTTATTTTAGGATTAAAACTTTGCAGAAAACCAAAAGACAATCCTCGAGACACAATGAGTGTGGTGAATGTTACTCCTCAGATAGATACTGTCGTTCAGATTCAATACGTGACAGATACGCTTGTGGTAGAAAAGATCGATACTGTGTTTATTGATAGAGGAGAGACGGTTCAAAGAATTAGTGATACTGAAGCAGAAAGAGTTCTTAATCTGGCCTCCAGAAAGCTGGAGTTTGAGCATGATAAGGCAATCATTTTGAGAAAATCTTATGGTGAGCTTGAGTCATTGACAAATATGCTTTTGATCAGAGAAGATCTGAAGATCAAATTAGAAGGTCACACTGATAATAATGGTAGTGAAGAATATAACATGGAACTATCTAAGAATCGTGTACAGGCCGTTAAAGACTTCTTAGTGTCGAATGGTGTAGCGCCTGAGCGAATAGAAATCTATTATTACGGGGAATCTAAACCTATCGCGGACAATTCAACGAGAGAAGGAAGGGCTCAGAACCGAAGAGTTGAAATGCACTTTATAAAATAATAAGGAGGGGAGATTTGATCTCCCTTTTTTATTACAGGAATAATGGTGGTTTTCTGAACTCAATTTTCGCATCCTGAAAAATGCTTGAGGTATTGCGAATACTGAACAAGAAACTCTTATTTCCTCCAATAGGTGTCAAGTTGAAGGATAGTGCCCAGCAATGAAGGTTTCTTGATAACGCTATTCTGGTATTAGTGACATTGAAATCCTGAAGATCTACATTAGTAATTGTGGAGGCTTTCCAGCGCTTTGTAAAGCTTACATCACCATTTAATACTAGAGTTTGTGTCAAATAGAGGTTATCGGGCGAAAGATCTGTTTTTGCCGTATTTTGAACGATTGAGAAAACATGAGAAAGGTTGATCTTCCATGGAATATCATAATCGATCAAGTATTCGGGATGTAGGGCATAGTAATTCATATCGCTATTCCAGTTTTCCTGAACAATGTTCTGATTATTTGAGATCTCCTGTTTTCCTTTTTGAGAAGTCAAAGTAATTGTTGAAGTAAGGTCGGTTCTTAAAAACCTACCTAAGCGTCCTTTAGATAGGGCATATGATGCGAGAGTTGTGCCCGTTTCACCATCCCAGGAATATGGACTAAAAGTTGAAGTTCCAACAAAATTAAACCATGATATTGGATTGATTCTTAGGTTAATGGATATATCTGAAAGGTTCATTGAATCTTTGGTGAGATCATATGACCCTGTGAATGAAAGTGCGTCAATGATTCGAACCTTTTTCACCTGATCCAATGTGTCTTTTTTTGAAGGATTTTTAAGTTCGAATGTGTTGTTAATTCCAAATGTTATTCTGGAAACATTTCTCGGAACTGAAGAGCCTGCATAAAGGCTTCTTTCAAATGGAGAATATGTAATTGATGCTTGATCAACTCCTACGTCCTCTGTGATCAACTCATTGAGCTGAGGTACATAATTGAATCCGACTGAAGGTGTGATCAGATGACGCATAATCACTTTATTCTTTCCGACAAAACGATAATAATTGTAGAGAATACTGGTTAATTGCATCGAAAAATTCAACTCGTTCATCATCCCGCTTTTCTGAATGGTATCCGTCAAAGTAGTGTTGTTTACGGCATCATAAGACTTATCAACCTGCTGAAAATTGATCTTGTTTCCGTAGGCCAGTGAAGGGGTGTACTTAATTGCACCTTTGAATAAGGACCCTGTCGTTTGAACGGTTAATTGTTGGTTAATACCATTTTGAAATTGATTGCTTATTGTTGCAAAGTCTCCATTCTGAAGTAGGTCACTATTGAAGGTTGATCTGTTTTGACCGTCTAATCGATAAGTGACTCCTATTCTGGAAAATGTTTGTTTCCAGGGATCGAAGCCCTTGATCAATTTCTTAAATGGAAAAACACGGTTCACATTCACGTTGAATTCGGGACTCACCAATGACATGTTGTTGGTGATTGAGTTCTGGCGCACTGATAGCTTTAATCCTGTTGTAATGGGTTTTCCTGGAAATAATCTTCCAATCGATATATCAGAATTAAAACTGTTATTGAAGTAATCAGGGTTAAGTGGATCAAGATTATTTTTGCTCTGGTTGTCTGAAATGAAATTTACATTAGCTCCAAAGTTCCAGTAAGGATTAGATTTTGGCTCTTTTGTATGTTTCCAGAATACTGAAACTTTATTGTTCCTTGCATCGGAAGGAAATCCTAGTCTAAATTGCTGAAAACCGATATCCAGATTCCCTCTGTATCCATAACGTTTTGCATAATCCAGATCATTTCTGACTCCCCAGCTTCCTCGAGAGTATACATTAATGTATGCACTCGATTGAAGGTGATCATTGATAGGGATATAATATCCAAGATTTTGAAAACCAAATCCATATGAAGAAAGAGGAACCAATTCAGGGAATAAAAGTCCATGAGTTCTCTCTTTCTGCTGAGGGATGACTGAAAAAGGCAAGCCTAGTGGGGTAGGGATCCCTGCGATATAAAGATTCATTGGACCGGTTACTATACGCTCTTCAGGTATCATTATGGCTTTAGACAATTGAAAATGGTAGTGGGGTTCTTCCAGATCACAGGTTGTGAATCTTCCGTTTTTAAAATGAATCTCTTCATTCGGGTGTCTTTTTGCAATACCCATATAGATGAAAGATTCATCTTGTTTAATAGTTAATTCCTCAATGTAACCTTTCTCAGTGTCAAAATTATAACGAATAGTACTCGCGGTTATGGGCTCTGCACCGTCACTGAAGGATGGAAATTCAATTTTATTGCTGTCTTCGTCAAGGCGATAACTCGCTAATACTTCGTTCTTTTTCAAGTCGATCAATATGTATCCAGCTGTCATCTGAATTTGTCCATCATCAACTTTAGCATCACCAAACAGATGAATTTGTTCTTTTTTCAGATCGGTAAAAAGCGAGTCTCTTGCAGAATACTTAATGATTTCAGAAAAACTATCATCGTCCACACGAAGCGTGTCTTTGAAATTCCCTTGAGCGAAAGCAGAATAAAGAGAGCACTTTATTAACAATCCAAAGAAGATAACTCTATATATGGAATACTTTTTGAACAACCGTCCTCATTTAAATTTGTATTGCAAGATTTTTCTTGTGAGCACAAAACTATTAAATATGTCACTTACAGGGATAAAATCAAGGACTAATAACAGAATCGTTCTGTTTTTATTGTGCCTGTTCTTTGCTGAAGGCTATAGTTTACAAGCTCAAAACACGGATTTACCTTCAATTAAAACAGTTGTGATCGATGCAGGTCATGGAGGAAAAGATCCGGGGTGTCATGGCGCTTCTGCCCATGAAAAACATGTATGCCTGAGTATGGCTTTGAAACTAGGGGATATGATCAAAAAGAAATTCCCTGACATAAAGGTGGTGTATACTCGAGATACCGATGTTTTTGTAGAGCTTGATGAGCGCGCTAAAATTGCCAACAAAGCGAATGCAGATCTTTTTATTTGCATTCACGCGAATTCTGCGAGTCCAAGTGCTTATGGCACGGAAACCTATGTTTTAGGATTGCACAGAACTGAATCTCAACAAAAGGTGGCTGAAAGAGAGAATGCAACAATTTATCTGGAGGACGATAAAGGAGCTAAATACAAAGATTTTGACATGTCTCCAGATGCAATCATTGCAAGGCAACTTCAATTGTCGGTATTCCTGGATCAATCGATCAATTTTGCAGATAAATTGCAAAAGGAATTTAAAACCCTTGGCCGTTACGATCGAGGAGTTAAGCAGGCGGGATTTCTAGTGTTATATAAAACGACAATGCCCAGTGTATTGATAGAAACCGGTTTTTTAACGAATCCACAAGAGGAGAAGTTTCTTGCCGATACGACAGGTCAAATAAAAATGGCAAAGGCCATGTTTACGGCATTTGAAAAATATAAAAATGAATTGGAGGGTGTTGATAGCCAGGTAAAAACGGAAGTCCCACCTGCAGATGAAGTTTCAGCAGAAGATCCGAATAAGGATCAGGTGGTCTTCAGGGTTCAAATTGAAACCTCTAGTTCGAAAATTTCGCTAACAGCACCTAAATTCAAAGGATTAAAGATATATGAGTATACTCAGGACAACTTATTCAAATACACATCCGGTGAATTTGTGAATGATTTTGATTCAGCCAATAAGTACAAAAATGAAATGAGGGAGAAAGGTTATGAACATGCTTTTGTTGTTGCCTTTGTGAATGCTGAGCGGATTAATTTAGAAAAAGCTATTAAATTAGCAAAAAAGTAAAGTTTTGAAAATCTCAAAGGAATTAAAAGCCGGAGTAATAGCAGTTGCGGCGATTGCATTATTCGTAACCGGAATCAATTTTCTCAAGGGTAGTAGTTTTTTCGGTGGGGATGATAATTACTTCGCGTATTTCCCAAATTCCGGTCAACTTGCTGTTGCCAGTAACGTTACACTAAATGGAGTGATCGTTGGAAAAGTTGTAGGTGTGGATTATGAACCGAGTGGTGAACCTGGAAAACAGGTTAAAGTTTCTTTCAATATTCAGAACAGTGATGTAAAATTACCTTTAGGAACAAAGGTAGAAATTGGCTCTTTGGATCTTTTCAATAAAAGTCTTCAGATTCAAATGCCCACAGATCTTTCCAAAGGCTATCACAATGCCGGAGATGAAATACCAGGTACTATTGCAGAAGATATGGTCTCTCAAGTGAAATCCTATGCTGACCCGATTGTACAGAAAGTTCAGGGAATGATGAGCTCAGTCGATAAAATGATAAACTCTTTAACTGCTTTTTGGGATACTACAGCTACTTCAGAAATTGAAAAGAGCATGAAGGAGGTAAAGATAGCAATCAATAGATTTGGAAGCGTGGCTGAGCAGGTAGAATTACTCGTTTTAGAGGAAAGAGCTAAGTTTGGAAAGATCATGTCCAATGTTGAGAGTATCACAGCCAATCTTAAGAAGAGTAATGATGAAGTTACCGCAATAATTGGTAATACCAGAAAAGTGTCTGATGATCTAGTAACCGCAGACTTTAAAGCTGTTGTTAATAATGCTGGATCTACTTTGAAATCTTTAAACTCACTTCTTGATCAGGCTCAAAACGGACAGGGTACTCTTGGTAAACTTCTAGGGGATGAACAATTGTATCAACAACTTGTTAATACCAATCAAGAGTTGCAGAATCTCGTAAATGACCTTCAATTGCATCCTGAACGATATATTCATTTCTCTGTTTTG
>JALRFI010000027.1 GCA_023253775.1 Crocinitomicaceae bacterium
TGTCACCACGCTGCTTTATTTCCTCTATTAAATCTTCATATTTCACTAAAGAATGAACTGATCCATTAGTCTGCATAGCCAGCTGGTTTAACACTTGAATATCTGTATTACTATAGATCTGTTCGATCGAATTTTCTTCAACAATAAATGATCCCTTCCTTGAATGTTTTTTTCCATTGAACTCAGACCTGCATACCCAACTATACTTACCTCTTTTCAACTTGCCGAGCTCTAATTTATATCCTGTCCCCAATGAAGCAAAAACATGATTACTTGAGGTTCCATCTTCTTTCGTTAATACAAATGACAAACGAGCATTCTTGATAGGGTCCAACGCATCATTCAAATACGTTGCATTCAAGGTAATTTCTTCTGATTCCGAAAACCTTTCCGGTAAACTGATCTTCAAAGGTGAATTATCCCTTTTAACCATCAAATACTGTGTCGATTTTGAGATCAATTCATGAAATAGATCATGACTTTGGTGTCGTGAGAAATCATTAATTCTCCATCTCCAAATACCTTCTCCCAAAATAACTCCGTACCTGGCCTTGTTATCATCGCCGAAAACTATCATTGGATCTTTCTTTCGAATGGCTCCAGTCCGTTGATAAAGAAAAACATCACCTTGACCTATTTTGATCGTACCAAATGGACAGTTAAGTGGCGGAAAAAAGTTGAATTCTTCTTTGAGATCCTCTGAAATCTCAAATGAACTAAAGCCGTCATTGAGATATGCTTGATTTTCGTCGCTTTTCTTTCCTGTCGGCAAAGCTAATTTGATACCTAAATTCTTTAGATCTGTATTACTTATCTTGCTTCCTATTATTACTAGTTTCGATACTCCTGATCTTTCAATTTTATTTAATTGTTCAGTAGAAAGATCATGAGCATCATGGAGAACAACCAAATCCACTTTATCCAGCTCACCTTTCCATTCTGAAATTAATTCAGAAGAAATCTCCAGATTTTCATTTTTCTCCAATTCCTGTTTTATTGCTGAAACATCAGGATGAGGAGCCGAAGCAAGAAGTAATACTTTACTTCTAGAGTCAATTACTTCAATATAAAAAGTCTTGGAATTATTCTTATAATTAAACTCATTGGATTCATTTGTAAGCTTAACAGTATAAATATGTGTGCCAACTTCATCAGCATCTAACATAAGATCCACCTGTTTAAAATCTTGAATCTCTTTGTTGTAATTCACTTTCTGTGTGGAGATCTTTTTCCCATTCTTGTGTACCGATAATTCTGTAGATACACCGCTGAATCTGAATGCTTCTATATCAATTTGAACAGGGAATTTATTATTCAAAAAAGCGACTTGATTGGATGAAATATTCTTCACAAACTGGTCTCTTTTCTTGATAGTATCTCCAACATACAATGAAAAAGTCGGGGTGAGACTGATATTCTCAGCAGCATAAACAGGATGAGCCCCTTTGTTGTAATTACCATCTGAAACAAGAACGATTCCGCCAATATTTCGGTTGTAGAAATCTTCTTTAATCCTCAGAAAAGCACTTGAAAGATCAGAATACCCATCCTTGAAATCTAAGTTACCATCGTAGCTTACCTCCTGTCCTGTTCGGATAGTAACGAACTCAAATCCACCCTCACTTTCTTCCTCCAACGCCGTTTTAAATTCAGCTATTCTAGTCTTCAATTTTGAAGAATCCGAATAATTCAACATCGAAGAAGAATTATCATAGATCGTGATGATCACCGGAGGCTCTTCAACCAGAGACTTGTTTTTAATGGTGATTCCAAGTATAAGAACTAGAAGCAAGAAAATTGCAACAGATCTCAACGTAAACATTCCCCACTTCTGCTTGGCAGATAAGGATTGGATCCATTGATTTTTCGAATAGAGCCAGAAAGCTATCCCGAATGCAATCACCCCTAAAGGAAGTAACCAAAAAATTGAAAAATCAGATAAGATCTCCATTGGGACTAAATCTAAGTAAAATTTGAAGACTTATATCTACAGGTTTAATTGTATCTGTTTTCAACTAATCTGCTTTAAAAAGGAGAATGGAGAAAAAATTCAAACTCTGTAACAACATTAACGTCAACAAAATAATTTTCTTCATACCGCAAAATTGCCTATACTTTGCCATATTTCAAACCAATTCCAGTTTAGTTTTTATAGTTCCTTTGACTATTTCAACCATTCAAAGAAGAGATTGGCGTCATTTTATTAAATTCGTGCTCGACTTTAACAAATTGATCAAGATGACAAAAGAAGTATACATTGTTGCTGCGGTTAGAACACCTATGGGCTCTTTCCTTGGAGGATTATCATCAATACCGGTAACTCAATTAGGAGCTGCAGCTATTAAAGGCGCGCTTGAAAGAGGTAATGTTGATCCTGCTCTGATAAATGAGGTTTTTATGGGTAACGTGCTACAGGCTGGCGTTGGTCAGGCTCCTGCACGTCAGGCAGCTCTCGGAGCTGGAATCGGTCAAAATGTTCCTTGTACTACAGTAAATAAAGTTTGTGCTTCAGGAATGAAGGCAATTATGTTAGGAGCTCAGTCAATTATCGCTGGTGACAATGAAGTTGTTGTTGCTGGTGGTATGGAAAACATGTCTCAGACCCCTCATTACGTTGACGGAAGAAACGGTACAAAGTTCGGAAACATTACTATGCTTGATGGGATTACAAAGGATGGACTTCTTGATGTTTATTCAAAAGTTCCCATGGGTAATTGTGCTGAATTGTGTGCGAAAGAATATAACTTCTCAAGAGAAGACCAAGATAATTTTGCAATCACTTCATACACGAGAGCTGCAGAGGCATGGAAGGCAGGTCGTTTTGATCATGAGATCGTTCCTGTATCAGTGCCGCAGCGAAAAGGAGATCCGATTATAGTAAAGGAAGATGAGGAATATAAGAATGTATTTCTTGACAAAATCCCTTCATTACGTCCGGCATTCGACAAAGAAGGAACAATCACTGCCGCAAATGCATCTACATTGAACGATGGTGCTTCGGCATTGATCCTTGCATCAAAAGAAGCTGTTGAAAAATATGGATTGAAGGCGATCGCTAAGATCGTTTCTTATGCTGATGCCGCTCAAGCACCAGAATGGTTTACGACTGCACCAAATCTTGCGGTTGGAAAAGCACTTGAGAAGGCGGGTATGAACACAGGAAATGTTGACTTCTGGGAACTTAATCAGGCATTCTCAGTTGTTGGACTTGCAAACATGAAACTTTTAGGACTTGATCCGAGCAAAGTGGATGTGAATGGTGGAGCTGTTGCTCTTGGTCACCCTCTTGGTAATTCAGGTTCAAGAATCATCGTTACTTTGATCAATGTTCTTAAACAAAACAATGGAAAGATCGGTGGTGCAGGTATCTGTAACGGAGGTGGCGGTGCCTCTGCAATGATCATCGAAAATATTTGATCTCAATTTTATAAAAAAGCCCCTGAAGTTTCAGGGGCTTTTTTTATACCTTATTATTCGGCAGAACAGCTTTATAAAGTGACTCGTACATCGGTAAGATCTTTTCAAGAGAAAACACTTTTGATCTAACTTTCGCTCGTTTTTTGAATACTTCAAGTGTTTGGTCATCTTCTAAAATACGAAGTGCGTTTCTTGCCATATCGTCAACATCACCAACATTTGAAAGGTAACCGGTTTCGTCATGAATATTAACCTCCGGAATTCCGCCCGAATTAGATGAAACTACTGGAACTCCTACTGCCATTGCCTCCAATGCAGCCAAACCAAAACTTTCTGTCTCAGAAGGCAAAAGGAAAAGATCCGCTATTTCCAGAACGTGAGAGGTATCTCGCACCTTTCCAAGAAAAATGATATCTTCAAAATGACCATACTCGCGACAAAGTCTTTCAATATTGTATCTCTCTGGCCCATCTCCTACTAAAATCAATTTTGCAGGAATCTCGTTTCTTACTTTTGAGAAAATATGCACAACATCCTCTACCCTCTTTACCTTTCTAAAATTCGAGACATGACAAAGAATTTTCTCATGCGGTTCCGCATATTTACATCTCAATTGTTTGTATTCAGAATCTTCCTGGGTTTCAGTAATGACAAAATTCGGGATCACATGGATTTCTCGATTCGTATCGAAGTGTTCATAAGTACTCTGTTTTAAACTTTCCGAAACGGCAGTTACAGCATTCGATTCATTGATACAAAAAGTAATAACTGGTTCAAAAGATGGGTCTTTACCAACAAGCGTTATATCTGTTCCATGCAATGTCGTGATGAAAGGAATTTCTATCCCTTGCGATTTCAAAATTCTGATTGCCATGTATGCTGCTGAAGCATGAGGAATAGCATAGTGTACGTGCAGAAGGTCTAATTTCTCATATTTTACCACATCTACCATTTTCGAAGTCAGCTCGGTCTCATATGGTTGAAACTCGAATAATGGATAATCAGAAACTGCAACCTCATGA
>JALRFI010000030.1 GCA_023253775.1 Crocinitomicaceae bacterium
TCAATGGAATAAAAAGAGATGGGAAAAATGCCGAGTTCAACCTTTTCGAGAAAGGGAATTATAGCATTGTTCATGAAGTAACTGGCTCGAACGGCTGTTCAAGTAGCGTTGTGCGAAAGGTTACTGTCGAAGAAGATTATAACCTACTTGCAGCAAATGCAATCCGTCCAAATTCATCAATCGGAGAGAACACCAGCTTTATGCCATTTGCGCTTACGGTTCGTGGCGTTGAATTCACATTAATCATTGTGGATGCTGCGAATGGAGCAGTGATCTTTGAATCGTCAGATGCTACCCAAGGTTGGGATGGAACTGACAAACGGAATGGACAACAAGTAAAAAGATATACTCCATTTGCGTGGAAAGTGGTGATCAAGAATCCACTTCCTGGAGAAAGAAATGAATATCGTGGTACCATAACTGTTACCGACTAAACCTAAACGATGATCAGAAAAAAGGGGCGTTAAGCCCCTTTTTTATTTTATCACTATCCCGGAGCTTAGTATCTTTTCTTTTAAAGCCACTTTCCTATTCTCGAATGATGATGCATTTGAACTTTCAGGATGTATAAGAACGTGTTCACACATGGAACGATATTGACTGATCAACTCAAGTAAATTTACATCTTTCTCATTAAGAATATGCTCAATAAGTCTTTCCCAAATGATCTCAATTGCCTCAGCAGATGGATGTACAAGATCCTTCTTGTAAAAGCGATAATCTCTTAATTCATCGATCAAAATTTCATATGAAGGAAAATAATAAACGTCACTAATTCCTGACAAATGATAAACCAATTCGATCAAACGGGCTTTGCTTCTGTTGTTTTCTACCAGACCCTCCTTGCTATGGCGCACTGGGCTTACTGTTAAAACGATCTTAACTTCAGGATTCCCTTGCTTTATCTTTTTAATGGCTTCTGTCCATTGCTTTTCCATTTCTTCTATCGAAGATAATTTCTTTTCAAAATTCTGCGATGGAGCTTTATGACAATTCGCTACTATTTCTCCTGTTTCCCTTTCGATGTAACCCCATGCTGTTCCAAATGTTATAAATATCACTTTAGAACTGATTAGGTATTTTTTAAGTAGTTCTTTCCGCTCATTTAATCTCTTTACCAACTGTTCTGAATCAGTTCCATAGATCTGAGATCCTGCATTATAAGACATAAGAATTTCATCCCTTTCTACTTGCCTTACCTTCATTTGATCAGACAATCCTTCCAAGATGTTCCTGGCGATGACGTCAGGGTGAAAAATTGTACCATATGGATTGGAAAGCGAATTAAAACCGTAGTATGACAACTTAGCACCTATATCATCTGAAAAACAACTCCCAAGCAACAATATATCGTCTGCATATCCTATTCGAAATGGAAAATCTTCAATAACCGTTTGGAGCATGAATTTTCTCATAATCCCATCAAAACTTTTGCATTTTCTATTGCCGCACTGTCAATTCGCTCACCACTCATTAAACGAGCAACTTCCTCGATTGACTCTTCTTTACTTAGCTTACGAATGCTGGTGAATGTACTTTCATCCATTGTTGATTTTTCAACTTTCAAATGATGCTGTGATCGAGCTGCCACCTGAGGTAAATGCGAGATCGCCATCAACTGCATGTTACTGCCCATTTTCAGAAGTAATTCGCCTATTTTTTGAGCAACTTCTCCTGAAACTCCAGTGTCGATCTCGTCAAACAAAACTGTCGGCAATTGTTTTTTCTCTGATATCAGCCTTTGAAGGGCTAACATGACCCTAGATAATTCACCACCGGAAGCTGCCTTTTCGATTAAAACAGGAGCTACGCCCTTGTTTGCCGAAAAATACATTTTTAAATCCGTTATCCCTTGATCATTTATAGTTCCTCGCTCTTCTAATTGAAAATGAAGAATCGTTTCCGGTAATTTGAGATCCGACAAAAGTGACTTAATTTTTAACTCGATCGAATCGACACTATTTTTTCTAGTATTATGGAGATCTTTAGCAAGAATTATCAACTCAGAATTCAAATCCTCCACTTCTTTTTCAACCAGCAAGATTTCTTCAAGCATTCCGACCTCAATGGTGACCCGGGTTTGCAATTCAGTCATAAAAATGATCAGTTCGGACTGATCTTTTAATCCATGTTTATTCAAAACCAGATTGTATCGATCTAATTTATTTTCAAGCTCTTCCCTACTCATTTTGGGACTCTCAAGATCATATGCTATCTCGGATGCTTCGCTAGAAAGTTCTTTTATTTCAATCAACAGCGAAGATAAACGTTCATGAAGATCTTTCAAACGGTCGCTCTTCACATCGATCTTATCCAGCGCATTCTTTGCCCTGATCAGTCCACCAACAAGACTTCCATCACCTTCATTCATTTCTGAAACTGCCTGAAGAGCTCCCTTGATCTTTTCGGAATTCTCAATGAAACTATACTCCTCTTCGATCGACTTGTAGTCCGTTTTTTCCAATTGCAACGACTCCAATTCTTTCAATTGAAAGTCAATATAATCTTTTTCCTGTATTGTCTTTTGCTGTTCAGTTTTGAGGGACTCCAGTTTTTGTTTTTGTTTTTTATAAAACGTGAATTTCTTCTGGAATCGGTCCTTTTCCTCAGTTAAACCTGCAAGAATATCCAGTATTTCTAACTGATATTCAGGGTCTTTCAATTCAATCGTGTTGTACTGCGAATGAATGTAGATCAGCTTCGTCATGAACTGACGCATTACCCCCAATTGTACCGGAGTATCGTTAATGAAAGCTCTTGATCGTCCTGTTTTACTGATCTCTCGTCGAACGATCAATTCATCCTCAACCTCCAGATCATTCTCAGCATAAAGTTCGTCGAAAACAAGCCCTTCAGTATTAAAAACTGCTTCTACAACAGATTTATCTCCGTCCGTTCCGATTACACTAAAATCTGCTCTTTCTCCGGACAAAAGATTTAGAGAATTCAAAAAAATCGACTTTCCGGATCCGGTTTCACCTGTTATCACAGTAAAACCCTGATCAAAGGACAAAGTCAGTTCTTTGATCAATGCAAAGTTTTTAATACTAAGATGACGAATCATCAGTTTAGAATTTCCTGATACCTTGAAGCGTTAGCCGGGTCAATCCTCTTTAAAAGATTCACCATTTCGTTTTTATCCTTCAATTCTGCGTCAGAATACAAACTCTTAATCTCATCTCTTTTCGCTTGTACGAAATTCAAAGTATTTACAGAATTAGGACGCGTGGCTGCTACTTTATTCAATTTAGACAGAGCATCAAAAATGGCTTGACGACCTGCAATCTTATCATCATAGAGCATATCTACACCTTTACGGTGATATTCATAGCTACATTCTCTAAGTGGCTCAAACAATTGATGCAAAATATTATCAACGAGGTAAAAGCGATTTCGTTTTCCGGCTTCATTGGATTTCCAACCGGCAAGAGGTGAAACCTGAGCATTGGAAACGATGTTTTGCGCTTCGGTAAAATACGGGGTCCCTCCTTTCAATGAGAACGTATCATAATCCATCCCAATGATGAAATAGGCATAGAATGCCAGGATAGAAGTCAGATTGTCTCTGTACTGATTTGGAGCATAAACAAGGACAGCATTTCTACTATATGAAAACTGGACATCATCGTCTTGAAAATTGAATATTGTCGTATTGTATGATGAACTAAATGCTGGTCTAGAAGACTGAACTTGAATAGAGCCTTTGTAGTTTCCTGTTGAAGGGATTTCGTTGATCTGAAGCTGAATATTGCAATTGATCCTTTCTTCAACTTTGAATTTATCTTTCGTCCATTGAGTTGTATTCATTAGATCATAGATCGTCTGCTTCAACTGATCAAAGATCTCCTTCTCAACGGAGGTAACTTCCAATCTGGCATCGGTAATGATACTAACCTGACAGTTCAATTCCTGGGCATGACCTCTGCCAATAATAAGACTGAAAAGAAATAATACAACAATTCTCATTTCAAGTTTTCTACTACAACATTCACAATATCTTTTGCCGATTCGAACTTAGACTTTAACTCAAAAACCGTCAAGTTATTGTTAGCATCTAAGATAGATATTTTATTTGTATCAACTGAAAAGCCTGCCCCCTCTTCCGTTGAATTATTCATGACAATAAGGTCAAGGTTTTTCTTCAATAATTTTGCTTTACCGTTTTCGATCATGTTCTCAGTTTCCAATGCGAAACCCACTAAAAACTGACCTGACGATTTATTAGATCCCGCCCATTCAAGAATATCCGGATTTTTAACGAGCTCCAATTTCAGCTCATCATTTTTCTTTTTGATCTTCTGATCAGCTTTTTCTTTAGGACGGTAATCTGCTACTGCAGCCGAGAAGACACCTATATTAAAGTCTGACCAGTGTTTTTTTACTTCAATGAGCATATCATCAGCACTGGTCACTTTAACGATCTTCAAGCCAGGATGTTCAAGCTGAAGATTAGTCGGACCTGAGATCAAAACAACCTCTGCACCTTCCTTTAAGAAAGCTTGCGCTATTGCATAACCCATTTTGCCTGAAGAATGATTCCCAATAAATCGAACAGGATCAATTGCCTCATAGGTAGGTCCCGCAGTGATCAATACTTTTTTGGAAATAAGTTTTCCCTTGTTTTTGAAATGCTCTTCTATCTGAGCATGTATAGTCTCCGGTTCAGCCATTCGCCCTTCTCCTTTGAGTCCGCTTGCAAGTTCTCCACTTTCGGCAGGGATGATTTGCACACCATCCTTTATGAGTTGATCAAGATTTCTTCGTGTGGTTGGATGAGTGTACATGTCCAGATCCATGGCTGGCGCAACCATTACTGGCCCTTTCATCGATAAAAAAGAGGCTAACAAGAGGTTGTCACATCCGCCAGTAACCATTTTACTTAATGTATTTGCTGTAAGTGGTGCGATCACCATTAAATCAGCCCACAATCCATATTCCACATGATTGCTCCATTCACCTGTTTGCTTGTTCCAAAATTCAATACCGACAGGATTTCCGGATAACGTCGAAACCACAAGGGGACTTATAAAATCACAAGAGGCAGTAGTCATTATACACTTGACTTCTGCCCCTGATTTTTTTAATAACCTGATGAGAAATGCAACCTTATATGCCGCTATTCCACCTGTTATACCAATAAGGATGCGTTTACCACGCATTGGAATTATTTTTCTTCAGCTTTACGGATGTAAATCTGATCATGTTCTAATTCTTCGATCGCTAAAGCAACTGGCTTCGGCAGTTTTTCATAAAACTTTGAAATTTCGATCTGCTCTCTATTTTCAAAGATCTCTTCAAGATTGTCTGTAGAAGAGGCAAATTCCTGAAGTTTTTGAGTAAGCTCTTCTTTTACTTCAACACTGATCTGGTTCGCTCTTTTTGAAAGAACCACGATCGCTTCATATACATTCCCAGTCTGATCTTCCAATTTAATGGTGTCACGAGTAACTGTAGAGCGCTCAGCAGAACTATTCTTAATATTCATAAGGTATTAATTTCCGGATGTTAATGTTTCAAGTTCCTTGTTCAACAGGTCAAAATAATTGTCGACTTCTCTTTTGTACCTTGAATCAGGGAATTCGGCGACAAAGTTACGACTTCTTTCAATAGATTCTTCAATCCTTTCTCTTTTTTTCGATTCAATACTGTTTTTTGACAACATGTATGAATTTCGAACCAATTGATAATAGATCTCTTCACGTTTATCAGAACGTGGGTGATCTTCCATAAAAGTCAATGCAGACGTTACGGCTGCTCTGTAATCTTCCATCTTCACATACAACTTTACAGATTCAAAATCCTTACGTTCAAGTTTCGTACGCAGGCGATCCATAATGTGGTTGCAAGAATCTACCAAAGAAGATGCTGGATATCGATTAATGAACTGCTGTAGGTCGTTTATAGCCAATTCTGTTTCCTGTTGATCCAAAGTGTGGTCGGGCGAATTATTCACTGAACACATTGCGGATAAGAATAGGGCTTCTTCACATTTTACACTCACTGGGAATCGTTGAACGAAGGTACCAAGGTAATATCCCGCCATGTAAAAATCCTTACCCAAATAGTAGGCTTTTCCTATACGGAAATAAGAGAGTTCACCTTCACCAGTTTTAGGCATTCTTTGATAAATCTGTTCGTAAAGTGTTATGGCTTGAAAAAGCGAATTATCCTTGATCTTTGGGTTTCCAAATCGATCAATTTTCAATTCTCCGTTTTTCTTGTATTGATAACTTTGACCTTTATCGTATAGCTTGTTCGCTTCATTCAGCTTTACCTCATAATCATCACCTTTAACGATGGAGTTATAGTCTGAACAGGAGATAAATCCGAATCCAATTGAGAAGAATAATAATGTGATCAGCAACTTCATTGGCAACAAAAGTAAAAGAATTCGGCTGATATATCCATTTTGTGATTTCGAATTAGACACAGATTTTCACAAGAAATCTTAAAATCACCTCACTCTTAGGCTTCGACCAATCTGAATTGTCGTCGTAGGACGAATTCCGTTCAACTGACAAAGCTTGGAAACTGTTGTTTTATTCCTTGCGGCAATAGCAGTGAGTGTATCTCCTGAACGGACTTTATAATACACTCTATTTGAATTATTCACAGCGGTATGTGTAGCACTTTCACCATGCTCTTCCTGATCAGTTGGTTTTGCTCCTGGACGGAATAATCCTTTATGAACCATCAGATTCTCATCTTTACACTGGCGCTTTTCGAAATCAATGATCTCCTCAGGATTTAATGGAGCATCAAAAAATCTAACCTCAAAATGCAAGTGCGACCCGTACGATCTTCCTGTATTCCCGCCAAGACCTATGGGTTCTCCTGCAGTAACATCCTGATCTGGGACTACAAGCAGTTTACTTAAATGCGCATAGAATGTCTCTAACCCGTTATAATGGCGAACGATTACAAGGTTTCCGAATCCTCCGTCATTAAATTTTGCATATCGAATCTTTCCCGACCAACAAGAATAAACAGTGTCACCTGTTTCAAGATCCAGATCAATACCATTATGGTAACGGCCAGATCGATATCCATACCTCGACGTAACAATTCCTGATACTGGCGGATAGAATTCGCTATGCTGATCTTCAAGCACACACAACCATAACGTATCTCTTAATCTGGAAAGATCGTTCTGACGATCAGAAGTATAACATACATCGTGTTCCCAGGTTTGAACAAATTGATAGAAGGTATCTTCAACAAGAAGTGCATTCAGTTTTGGATTCAAAATCCCGTCAAAACCAATGTCATCAAGGTACTGCCAAGTTCTGTCATTGAAGATCACAAGCGGACCATTGATCGTTTCAACTGTATCAATAGGGGTTTGGGCAAAGCTTTTGCCGAATAGAAAAATGGAGAGAAAAAGAAAATATATTCTGATCATGTCCCTTGCAGAGGATTTAATCTTTTTAGTCTATCGCTCAAATATAATAAAACCGTCTTATTTTTTCGCGACTTCCATCACAAGTATGTTATAGAAGACATCCTCTCCCGGTTTCACAAAATCCATGTAACCTTTATCAGCATAAGCATCTGAAGCGGGCACAAGGATATATAGTCTATCCGATGTTTTAGCATTTATTAACGCTTTCCTTAATCCCGGGACAATTCCCTGGTCACCCAGTGAAAAAACAAAGGGCTGATTCGTCCTGAATGTATTAGCAAATAATGCTGATGACGGAGAGCTCGCCATGGCATGAAAAGACACACTATATCCCTCCCCGAATTTTTCCTTATTGTTTTTGTTTTCTTCCAAAATCCAAACCTTCGTGCCATCTACAACACGATCCGGCATGATCTTGGACAGAATTCTGATCGTTAGAAAATTATCTGCATTAGGTGGAATCAGACCATTAACACCCTTCTCTCCTCTTGCAAGATGAGATGGAATCTTGATCCTGGCAAAATCTCCAACTTTCATTTCTTCAAGCGCAATATCCCATCCCTTTGTTTGCATATTATAACCAACCATAAAAGGCAAGCTCTCCATTTTAAGCAAATGATTTCCATCGACAACACTACCGTCTTTTAATCGCAC
>JALRFI010000100.1 GCA_023253775.1 Crocinitomicaceae bacterium
ACAACCACAACGGGCGGTACTACGACCACCACGACAACCACGGCCACCCCATATCGAATCTGCACGGGCTCCGACCTCGGATTCTACGGCTGCAATAATATTGGTGATTGCAAACAGGGTGCAAGTGGCTCGGCCTGTGACCCCAATACGACGACGACCACGACGACGACCACGACTACCGCTGCTCCACCACCAACTCCCCCACCAGCAACTACAACATTATATACTGTAACAGGAACTTCAACTGCAGGATGCACAAATACAGACCAGGTGGTAGTGACAGTTAACCCGCTTCCGGTTGTGAATGCAGGTCCTGATCAGACGGTTTGTCTAGGTACTGCAGTTACATTATCAGGATCAGGAGCTGCTACTTACAGCTGGTCAGGTGGTATTCAGAATGGTCAGGCATTTACGCCGGCTGCTGGTACAACAACCTATACCGTAACAGGAACTTCTGCTGTGGGATGTATCAATACAGATCAGGTAACGGTAACCGTAAATCCACTTCCTAGTGTGAACGCAGGCCCGGATCAGAGTGTCTGTGATGGAGCTCAAGTAACCCTTACAGCAACGGGTGCTCAGAACTACAGCTGGACAGGTGGTGTATCCAATGGAGTGGCATTTACGCCTGCTGTTGGTACAACAACGTACACTGTAACTGGCACGGATGCCAATGGATGTGTGAACACAGATGCGGTGAACGTTACAGTTAATCCTATTCCGAATGTATTTGCAGGAAACAATGTTGTGGTCTGTGAAGGACAGACAGTGATCCTTACTGCTTCAGGAGCCAATACATATACTTGGACCGGAGGCGTATCGCAGGGTGTTGGCTTTGTTCCTTCAGCGGGAACGACTACTTACACTGTGACAGGTACTTCTACTTCAGGATGTACGAATACTGATCAGGTGGATGTAACGGTTAATCCGAATCCTGTAGTTTCATTTACTCCTGATCAGACAATAGGTTGTGCTCCAATGACAGTGAACTTTACCAATACAACGGCCGGTGCAAGTGACTGTGTATGGTCTTTCTCCAATGGAACAGTATTGACAGGATGTGGCACTGTTCCGGTAACCTTCACTCAGGGTGGATGTTACGATGTAACGCTTACAACAACGGTGAACGGATGTACAAGTACATTTGCTGCTGACAACATCGTTTGTCTGGAAGAACCTCCGATTGCTGAGTTTGCACCGAGCTCTAACTCTGTAAGCACATTGAACACAGAAGTATTCTTCGACAACCAGTCGATCGGGGCAAGTTCGTATGTTTGGAATTTCGGTGATGGATCACAGAATTCAACTGAAGAAAATCCAATCCATATATTCCCGACGGATGAAGAAACCAATTACACGATCATGTTGATCGCTGCTTCTCCGCTTGGATGTCTGGATACGGCGTATTCAACAGTTCAGGTGTACGAAGAGTTAATCTTCTATGTGCCCAATACATTTACACCGGATAATGATGATTATAACCCGGTATTCCAGCCTGTATTTACAGCAGGATTTGATCCATACGATTACACGCTTTACATCTTCAACAGATGGGGTGAGCTGATCTTCGAATCACATGATGCAACAGTTGGATGGGATGGATCTTACGGATCGAATGGTCAGATCGAACTATGCCAGGATGGAGTTTACACCTGGAAAATCGAATTCAAAGTCACTCGATGGGATGAACGACGACAAGAAGTCGGTCATGTCAACTTGATTAGATAAGTTAAAGAAAAAGCCTGGTAAATCCGGGCTTTTTTATTTATCGTATATTAATATTCAGGAAACATTACAGCTGAATATTAAAACGATCTTGGCTCCATGAATCTGGTGAACCGTGAATTAAGCTGGTTAAGTTTTAACCAAAGGGTTCTACAGGAAGCGGCCGATAAAACGGTTCCTCTTGTGGATCGATTTCGGTTTTTAGGTATCTACTCCAATAACATGGATGAATTCTTCAGAGTCAGAGTTGCCAATTTAAGGCGAATGATCGAACTGAAAAAGAAGAATGTTTCCGGGTATAAAGGCACAACAAAGGAACTTTACAAGGAGATCAGATCGATCGTTTTATTTCAGCAAAACCAATTTGAAACAATACTCAATGAATTGATTAATAATCTCAGTACTCTGGGTATAGATCATATTGATGAAAATGAATTGGATATTGACTCACAAGTTCGTCTTCTGGATTTCTTTCAGAAAGAACTCAGACACGAGATCATTCCTATTCTGCTGGATAAAAAAGTGCCCTTTCCTGATATTAGAGATTATGCTGTTTACCTTGCTGTAATTATTAGAAAAAGTGGTAGGAAGAATAAATATGCCATCATTCGGATTCCAAAAAGCATCAGTCGATTTTATGTATTTCAAAAAGAAAATAGAACTAAGATCATTTTGATTGATGACATCATTCGATTCAATTTAAAATCAATTTTTTCAACCATTCCTTCGGATCAGATCCAAGCCTTTGAATTCAAGTTCACAAGAGATGCCGAATTAAACATAGACGAGGATATCTCAACCTCACTTTATGAGAAAATTGAAAAAAGTCTTAAAAACAGAAAAAAGGGAGAACCTATAAGATTCGTTTACGACGAGAAAATGCCGGAAGAATTATTGAATTATCTTCTTACTGAATTCGGTCAGAAAGATCAATTAAACCTTATCCCCGGTGGAAAATATCATAATTTCAAAGATTTTATTAAATTCCCTAATTTCGGAAGAAACGATCTCACCTATCCTGAACTTCATCCCTTGAATCACCCACTTCTAGGAAATGGGAATAGCATGATCGACGCTGTTTTGAAACACGACATACTTTTACATTTTCCATATCAACGTTTTTCTTATTTAGTAGATCTGCTTCGGGAAGCTGCAATAGACCCTCATGTGACATCTATTAAGATCAATGTCTATCGTGTTGCCAGTAACAGTCAAATCCTGAACGCTCTTATTGCTGCTGTCGCAAATGGTAAAAAGGTCAATGTGATCTTTGAATTACAGGCCAGATTTGATGAAGAGAACAATCTTTTCTGGGCGGATAAACTAAAGGAAGCAGGAGCATTCGTAAGTTATGGATTACCTCATCAAAAGATCCATTGTAAATTACTGCAAATTCACAGAAAAACAGGAAGAAAGTCGCATTTCATTAATTACATAGGTACAGGAAATTTTAACGAAAAAACAGCAACAATTTACAGCGACTTAGGTCTGATCACTACAAATTCCAAGATTTCCAAAGAAGTTGAAAAGGTCTTTTCACTTATCGACAGTCAACCGGTTCATCCAATATTCAGAGAACTACTGGTCTCTCCCTTTAATACAAGACGAAAACTCAATGATCTGATCAACAAAGAAATCGCATTGGTTAAAAATGGTAAAAAGGGTGAGATCAAAATCAAAATGAATAATCTGACTGATGAAAAGGTCATTGATAAATTACAAAAGGCTTCCACAGCCGGTGTTAAAATTCAATTATTGATCAGGGGAATATGCTGTCTTAACCCGGATAATTTTCCGAATATTCAGATCATTAGTATTATTGACCGATATCTGGAACATTCCAGGATGATGATCTTTAACAACGATGGTAAACCTGTATATTTCATTTCCAGCGGGGATCTGATGGAAAGAAATCTTGATAAAAGGATCGAAGTCGGAGTCAGGATAACTGACCATCACATTCAAAAAGAATTGACTGATCTATTCAACATCCAAATGAAGGGTAATGTAAAAGCCAGAATTCTTGAGGGTAAATTCAAGAATGAATATGTCAAATATGACAATACTACATTCAGAGCACAGGAAGAGACCTATAACTACTTCAAAAGAAAATTACTGAACAACAATCTGGATTGATTTTTCCTTACTCGGGGTGAATTTTGCCTGATCAAATGAAGGAGCCGAAAAGAGATTTCTTACGTTGTTTGAAAATCCATACGCTTCGGTTGGTGCCCCAAAAATGTTCTTATCCAATAAGCCGTTTTTGTTCTGATCATGAAAAACAGCAATAGCATATTTTTTCTCAGCATGTAATGAAAACTGAGTTGTGGCTTTGCCCTTTTCTATCTTGAGTTTAACTCCTTTAGATTGTTTTCCAAATACTGGAAACTCATCATTCTCGTCATAAACTGCAATGAAAACCTCACCTTTATCATTTGGGAACCCTTTGATTTCAACAGTAACCGTTGCCGTCTTCTGTAAAGGAAAAATAGAGAATAGAATCAATACCCACGCAAACATGTTTGACAAACAACTTTAGTTCATTTTTGTTCCGATCTGAACCTCAACTCCATTAATTTGTTCGGGTAATTTTTCTGACTTTTTATTCATGGAAAAGAACATAAAAAACATCAGAGCACCTAATACTAATGTGTAAAGTAAGATCTTCAATAAATATCCTTTCTTAGCCTTTTTAGGAATATAACGTTCCAGATCGATACTCCTTTCCTCCTTCATATCATTAAAATTAAGCCAATTCTCTTAACTTTGAACGATGTCTATGAATAAACATATTTTAGTGACTGGTGGAGCTGGATACATTGGTTCCCACACCATTGTCCAACTTGTAGAATATGGTTATATTCCTATAATAGCAGATGACTTTAGAAATTCGAATAAAATAGTATTGTCAGGGCTCGATGATATCATTGGTCATCAGATTGTTACTCATGAGGTTGACATTTGTGATTACAGCCAGTTAAAGCCATTATTTGAAAAATATCATTTTGATGGAATTATACATTTTGCTGCTGACAAAGCTGTGGGAGAATCAGTGAATAATCCATTGAAGTATTATAAAAATAACATCGGAGGTTTAGTCAATGTTCTTGAATTAAGCGTCGAATTTAATGTGCCAAATTTTGTCTTTTCATCATCATGCACTGTTTATGGAGAACCAATTGACATAAAAGAGGTTGATGAATTAACAAAACTTAGCAAAGCTAATTCTCCATACGGGAATACAAAACTAATTGGAGAACAAATACTACAGGATCTACACACATCAGGATCCGATATTAAAATCATAAGCCTTCGTTATTTCAATCCAATTGGTGCTCATCCATCAGGACTGATCGGTGAATTTCCGGTTGGAAAACCAAACAATTTACTGCCCTTCGTTACTCAAACTGCGATCGGTAAACAAAAAGAACTCACTGTGTTTGGTAATGATTATCCAACAACGGATGGCACCTGTGTTCGTGACTATATTCACGTTTGTGATCTTGCTGATGCTCATGTTAAGGCTTTGGATCTTTTACAAAAAAAAGAACGTAACTTTATAGATCAGGTTAACATTGGTACCGGGAAAGGGACAAGTGTTCTGGAAATAATAACTGCTTTTAAAAAGTTGACTGGTGAAAAACTGAATTGGAAATTTGGTCCAAGAAGGAATGGTGATGTTGTGGAGATATATGCCAATGTAGCTAAATCTGAGTCGCTTTTAAATTGGAAATGTAAATACAACTACCAGGATGCGATCTTGCATGCCTGGCAATGGGAAAAACATCTTGCTCAACATGTATAAACTTATTTTATCTATCATCATCTGTGTTGTTTCGGGAAATGCCATTTCTCAATACAATAGTGAAGGTGAAGATCTTATTTCCCGCTTTAGACCAGGTTCAATGTGGTTTTATACGGGATTAAGACCGGCAACTCCTGAAAAGGTTCGAAAATATGATCGCTTGATCTTCGATGTCACTTACAACGATTGGATTGGAGACTTTGGACCATTTGAAAATCAATGGTCTTCCATCGGATTAAATTCAAACTTTATGTTTGATGTTTCTCTTTCAAAGGGAAATTCCGTTTCCTTCGGTTGGGGAGTGTCGCATTCTTTCTTTTCAATTCATCATGACGGCTCTATCAACACAGATGCAACAAACAATTACTCGGTATATGACCCGAGTGATGCAATTGACTTTAAGTATAGAAAATTAAATGGTAATTCCTTCGCGGTCCCAATTGAATTAAGATTTAGAAGCAAGGGTTGGAAGCATTTCAAGTTTCATATTGGCGGAAAGGTAGGATACCTGGCAAATGCATTTCAAAAGAGTTACTATACAGGCAGTGGTGACAAAATAATTTTCAAAGAATACGGTATTAAAGATTTGAATAAAGTGTTGTATTCAGCTCACTTCAGAATCGGAATGAGAAACTGGGCTTTGTTTGGATCATATTCCATTAACACGCTGTTTAAATCGGCTGAATCGAGCAATTTCAATATGGTACAAGCTGGACTCAGCATATCTTTATACTGATATGATGTTAATTGACACGCACACTCATCTTTTCTCAGAATCATTTAACGAGGACAGAACTGAAGTAGTCGAAAGAGCTATTAAAGCAGGTGTGTCATTAATGCTACTACCCAACATTGATGTCGAATCCATTGAACCAATGTATCAATTGACCGAGCAATTTCCAAAACATTGTCATCCAATGATAGGTTTACATCCGGGCTCTGTGGGTGCCAATTGGAAGAAAGATCTTGATGCAATTGAAAAAAATCTTTTGAGACCTGAAAATGTTGCTATCGGTGAAATTGGGATGGATCTTTATTGGGATAAAACATACATTGAAGAACAAAAAGAAGCTTTCAGAGTACAAATTGGCTGGGCTAAAAAAACTTCTTTACCAATTGTGATTCATGCACGTGATGCTTTCAATGAAATCTTTTCGATCCTGGATGAACTGAATGATGAGCATTTAACCGGTGTATTCCACTGCTTTACTGGAACGGAGGAACAAGCACAGAAAATATCGGAGTACGGAGGTTTCAAGCTTGGAATTGGTGGCGTGGTAACCTATAAGAAGGCAGAATTGGATCTGGTTCTGGAGAAACTTAGTCCAAATGATTTGATTCTAGAGACTGATTCGCCATACCTCCCCCCTGTTCCATTCAGAGGTAAACGAAATGAATCTTCCTATTTATTGCATATTGCGGAAAAAGTGGCTAACATCTATGGTATCAAACTTTCACAATTGGCAGAAATTACCACTGAGAATGCCATGAATTTATTTAATTTGAACGTTAAATCAACCAATTGAACACTTCAATCAACGGTTGAGCGAGCTTAACACTATTGTAAAAACAGATCGTTAATATTGATGAAACAAAGTCCAAAAGTTCTGATCATCTATACCGGAGGTACCATTGGAATGATCAATGATCACACAACCGGAGAACTAAAGAGTTTTGATTTTGAGCACATCTATGATAATGTCCCGGAATTAAAACGACTGAATACAGACCTGAAGACTTTAAGCTTTTCAACACCTGTCGATTCTTCCGAAATGAACCCTGGGCTCTGGAAGGAAATGGCAAAAACGGTCTTTGACAATTACGAACATTTTGACGGATTTGTAATCCTGCATGGTTCAGACACGATGGCTTATTCCGCATCGGCATTAAGTTTTATGCTGCAAGGACTGAAAAAGCCAGTGATCTTTACAGGGTCCCAATTACCCATTGGAACGATTCGTACCGACGGAAAAGAAAATCTGATCACAGCGATCGAGATTGCAGGAATGAAAAATTCAGATGGCGAAAGCACGGTTCAAGAAGTGGCTGTCTACTTTGAATACTCACTTTACAGAGGAAACCGATCTTCAAAAGTTTCGGCAAATCAGTTTGATGCATTCAATTCACCGAATTACCCAAGATTAGCTGAGGCGGGTGTCACTATTCGATTTCGAAATGAACATCTTTTCAGATCAAGGAATAGTGCACTTCAGTTGTTCAACGATATGAATGACCAGATCGGTTTGTTAAAGATCTTCCCTGGATTCAAGGCATCCTTGTGTAAGGACTTGTTCAATGTTTCGTTGACTCGATTGGTCATTCTGGAAACCTTTGGATCGGGAAATGCACCATCAGACAATATATTCAGAAAGCTAATTTTAGAATATATTGAGCAGGGAGGAATCGTTCTGAACATTACTCAATGTAATTCTGGTACAGTAGACCAGGGCAAATATGAGACGAGTACATTCTTTAGTAAGGCCGGTGTGATTTCTGGTAAAGATATGACTACTGAAGCGGCCGTGACAAAATCGATGCATTTACTCGGAAGATATCAAGACAATCAAATTGTGATTGCAAAATTATCTGAAAACCTTTCGGGAGAATTAGATTAAGAAACGTTCTTTATTTTTTATACATTTGGAGCCTTGTTTTGCATGGGCAATTGCGAAACGATTGGAGAGGTGTCCGAGTGGTTGAAGGAGCACGCCTGGAAAGTGTGTATACGCCGAAAGCGTATCGCGGGTTCGAATCCCGCTCTCTCCGCTTTTCTGACATCATCACTATTGAAAACACCCGTCAGAATGTTTGAAAGATATCAGCCCTCCCTTAAGGTCGGTTGTATCTAAATTTTATTATTTTTGGCTTAATTTTAAACATAGGAATACGATTAAATTAATCTTTGAGAACATGAAAAAAGTAATTAGTTCTTTAGCTATCGCAGCAGTATTGACATTTGGATTTAATAATGTCTCGCTTGCGGAAGAAGGAGCGGCAACAACAGCTCAAACAGAAGTTAGCTCTGCTGCTAACGAAGGTTCGACTTCAACGGATGCAACTGCTGAAGATGAACCACAATTAGATTTTGTACAAACATTGAAGCAGAAGTACATTGAAGGAGATCCACTTTGGATGACTCCGGTATTGATCTGTTTGATCATTGGAATGGCGCTTTCAATTGAAAGAGTTGTTTATTTGAACCTTTCAACAATCAACACAAAGAAATTCCTTGATGAAGTTGAAGGAGCTTTGAAGAGTGGTGGTGTTGAAGCGGCTAAAGAAGTATGCAGAAATACACGTGGACCAATCGCATCTATTTTCTATCAAGGATTAGATCGTTCTCACGAAGGAATTGAAATGGTTGAAAAATCAGTAGTTTCTTACGGTGGTGTACAAATGGGTCTACTAGACAAAGGTCTTTCTTGGTTATCATTGTTTATCGCACTTGCACCGATGTTAGGTTTCTTGGGTACGGTAATCGGTATGATCCAGGCCTTCGATAAGATCGTGAAAGACGGACAGGTTTCTCCAACAACCGTTGCGGACGGTATCAAAGTTGCCCTTTTGACAACAGTATTTGGTTTGATCGCTGCGATCGTTCTTCAGATCTTCTACAACTACATCGTTTCTAAAGTTGAAGGATTGGTGCATGAAATGGAAGATGCATCGATTACTTTAGTTGACATGTTGTTGAAGAACGAGGCTAAGGCTTAATCATAGAATAACCACTGCGCAAGCAGAAAAAATATTGAATATGAATTCATCTAAATTAACTTTGATCTTAAACGCTGTTCGCGTAGCGTTAGCCGTGATTGGAGTAGGTTTATCCCTGCTGTTGATCAACGGGCCTAATGTAAATGCAGGTACAGAAGCGGTTGAAGCTTTCCGTGATGGAGGGCAGATGAGCGCCGCAATCATGTTTACGATCGTACTAATGATGGCTGTCATAGCTGTTATCGTAGTATTCTTCATCCTTTCATTGGCTACCAATACAAAGAAGACAGTTATGTCTATTATAGGTTTGATTGTTGCATTTGCCCTCTATTTAATATTCTTTGCAGCAGGTACAAGCGACACTTCAGATTCTCTATTGTTAAGAAATCCAGTAGAACAGGGAACGGTTGTAACTACGACTGCTGGCATTTATACTGTAATGGTTGGATTAGTGTTAGGAGTTTTGGTAATTCTGTTGGGCCCTTTGATGGGAAGATTCAGAAAATAAAAAATAGATCATGGCAAAACGCGAAATACCAGAAATTAATGCCGGTTCGATGGCGGACATTGCGTTCCTGCTTTTGATCTTCTTCCTTGTAACAACAACTATGGACAAAGATCAGGCTTACATCCGAAGCATCCCTAAAAAGATCGAGGTGAAGAATGATCCGGTTGAAGTACAAAAAAGAGATATCCTTGCTATCAAGGCGAATAGCCAAAATCAATTGATGGTAAGGGGAGAAGTTTTCAATGACCCTGACAAGATCTCTGATTTTGTTTTGAAATTCTATCAGACAAACCAGAAGGCTGCGGGTCAATTGGTCATGAACGACTTCCCTCTTTATTCAGTAATTACAGCAAGTCAGATCGAAGATAACATTGATAAAATCCTTGATGAGATTGATGCAATGGAGGCAGCTGGTTCACCTCAAGATCAAATTGATTTTAAGTATAATCAGTTAGCAGAATGGGAAAAGAAACAACGTGCACTGAAATTGTACGGTGGTTCTCAACTTCCAGAGATCTCGTTTCAGGCGAACATGCGTATTGAAGTAATGCAGGCAACTGCGTATTCAATCTTCGCGAAGATCCAGACTGAGATCGAAGAAGCGATCTACGAATTGCGCGATAAAGAAGCTCAACGACTATGGGGTGTTTCTTATGGAACATTGAAGAGAAAAGAAGCGAACGAAAATGACAAGACAAAGGTGAAAGAAGAGAAAGGTAAGCTTGAACTTCTTGAAATCCTTTATCCTGCCAGAATCATTGAAGTAACTCCTAAAAACTAGGAATTGTTATGTCAAAATTTAAAAAAGAAGGAAGAAAATCAACACCAGGTGTAAATACCTCATCCCTACCGGATATCGTATTCATGCTTTTGTTTTTCTTCATGGTAGCAACAACAAGCAAGGAGAATGACCCTACTGTACAAGTAGAACAACCTACTGGAACAAGAGCGATGGACTTGACACCGTTCAAGCAGCGCTCCGAGGTTGATTTCCTGTATCTTGGAAAACCGCGTAACCCTGCAAGAGCTGAGGCTTTCAAAATGGGATATGCCCTTTCTCTTGATAACGTTGTACAACCTACACCTGACGGACTATACAATACCAATGCTGTAGGGCAATGGAAAAAAGATAAGTTCGATCAAAAGCCTGCAAGAATGACTTCACCAATTGAGTTGGTCATAACTTGTGTTAAAGCTGATAAAGGAGCTCCAACCGGATTGATCTTTGACATCCGTAAAGAACTTCAAAATATCAATGCTTTGACAATTGCCTATGCAGTTAGAGATAACAGCAATATTTAATCAGAATATTCCTTTACGTAAAACCCCGGATTCAAACCGGGGTTTTTTATTTTTGTTCCATGGAATTTGTACACTATAATCCCACTCGAATCCTTTTCGGAAAGGATCAATACAATAGCATTGCCGAACACATCAAGTCCTGCACCTCAAACAATAAAATCCTTTTGGCTTTTGGTGGTGGGAGCATTCATTCCAATGGCATATATTCAAAGGTCAGGGAACAGTTAACTGAATTTGAAGTCACTGATTTTGGCGGTATAGAAGCTAACCCCGAATTCGACACACTAATGAAAGCTGTCGAACTAGTTAGAAACAATGAGATCGGCTTCGTGCTTGCAGTGGGTGGAGGATCTGTTATTGACGGAGTTAAGTTCATTTGCGGGGCTGCTAACTATAATGGCGATCCATGGGATGTTCTTTCCAGAAAAGACGATTGCGTTTTTGATTCAGCATTACCTTTCGGAACAGTATTAACACTTCCAGCTACAGGCTCAGAAGCAAACTCCGGCGCTGTAATCAGCAGATCACCTGTAAAGGAAAAAAGAACAATGGGTGGACCTTACTTCTTTCCAAAATTTTCAGTGTGTGATCCTTCCGTTGTCAAGACGCTTCCTAA
>JALRFI010000136.1 GCA_023253775.1 Crocinitomicaceae bacterium
TAACGCCGAAGCCGGAGATGTCCGGCAGCATCACGTCCAGCAGAACAATGTCGGGCTGGGTGTCGACGATCTTGGTGATGGTAAGACAGTTACTCAACGCTACGAATTGAGTAATGGTAAATACGAGATCAATTACAAGGTGGGAATGAGAGGTTTTGGCGGTCAAGTTGACCCCAAAAACGTACTGTTAAACTGGGATGTTGCTTATCGTAAAACAGAACGATTGTTTAGTGAACAGCGCAGAGTTTCTACGATTTGCATGAAGTACGATAATGAAGGTTTTGATTACCTGAGTGAAATGGGTAATGATGACTCAGAAGCCGAAGACAAAGTAAATTGGGTTGCATACAAACAAAGCTACTTCTCGTCTATTTTGCGACCTGAAAATGGTTTCTCGAAAGAAGGAACAGAGTTTAAGGTGAAAACGTATGATGAAGGTCATGAGCGCTCTTGGTCACATTTGAAGAACTTCAGGTCTTCACTAAATCCAGGATTCTCAAATGTATCTGATGCATCAGTTTCATTTAATTGGTACTTCGGCCCAAATGATTATGAGGTTTTAAGATCGTACAACAAAGAATATGACGAGATCCTAAATTTTGGATGGGGGCTCTTCAGATGGATCAATGTCTATGCAGTACAACCACTTTTTAATTTCTTAGTTGACTCAGGTCTAAGCCTTGGGTTGGCTATCCTACTTTTAACATTGATCATAAAATTGATTCTTGTTCCAGTGCAGTGGAAAATGTTTGTTTCTTCTGCTAAAATGAGGATTATGAAACCAGCGATCGATGAATTGAATGCGAAGTATCCAGAAAAAGATGATGCAATGAAGAAACAAATGGAAATGATGACTTTATACCGAGAATCGGGAGCAAGTCCATTGTCCGGATGTCTTCCTATGCTTATCCAGATGCCTATATTATTGGCAGTCTTTCGATTCTTTCCTGCCGCGTTTGAATTGCGTCAGAAATCTTTCCTTTGGGCAGAAGATCTTTCTTCTTATGATTCGATCTGGGATTTCGGGGTCTACATCTGGCCGTATGGTGATCACATGAGTTTATTTACATTATTAATGGCAGGTACAACTCTTGTATATACTGTTATGAATAGTGGAAACATGCAGCAGCCTCAACAGCCGGGAATGCCAAACATGAAAGTGATCATGTACATCTTCCCTATTATGATGATCTTCTTCTTTAACAATTACTCTTCCGGATTAAGTTATTATTACTTTATCTCAACATTGATCTCTATACTGATTATGGTATTGATCAAGAATTTCTTTGTTGATGAGGAAAAACTGAAGTTAAAAATGGCCGAAAGAAAAGCTGCAAACACAGCAAATCCGAAAGAAAAGAAAAAGTCAAAGTTCCAGGAGAAGCTTGAGCAAATGCAGAAGATGCAGCAAGAGCAAATGAAGAACAGAAAGAAAAAATAATAGAAAGCTCCATATTAGAATGGGGCTTTTTTCGTTTCCTTTTCCAGTGTCATTTCCTTGTCCATTCAACAATAAAATACCTAGGCTCCTACAATTTCAATACCGATTGTCATTTCTTTTTTTGGGGCTAAAGTTCTATTATCTAAATTGTATTTGTCTGTTCATTCAAGTATAATTTTAATTTTGTATCCCCTTTTATGAAGAAATTTTTATTCATATTTTTTTTTACGTGCTTCTCAACTTCTTTGAATGCACATGAATTTTATTTCTCTTTTGCAGAAGTAGAATACAACGAGGTTTCAGGTAAATTGGAAGTCTCTTTATCTGTTACAGCTCATGACTTTGATCTTTATTTAGAAAAAAAAGGAGTTGATGTCAAACCACTTGAATCCTTTGGAACAGATTCTCTTTCAATAAAACTTCTTGAACAAGAGATCAACAGCCATTTGATCTTTGAATCAACCCATGAGAACACCATTACCGAAGGCAGTGAAATGATCTGGTTGAAATTAGAAGGAATGGAGGTTCTGCTGAATGGGATTGTGTATTTCTACATGAGCGCATCAGTAAGCCAAATACCTGATGAGCTAAAAATTAAATTCAATCTTTTGATGAGTGTTTTTAGTGATCAACAAAACAAAATGGCCTTTAAGTATAGAGAACAGAAATATGATCTCATATTTCTAAAGCACGAACCATCACAAATTATAAAATTATATGCAAAGAATGAAGAAGATTAGTATACTATTGACAATGCTTCCTCTGATCGGGTTTTCACAAAACAAGTTCGCACAGCTGGATATGGAACTACCTACTCCGAACGCTTACAGGACCGCTGCAGGTGCTCCAGGAGCAAACTATTATCAGCAAAAAGCGGATTATAAAATTCAGATCATCATTGATGATGAAATCCAAAAGTTAATGGGTGAAGAAACCATTACGTATACAAATAATTCACCTGACAAACTTGAATACCTTTGGCTGCAACTGGACCAAAATCTTTTTGCGGAGAACTCTGATTCAAAATTGATCGAGATCGAAAGAATGGAGGACTTCAAATCCATTGGTGATGTTAAACGGAAACTCTTCAAATATGACGGTGGTTTTAAAGTAGAATCAATTACGACTACCTCTGGTCAAAAAATGAAATACGCAATCAACAAAACAATGCTTCGTATTGATCTGGAAAAGCCTTTAGCGTCAAAATCAAGTATTTCATTCAAAGTTAAATGGTGGTATAACATCAATGACCGTATGGCAGTTGGTGGAAGATCAGGATATGAATTCTTTGAGAAAGACAGCAACTATTTGTATACCATTGCACAGTTCTTCCCTAGAATGTGTGTCTATAATGATGTTGAGGGATGGCAGAACAAGCAATTCCTTGGAAGAGGTGAATTTACCCTACCTTTCGGAGACTATGAAGTTTCAATTACAGTGCCTTCTGATCACATCGTAGGCGCAACTGGAGAACTTCAAAACGGTAATAGTATATTAAATGCAGAACAGAAAAAGAGATTCGAGAAAGCAAAGACTTCTATGGAGACTCCTGTTTTGATCGTTACTCAAGAAGAAGCAGAAAAGAAAGAATCAAAAAAGGAAAAAAGCACCAAGACTTGGATCTTTAAGGCAACGAATGTAAGAGACTTTGCTTTTGCGACTTCGAGAAAATTCATCTGGGACGCGATGACAGTGAAAGTTGGCGGGAAAAATGTACTCGCTATGTCATACTACCCAAAAGAAGGAAATCCACTTTGGGAAAGATACTCCACAAAGCTGGTGGCTCACACAGTAGCCACGTATTCAAAGTATACGGTTGATTATCCTTATCCTGTTGCAATATCCGTTCACTCTAAATGGATTGGGATGGAATATCCTATGATCTGTTTTAATGGAGGAAGACCTGAAGAAGACGGTACCTACTCAGAACAAACCAAATATGGTATGTGGGGAGTGATCATTCATGAGGTGGGACACAACTTCTTCCCTATGATCATTAATTCTGATGAAAGACAGTGGACATGGATGGATGAAGGTTTAAATACTTTCGTTCAGTTTTTAACGGAGCAAG
>JALRFI010000162.1 GCA_023253775.1 Crocinitomicaceae bacterium
ATAAGATGTTCCGGCAGCAAGTCCTGAAATCGTTGTTGTTGTTCCAGTACCTGTTGCTGAACCAGAAGGCGATCCTGTTACCGTCCATGTTCCTGAAGCAGGTAGACCACTCAATGCGATCGAACCTGTTGCAACTGTACATGTTGGCTGTGTAATCGTTCCAATCACTGGTGCTGTAGGAGCGCCAGGAACGCTATTGATGTTCGCAGAAGTCGAAGCTGTTGAAGCACAACCAGAGGCATTCGTTACAGTGAAGGTGTATGAAGTTCCAGCTGTAAGTCCTGTAACTGTTCCAGTTGTACCTGAACTCGCCAAAGAACCAGAAGGTGAACCTGTTACTGTCCATGATCCTGAAGCCGGCAGTCCGCTAAGAGTGACTGATCCTGTTGGAGTTGAGCAAGTAGGTTGAGTTATCGTTCCTACCACTGGAGCAGATGGAGTCGTTGGTTGCGCATTCAATACTCCTGAAGCTGATGCAGAAGAAGTACAACCTGAGGCATTCGTAACCGTGAACGTATATGAAGCACCTGGTGCAAGACCTGTTACAGTTCCTGTTGTTCCAGTACTTGTCAAAGAACCAGAAGGCGATCCTGATACTGTCCATGTTCCAGAAGCCGGAAGACCACTTAATGCGATCGAACCTGTTGAAACCGTACATGTTGGCTGTGTGATTGTTCCAATTAAAGGTACTGTTGGAGTTGCCAGAGCGTTGTTTACAGTAAAGGAGGTTGAATTTGAAACACAAAAAGTCGTATTGTCCATCGCATAAACGGAGTAACTTCCAGGAGCCAATCCGCTAAAAGTTGCAGAGGATTGATACGTAATACCATCCAGACTATACTGAATGTTAGTTCCAGTAGGACTGGTAATGTTTATTGAACCTGTAGGAGTAGTACAATCCGGTTGAGTGGTATTTCCTGTTGGATCTGAAGGAGGTGTACATGGAATGGATGTGATAAAACTTCCTGCTTCTAGATATACAACAGCATCATAAGCAGCATCACCAACATCAGTGATGATCAATTTGATATGGTATGTCTGCCCTGGAGTAAGCCCTGTTTGTTCAGCGGTTAACGCAATTGTATTTCCATTCAATTCAGTACCGTCAATTGGACCAAAATATTCTGCAGTACTTGAATTCTGAACCCAGTTCGGATTAGCCGCCAAGCAGTTGGCTGCATTTGGAGACCCTCCTGATGATCCCACAGTACCATTATTAACGGCATTGATCGAAACTTCAGAACCATTCGATAATCTTGCAATATTTCTTGCATCGTTAGTGAAACCCTGTCCTCCGGAAATTCCTGGCCCACTGATCAAGAAACCGAATTTATCATTGTACGATGAACATTGGTAATTGATGAGCCCGGAGTTGTCTGTGTATTCTTCAGAACCGAATACATATCGAAACTGAACCGTAGTTGATACTGGGACAAAATCAAATTCAAGAATGGCTGCGTTGAAATAATTCGACGCTCCGGCCAAAACGTTGACATCATTTATAATTGTCGGACAAGTACTTGTTTCACGAACTTCACCGGGCGTACAACTCACATACCCCGTAGTCATTTGAGCCTGAGCCTGAGGATTTAAACCTGGAGTTAGAGGAATATCACTCGTATTTCCGGTACTCATCACTATACCTGAAGAAAATCCTAGCTGAGACAATGTCGTTCCGGTGGCAGTGAAATGCCCTATTTGATATCTATTGGAACTGTTAAGGACCCCTTGAAAAGTAATGTTAGAAGATGTTGTCCCACTTGAAGGACTTATTAAAATTTGATTTACTAATTGAGTTGTATTGTAAAGGGTATTGTTAATGGTCATTTGGGAGCAGGCGTTAAATCCTACACAAAGAACCACTGCAAGATTAAATTGTCGTTTCATTGTGTTTAACATTGGTCGAAAACCAAAGCTATTAACAATTCTTAGTAATCTAACAATATGTTGAGTCGAAAGATGACGAAAGCTGTGATCTTCTTTTATTTTGTCGTGTATTGCTTAAATATGGGGTAAATGGTTAAAGAAAAGAATTGTTTAACCACCATACTCCATCAAGAAAGCTTTTAAGAATGGAGTTAATTCGCCATTAAGAACCTTGTCTGGATCATTTACTGTATAGTCCGTTCTGTGGTCTTTTACTCTTCTGTCATCAAGCACGTAACTTCTAATCTGAGAACCCCATTCGATCTTTTTCTTTCCTGCTTCAATTTCTTCTCTGGATTCTCTCCTTTTTCTCAGCTCAAGTTCATACAATTGAGAGCGTAACAATTGCATTGCTTTTTCTCTGTTACCTAATTGTGATCTAGTTTCTGTATTTTCAATAACAATTCCAGTTGGAGCGTGCTTTAATCTAACGCCGGTTTCTACTTTGTTTACGTTCTGTCCACCTGCACCTCCTGAACGAAAAGTATCCCAACTAATATCTGCAGGATTAATATTGATTTCAATAGTATCGTCTACTGAAGGATAGACATATACTGATGAAAAGGATGTCATGCGCTTACCTTGAGCATTGTACGGACTAACCCGAACTAGTCTATGAATCCCATTTTCTCCTTTTAAATAGCCGAAAGCATATTCTCCTTCAATCTCCAGTGTAACCGTTTTAACTCCTGCCACATCACCTTCTTGAAAGTTCAGCTCTTTTATTTTATAGCCACTTTTTTCGGCCCACATCAAGTACATGCGCATGAGCATCTCGGCCCAGTCGCATGCTTCTGTGCCACCTGCTCCTGCAGTGATCTGAAGCACTGCACTTAAAGGATCCTCCTCTCCTGAGAGCATGTTTTTAAGTTCGATCTCCTCGATTTCTTTGACAAGTTCATTGAATTGTTCATCCAGTTCTTCTTCTTCAGAAACACCTTCTTTCACAAATTCAAAGAGTACGGTCAGATCATCATAACTTGACTGCAATTTATTTGATGCGTCAATCCAGAATTTTAATGAACGGATTACCTTCATTTGTTTTTCAGCTTCCTTTGGGTCATCCCAGAAAGAAGGATCTTGAGTTTTAAGCTCCTCCTCCTTAAGTTGCATTTTTTTCTCGTTGATTTTCAAATAATTGTTTATCGCTTCAATGCGCTGTTCAACTTGCTTTAACTGATCCTGATTCACCATAACGCGACAAAATTAGTTAAAAAGATTCCATAATTGTGAAGAAGAATTTTACCTGAGTGGCATTGAAGGATTGAAAAAATAATACATTTGCCTCAAACATTTTTTACATGAACATTCCTCAGAATTTAAAGTACACAAAGGACCATGAATGGGTTCTTGTAGAAGGCGACATTGCTACAATTGGTATTACTGACTTTGCGCAAGGGGAGTTGGGTGATATTGTTTACATTGAAATAGAAACAGAAGGCGAGGTTCTTTCGCAAGAAGAGGTTTTCGGATCTGTTGAGGCCGTGAAGACAGTATCAGATCTTTTTATGCCAATAAGTGGTGAAATTATCGAATTCAACGGGGCTCTGGAATCTTCTCCTGAAGTAGTTAATTCAGATCCTTACGGAGATGGTTGGATGATCAAGGTAAAAGTTTCAGATCCATCTGAGCTTGATTCTTTGATGGATGCCGCGGCGTATTCAGAATTGATAGGATAATATTCGAACAAATTTCTTCTGAAAAGGTTCAATTTGAACTAAAAAATGGATTGGTTGTATTAATCTGTGCGATTCATTGATTTTGGAACAGAATTTGTAATCGTAAATTAATTATATTTACAAACCTAAAAAGATCGCGTTATGGAACTAAAGAAGAATCCTGAAGCTGATATTGAAAAATTAAGATCACCATTAGTACTTATTGGTTTGCTCTTTGTTGGAAGTTTGGTGCTTGCCTCTTTCTCGTATACTGAAGAAGTTGATAGTGGGTTAAAAAATGACGCAGGAACAAGAACAGCTGCCATTAAATATGAGCAGGAAGTAAAAAAGGATGAAGATACTCCACCACCGCCACCTCCACAAGTAGATGCACCGGTGCCTGTTCAGGAAGAGATTATTGAAGAGGAAAATAAAGAAGAGATCGCTACCCCTGTTGTTGATGTTATCCCCGATATTAAAATTGAAGAAGAGACTGTTATTGCAGTAGAACAAGAAGTAATAGAATTCCCTGATGTAGAGGCGTCATTCCCCGGAGGAGCGGCTGCACTTCAAAAGTGGATTGTAGAAAATATTCAGTATCCTCAAACATCAATTGAAATGAACGAACAAGGTAGGGTTTACCTTTCTTTCGTTGTTGAACCGGATGGATCAATCTCGAATATCGCAGTTGAAAGGGGGGTTAGTCCGGATTTGGATAGAGAAGCGAAAAGAGTTGTGCGTTCAATGCCTAAGTGGAATGCCGGTGAGGCAAAAGGAAAGAAAGCAAGAACACGTTGTAGACTTCCGATTAACTTTACATTGAATTAATAAATTTAGTTGGCCTCATTTTCGGATGAGGCTTTCTTTTACTAAAATATATACCATGGTAGATAATAACATGATATTGTTTGGATTTTTCACTGCGGCGTTAGTCGGTGAAATTGGTCATCAATTGAAGAACAATAGATTACTTTCATCTTTATCAAGATTTTTTCTGATTGCGTGTGTAGTTTTTCTATTCAGCAAAATTGACACCGGAGAGTTTCAGTTCAGTTTGTCAAGTCCAGGGTCAATAGTTTTATTTGTTATGTCATTAGGCGTGCTATGGATTGTGGATCTCAAGCTGAATAAAATTTCATCATGGTTCAAATGGCCAATTACCGAAAGATTAAGGCTGTCCCTGGTTTTTGTTCTAATTGGAGTTCTATTTTACCTTTCAAGTTTTTTAAATGGAATTATTGGGTTAGCATTGATTGGTGTAGGATTTTCAATTTCTACATTAATTCGAGAAGAGTTCAGAATTTATGGAATTGCCGTTTTGATTCTAACATTGGGCCTCGGTTTTCAGAATCTAATGGAAATGTCCACTGATCTATCATTAGGAAAAAATCTCCTGGGTTTCCTTGCGGGAATTTTTAGTATTACGTTTTCTTCTGAAATTTACAGTGTAAAGCGTGATTGGAAAAAAGGATTGGTAAGCTCCATTCCCGGAACAGCATTATTGATGGTTTTGATATTTCTGGGGACTCAGAAAATTGACCTTGGGGGAATTGAAGGTTTTGTTTTCTTTTTGATCGGATCATCTATTGCAATGATGTACATGGCCAATAAAGTGTTTGTCGTTGGAATTCTTGTAAGTATGCTTTTTGGTTTATCGGTCATTGCTGTACTTCCGAGAGAAGAGCAACATTTTCAGATGGCTGTCTCACAAAGCGGTTCTGATTCACACATCGAGAAAGAAAAGGTTATTTCATTTGATGATTTTATTGGTCTATCAATGAGTTCCATTAAAGGAGATTATTCAATTGTAAGTGATAGCTCAATTATTTCTTTCGAGCTCGGACCAAAGGGTGGTAGAACCAAAGGGATGATCCGCAATGTGAATGGTAGTTTGGCATTCAGTGACCAAGTAAAAGCAGAGGTGCAAATGAATGTGAAGGATTTGACAACATTTAATTCGATACGGGATGAGTCCTTATTGTCTGCGGACTATTTTAACGTTGAAACGTTTTCAGGATTTAAGTATGTTGCAGCGGGGTTGACGAAAAAGGATAACTTTCTTGAGTTGAATGGTAAATTCACCATGTTGGGTGTGACCAAAGAACAAACTGTGAAATTAAAGGTTGCCAATGTGAATGACGTCAATGGTACTATTAACCTCATTGGAAAAGGGAAAATTGATCGAACCATTTACGGCATGAAGCCAGATCCCAAGGAGGGGAATCTTGTCGATTTTACTTTAGCTGTCCTGCTTAAAAAGAAGTAAAATTTTACAATCTTCCCTCAATTATTTCCTCAACGATCTCTGGGTTCAATAAAGTCGAAATATCCCCAAAATTAGAAAGATCCCCTTCGCCAATCTTTCTGAGAATACGCCTCATGATCTTACCAGATCTTGTCTTAGGCAAGCCAGAAACAAATTGAATTTTATCCAGTTTGGCAATCGGACCAATATGGTCAGAGATCATTTTGTTTATTTCGATCCTCAGCTCATCTTGGTTACGATCAGTGCCAGACTCTTTAAGAATAACGAATCCATAAAGTGCGTTTCCTTTTATATCATGGGGAAATCCAATAATTGCAGACTCTGCTACTGCGGGGTGCTCATTAATTGCATCTTCAATAGGTGCGGTTCCGAGATTGTGGC
>JALRFI010000216.1 GCA_023253775.1 Crocinitomicaceae bacterium
ACCAAACTGGAAAGGACAACCAATTTTCGGATTCACTAAACATTGAACCCATATTGAAGACGCTCAATCCGGCCTTATTTTCTTTCAAATCATCTTTGCCTTCCTGTTCATTTTTGCAAGAGAACAGGAGGAAGAAAAAAAGCCAGAACCATAGACCCCTCAACATTGCCGTTAAATTAAGAAACATAATGATACGTCTATGGATATGAGTCATGAAAAGAACAGATATATGTCGTAATTTTGTGACATGTCAGAACGCCCGATCACCGATTGGCTTCCTCTTACCATGAAAGAAGTGGAAAAGAGGGGGTGGAACAGTATTGATGTAATACTGGTTTCCGGAGATGCCTATGTAGATCACCCTTCGTTCGGAACTGCTGTTATCGGGAGGATCATCGAAGATGAAGGATTTACTGTCGCCATCATTGCTCAACCCAACTGGCAGGATGACCTAAGAGATTTTAAAAAATTTGGTCGTCCTAATTATTTCTTCGGTGTAACTGCAGGCTGTATGGATTCCATGGTGAACCACTACACCGCCAATAAACGTTTGCGCTCAACGGACGCCTATACTCCAGGTGGTGCAGCAGGTTTCCGTCCGGATTACGCCACAACCGTTTATTCAAAGATCTTGAAAGACCTATTCCCGGATGTTCCTGTTCTAATTGGTGGAATTGAAGCCTCGCTGAGAAGAGTAACTCATTACGACTACTGGAAAGACGAATTAATGCCTTCGATCCTTGTTGATTCTCAGTCCGATCTTTTGGTTTACGGTATGGGAGACCAGCCGCTCAGAGACATGCTCAAATTGCTAAAAAAGGGAGTGCCTTTCAGTAACTTGAAAACCTTGAACCAAGTGGCTTTCCTTCAACCAGAGAATGCCGAATTACCGAAAAACAAACGATGGGAAACAGTTGAACTAGCGAGCCATGAAGAATGTCTGTCAGATAAACTCAAATATGCGGCAAATTTCAAGATCGTTGAAGTAGAGTCTAATAAATGGCAGGCCGATCGGATCACACAGAAGGTTGGAGATCAAACCCTAGTGATCAACCCTCCTTACAAGACAATGACAGAAAAGGAGATCGATCGTTCATTTGATCTTCCATATACTCGATTACCTCATCCAAAATATAAGAAAAGAGGATCCATCCCTGCTTTCGATATGATCAAATTCTCTGTTAACATCCATCGCGGTTGTTTCGGGGGATGCAGCTTCTGTACAATTTCGGCTCATCAAGGGAAGTTTATTGCCTCAAGAAGTGAAGAATCAATTCTAAAAGAATTAGAAGAGGTAGTTCATCATCCTGATTTCAAAGGTTACATCTCGGACATCGGAGGTCCATCTGCCAATATGTACAAAATGAAAGGAAAGGATGAAGAAATCTGTGCAAGATGTTCTTCACCAAGCTGTATACATCCTGTGATCTGTTCCAATCTGGATACTTCTCACAAACCAATGACCGAGCTGTATCGAAAGATCGATTCAAATCCATTGGTGAAAAAAGCATTTATCGGGTCCGGAATACGCTATGACCTATTGGTTGACGATTTCAATAAAAACAATGAAGATGGTAATCATGACGAGTATATCGAACAGGTGATCACCCGACATGTCAGTGGTAGACTCAAAGTTGCACCTGAACATACTTCGGATACTACATTGAGGGTGATGAGAAAGCCCTCCTTTAAATATTTCCATAAGTTCAAGGAGAAATATGATAAGATCTCCAAAAAACATGGCTTAAAACAACAATTAATCCCTTATTTCATCTCTTCGCACCCGGGATGTGAAGAAGAGGACATGGCAAATCTTGCTGCTGAAACAAAGGATATGGGCTTTCAGCTTGAACAGGTGCAGGATTTTACTCCAACACCCATGACCGTTGCCGAGGTGATCTATTACACCGGAGTTCACCCGTATACTCTGAAACCGATCAAAACAGTAAAAACGAGACAGGAAAAACTGGATCAAAATCGATTCTTCTTCTGGTATAAACGAGAAAATCAGGATTGGATTCGAAAAAAATTAACTAAGGCCAAGCGTCCCGACTTAATCGATAAACTACTGGGGGATCAAGGTAAAAAACAAGAGAAAAAAGTGCCTAAATGGTTAGAAGAGAGAAGGAAGAAAGGATAATTTACTTGCCTTGTGTTCATCTGTATCGTAACTTTGAACTTCTATTTTCTCAATATGAAACCTATACTATTTGCCGTTTTGCTTTTTTCGGGGTCGGTAATGGCCCAGATTACTAATTTTGGTGATTACACTTCAACGTATACTTTGGTACCTGAAGGCTTGCTGGAGTCAGTAGCCTATACGAATACCAGAATGCAGGTTCTTGATCCCAATGAACCAGGTTCTTGTACAGGTATGCCAAAGGCATATGGTATTCTTGGACTTTTCGATGATAACACCCCCTATTTCAGACAAAACGGGAAGTTGATTGCGGAGCTTTCGGGAATTT
>JALRFI010000141.1 GCA_023253775.1 Crocinitomicaceae bacterium
GGAGGGAATACCCCCATAAGAACAAACGACAAAAAGAATAATCCAATGGTTCCTAAAAGAAATTTTCTTGGTCCTTTACCTGTCAATGCATAGATCAGAAAACGCTCGTAAAATGCCTCAAGTTTTGGTAAGAATCCATTCTGAAAACGCATGGTTCCGGGATAGAAAACATAGACATTCAGTATGCCTAGAATTGCGGCGAGAAGGAATAAATTACCCCATGTAATAGCACCAACAATGATCATGAGTACTCCTATGATACAAAGAAATGCAGAGACTTTCAGAACCTTTGATTTGTTGGGAACATCCTGAGTCACTTTCATATAAGCGACTGCTAAAACAGGATTAATCACCAATGCAACAAACAAAGAAGATCCAAGGACAATGATCAAAGTGATCGGTAAAAACTTCATGAATTCACCCATGATTCCTGGCCACAAAGCAAGAGGAATGAAAGCTGCAAGTGTTGTGGCTGTAGAGGCAATGATGGGCCATGCAACCTCACCTACACCCATGATCACCGCTTGTTTCGGTTTAGAACCATCATCCATGTGTCGGTAGATATTCTCCACGATCACAATACCGTTGTCAACAAGCATTCCCAAAGCCAATACCAGTGAGAAAAGAACCATCAGGTTCAATGTAACACCCATTGATGAAAGTATCAGGAACGACATTAACATACTCAAAGGAATGGCTACACCTACAAATAAGGCATTTCGGATTCCAAGAAAGAATAGAAGGACTCCAACAACGAGAATGATTCCGAAAATAATGGAGTTTTCAAGGTTCGAAACCATGTCTCGAGTATTGTTCGATTGATCATTTGTTACTGTAACACTAATACTCTTTGGGATCGTTCCGTCTTTTTTGGCTTCTTCAAGTAATTTGTCCATTTTTTCACTCGCTTCCAAGAGGTTTTGCCCACCTTGTTTTTTTACGTCGAGCATTACAACTGGGTCACCAAATTCTCTTGCAAAAGACGTAGTGTCGGCATTTCCAAAAAAGACCTCAGCGACATCCTCAAGATGCACCGGCATGAAGTCATCTTGTTTCACAATGATCTTCTTTAGGTCATTTTCGTTTTTGAATTCGCCTTCAATTCGGATCGTTTTTCTCACATCATCCATCAGAATCTCACCTGATGGTATGGTTTGATGCTCTGAACTTACAGCATTTTGAATATCGTCTAGTGTGACATTGACAGATTGAGCTTTGATTGGGTCAACCTCGATCCTCATTTCTTGCTCCTGTACACCTCGTATATCAACCTCTGAAATTTCCGGAAGATCTTCAATTCTTTTTTCAAGAATCTCAGCAATTTCCTTTAATAGGATTGCATTTTCACCTCTTAAGTTGATATTTCTGATAGGCATCTGTGCAGGATCCATCTCAAAGATGTTCGGCTCGACAGGTAAAGCAGGGAAATCTGGTTTCGTTCTTGCTTTATCGACAGCATCTTTAACCTTCTGAAGTGCCTGATCAACTTTCATCTTGAAGTCGAACTTCACACGAATAGTTGTATAACCATGAACTGAATTGGAGTTGATTTCGTCCACTAATTTGATTCCACCCAACTCTTTCTCAATCGATTCTGCAATCTTTTCAGACATGTATTTCGGAGAAGATCCTGGTTTAGCAATTCCGATGTAAATTTCTGGGATTTGTAACTCAGGGAAATTTTCCTTCGGCATAGATGTATATGCCATAAGACCGCCAAGAAGAATAATCAGGGTGATCAGGAATACGGTTTTTCGATTGTTAACCGATAATGTCGACAATCCAAATCCTTTTGCTTCTTTTTCCATTTTCGTTTTTTTAATTGGATCGAACTATATCTTTCTCTGTTATTCCCTTCGCGCCTTCCACAACGATCTTACTTCCATCTTTTATATTGCTATTGGCAGAGATCATTGCCTCACCATTGTACCTTTCAATCACTTTGACAAATACCTTTTTTACACTATATTCCTTACCAGATTTCACTGTCACCACGTAGACAAAATCTTTATTTTCTTGGGATTTCATGATCGCTCTTGATGGGATTACAGTAGCATTAGCGACATTCATATCCGTAATACTGATTTTTGCCAGCATGTTTGGAAGTAGGTCCCTGTTGTTTTTTACTGTGGACATAACTCTGAACGTTCTGTTGGTTGGTTCAATATAATTTCCAATGTGTGTTACATTCAAGGTGATATTGGTATCGTTGAAATTCGGGAAATGTGCATTCATTTCTGTGCCGATCTTGATCTTTGAAAAGTGTTTCTCAGAGATTTCCGTCGTAATATCAACCTGGCTGTTGTTAACCAAGCGAACAAGAGGTGCTTGAGGTCCAGCCATTTGACCTACTTTACCAAAGATCTTATCTACAGTGCCAGCAAAAGGTGCCTTGATCAACATTTTTCCGCGCTGCACATTGAGAGAGTTCAATCTCGATTTCAATGAATTGACCTGGTTCAAAGCAGTTTTATAATCGAATTCAGAACCCACTCCACGCTTATTCAATTCTTCCTGTTTCGCGAGCATATATTCTGCATATTCCAGTTGGGTCTTGATCTCTTCCGCATTAGAACTTAAGATCGCTCCGTCGAGCACCGCAAGTACTTGTCCTGCTGATACCTTATCTCCTGCTTTTACATTCATTTGAGTGATCAAACCACCCATTTCGGCGTTAAGCAAAACGTCTTTGTCAGTCTCCACATTACCCTGAACTTCGATCTTATGAATGAAGTTTTTAATGTGAGCATCTTCTAGTTTAACAAGGGGTAGATAGGTTTTCTCTTCTGTAGTTTCTGCTTCAGTCGATGAACACGAGTATAGGGATATACTAATGACGGCTGAGGATAAAATTAAAAGGATGTTTCTTTTCATGGGATTATTTGTTTGAGTCGAGGATCTGATTATATAATTTGTCTAAGTTGAGTTTTGCATTGAACACATCCAGCATAGCAGCTGTATACTCGCTTTGGGCAATGAGATATTGATTGTATTTCTGATTGACAGTGATGCTGTTTTCCTTACCGATCTGTTCTTTTGCGATGGTGTTGTAATAAATCGATTTGGTGAGTCGAACATTTTCCATTTGCAATTCAAGTTTCTGTTGAGCAGAAAGCAAAGAGTTGTTTGTCTGTATTTCCTGCATCTTTAGAGATTGCTCAAGAATCTTCAAACTATTCTCATCTTTTAGAAGTCTGATCTGTGCTTGTTTTAGCCTGGCATTGCCTAAACCGCTGGAAAAAATCGGAATATTCAGTTGAAGACCCCAAAGCGTCTGGGGATACCATTTGTCATCAGCAAAGAAATTGAACTCGTTTCGATAAGCGTTATACGTTTGCTGAAAGAAAGCATTAAGAGATGGTAAATGCGTAAAACGTTCATTTTTTAAATTGAATTGAGAAAGAGTGATTGCATCATTGAGTATCTGATAATTTAAGTTGTTCGTTACACTGCTCCCTTCGGAGATCGATTTTTTCGTTAATAAACTTACTGTGTTATCAGTAAGCTCAATATTTTGCTCAAGAGGATAATTCATGGCAAATTTCAATAGAGCAAGCGCATTGTCAAATTGTAATTTTGCATTGACCTGAGCATTTTTAGTGGTCAAGAGTGCATATTCGAGTTGATCCATGTCCTGTTTTACCATCATACCTAATTCAAGGAATGTACGTTGTTTGTCGACAAGATTCTGAGTAAGGATCGCCATAGAATCGATGAACTCCACGTTTTCTTTTGCGACTGCACAGATCTGATAAGCATTGATCACGTTGAAGACAACTTCTTCATTGGTTTGTCTGGAAATATTTTCTTGCATTGTAACGAAGAACTTTGAAACTTGAATTCCAACAAGGTATGATCCATTGAAGACCATTTGAGTTGCTTGTAAAGTGCCACTGGCATTATAGGTAGTTCCAGCTTTGAAGCTAACTAATGTTCCTGGTTGTCCTATGAACGCGCCGTCAACAACCTGAACGGGTAGATTGATGAAATTATTAAATGACCCACTCAAGTTGACCTGAGGTAATCCTATGGCAATTGTTTCTTTCTTCTTTTGTACTGAATTGTCAAGGTCTAAACCTGTATTCTGGATTCTGAGATTATTGGTTAAGGCATACGATTTCGCCTCCTCAAGCGAAAATGATGTCTGGCCCAAACTTCCTAAAGACATGAAAAATGTCGCTAACAGCAGATAAAATGATCTATTCATTTGTTTCTTTTTTTAAACGTTGTTTTAAATATTGGATTCCTTCATCACTGGCCATCCCTCGGATGTGGAATCTGATCGTTTCAATAAATACTTTATCGAAAGAAAATTCCGGCCAAGGAAATACTTCTTCGTTCATGATCAAATCAGTAGAGCCCACATAGAGTCTTGCAACGATCTCAGGATTTAAATTGCTTCGATAGACTCCCTCATTAATCCCTCTATGGATATTTTTGTGGATCATGTTAAATATGAAATTCCATTTGTGCTTTCGCATAAGCTCCCAACCTTCCGGGTGATGTTTTTTTAAGTCGAGAAAAACCACAGGATTAATTTGCCCTACTTGCTCATGCACGAACTTCGACAAATTGAAAAGCTCATCAATTGCATTTTCAGCCTCCTCATTTGACCGTTTGCAATATTGCTTATCAAGTTCAATTTTCGCAGAAAGTATGGAAACGACAAGTTCATTTTTGTCATGAAAGTATTTGTAAAGTGTTTTCTTCGAGATACCCAGTTCTCTGGCAACGTCATCCATTGTTATACTCTTTATACCAAAGCGCATAAAGATCTGTGATGAGCGTTCTATAATCTCTATTTTTTTTGGATCCATGGGGCAAAATTAATATTTAAAAAACAATGGAAACTATAAATGCATAAAAAGTTTCCTTAGTTTCATGAAAAATGATCTTATCTTCGCTTCATGATCGAGATCTATACAGATGGTTCTGCTAAAGGTAATCCCGGACCTGGGGGATATGGTGTGATCTTGCGCTTTAATGGTCAGGAAAAAGAATTGTCTCAAGGCTTTCGTCTAACGACAAATAACCGTATGGAATTACTCGCCTTGATCGTTGCCCTGGAACAATTAAAAACGAATAAGCATGCAGTTAGGGTTCATTCTGATTCAAAGTACGTTATCGATGCAATTTTAAAAGGATGGGTTTTCGGATGGAAACAAAAGGATTTTAAAGGGAAAAAAAACAAGGATCTTTGGTTAAGATATCTCGAACTTCACTCTAAATTTAATATTTCATTTGAATGGGTTAAAGGACACAACGGTCATCCTGAAAACGAAAGATGTGATCGGTTGGCTGTTAAATGCGCTGAGTATGGTCCACATCTGATCGATGAGGAGTTTGAAAGGAATACAGAATCGAATGAATTTTTTTAGTGTTGCGCAGGCTTGAGCTGACAAGCTTTGATGAATGTGTAGATCAAAGGATGAGGTAATTCTCTTGTCGAAGATATTTGGGGGCAAAAACTACAGACTAGAAAGAATTCGTGTTTTTTCAATGTAATGATCTCAGGATCCTCAAATTGATTATAAGCTTCAATATCAACATATTCCTCCGTTAACATTTGAATCAATTGTGGATACAATGAATAGCGGGAAGAAGTCAATTCAACGTTGCTATGATTCTCGTATAAATGAATCAATTGTTTCGAATGAGGGGTGATCAATATCCTTTCAAAAGAATTCCCATCAACAAGATTATCGGAGATCAATTTTTCCCCATTCGGGTTAAGTTGATAGGTATTTACAAGCATATCGATGAACGATCGATAAGCCTCACCCGTGATCAATGTGGGAACGCTCAATCTGGCAAGTGTTCTAATAATACCGTGCACAAAAAATGGATTCGTGAATGGACCGGGAGCAAACCATATTCCATCAAATTCTTCAAGTTGGTCTTTGTTCAATTGTGCGGCTTCATTGATCTTTAGCCAGTAATAATTGATGTCTGTTTCAAGAAAACGACCAGAGTGATCGATGGCCAGGTTGGTTGCCTGATGAGAGTTATAAGTGAAGTTGTAATCACCTATGATCGCTATTTTTAAATGACTACTCACGCCAAAAATAAAATAAGCCGTTCTTAGGGAACGGCTCTTCAATATCTAGATTAACGTTTAAACCAGCCTTTGAACGCTGCATTCTGGATTTGTATAGAATCCCAGAGCATTGTACCAGGGTCTTGGTAGTATACATAACAATTGAAATTACAAATGAATTTAGAATAATCTCCGGTTTCATCAGATTCCTGACTTATACTCGTGAATGAGGCATTTTGTAAGTTAACGCTATTGTCATGACTCACCCAGTTTCTTCCAGCAGCATCTCTGTAGCTCACTTCAATTCCGCTCGCTCCTACATTTGAAAAATTAGGTGTAAGATTGCTGGTAAAAAAGTCATTAAACAATGCAAGAGTTGGGTCACCTGTTGTTGATGCATCCCATGCAACACTTCCCATACCTATTTTAAAGCTTACCGGAGATGACGCTGAGGCAATCTCTGAATAGTAAACCGCAGTTGACCACTGTGGAGGTGGTAATAAATATTTCGCTTTGGTTGGAGTACAATCATACCCATCAATAAATTGCATCAGATGCACATCTGTTCCATTTACAATACCATCAAAACTGCATTTAAGTTCTACAGTAGGAGTAGGTGCCGGAATTACTTCGTGTTCAATACAGGAAGATAAGTTGAAACCTGCAAAAAGAAGAGCGGCGATACCGAATTTAAGCTTGTTCATAGATTTGCAATTTTGACGTTTTAGCTTTTAATAAGTTATAGGTTATAGTTATTACAGCGAAAATACGAAAAAAAAGTAAAATGGTTGCCTTTTGATGACTATGCTCGGATCAATTTATATTCTTTATTTTCTTCAATGATTTCGAAGCTCATTGTGTTTTGGATTTGATCTGTGTGCAACTTATAAAAGATGTCACCGTTTGGATGATCTTCCACATTTAGAAATGAATAGATATCCAAATCAGGATTTAACTTTTGAAGTATGTTTACTATTTTATTGAATACACTTGATTTTAGTCGAATGAGCGATTCGTATGTAAGATTGTTCTGAACAACCAGAGATCGCAATGTCAATTCTGGGCTTCCTGCATAAAACTCGATCGATTGGATGCTAACTGTTTTCATAACTTTTATTTTTTACCGTTTACAGGATCAAAGTTGTAATAGTAGAACGTAAATGATTTACGATCTATAATTCATTGCTCCTTTCAAGCTTCAATACTTCAGATTTTACTTATTTTCGGAGCAAATAATCAGACATGAAATACGATCGAATAGACAACCAACTCTACATCAAGAACAGAAGCAAGTTCGTTCATCGAATGAAAGCAAACACACTCGCTGTATTCAATTCAAACGACATTTTTCCGATCAGTGCTGATAGTACCATGCCGTTTCAGCAACATAGAGACATTCTTTATCTTTCCGGTGTTGACCAGGAAGAATCGATACTTGTATTATTCCCAGATTCAAAAAACAATGCCCACAGAGAAGTATTGTTCTTGAAAGAGACAAGCGATTTAATTGCTGTATGGGAAGGTGAAAAGTTAACAAAACAGGCAGCATTTGAGGTTGCGGGTATCAAAACTGTCTATTGGTTGGAGCAATTTCCGGTGATCTTCAAGCAAATGATGGCTGAAGCTGAAGGAATTTACGTTAATACAAATGAACATTTAAGGGCGTCAACTGAGGTTGAAACGAGAGAAGATCGATTCATTAAGAAAGTAAAAGTTGATTATCCATCGCATCAGGTTCATAAAAGCGCACCTATCATGCACAAGATAAGATCGGTGAAAGAAGCCATCGAGCTTGAATTGATGCAAAGAGCATGTAAGATTACCGAAGCGGGTGTCAGAAGACTATTGAAATTCATTAAGCCAGGAGTTTGGGAATACGAGATCGAAGCTGAACTTGCTCATGAATTCCTGATCAATCGTTCAAAAGGGTTTGCCTACACACCGATTGTTGCTTCGGGCAAGAATGCTTGTGTTTTGCATTACATCGAAAACAATAAGCAGTGTTTGGATGGCGATGTTATCCTACTTGATGTTGGAGCGGAGTATGCGAATTATGCCTCTGATCTAACGAGATGTTTACCGGTTAACGGAAAATTTACTCCTCGTCAAAAAGATGTATACAATGCCGTTTTGAGGGTTAAAAAAGGAGCGGAAGCCATGCTTGTTCCTGGTGCCATGATGGCTGAATACCATAAAGAAGTTGGTAAGCTAATGGAATCAGAATTGCTTGGTTTAGGACTCATCGATAAAACGGATATTCAGAATCAAAATCCAGATTGGCCGGCATATAAGAAGTACTTTATGCATGGAACTTCTCATTTCCTTGGTCTGGATACACATGATGTTGGGCTCTGGAATGAGCCAATTTCTGCAGGCATGGTGTTTACGTGTGAACCAGGAATTTACATCCCTGCGGAAGGATTAGGAATTCGTTTGGAAGATGACCTTGTAGTGCAGGAAAGTGGGAAACCATTTAACTTGATGAAAGATATTCCGCTTGAAGCAGACGAAATCGAAACGTTGATGAACGAAAAATAAAATGACTTTGTTGAACAATCGGATAATAGGTAAAGGTAGACCGGTTGTCTTTTTGCACGGATTTCTTGAATCTCTCACAATGTGGGAGTATTTGCCTTTGGAGAACTTAGGTGTTCAATTGATTCTGATCGATCTTCCTGGGCATGGTAAGTCGTATCTTTCGGAAAATGCTCAGCCTTCAATTTCTTACATGGCAGAACAGGTGCGGCTGACGCTCAACGCCTTCAACATAGAAGATTATGAGATTGTTGGTCATTCAATGGGCGGATATGTAGCTTTGGAGCTTGCTAAACATGATAAGTGTTGTAAAAAGATC
>JALRFI010000151.1 GCA_023253775.1 Crocinitomicaceae bacterium
TAGGAGGGATGATACTCATTACAATTGTCGGCCTTATCTTTCTTCGTAAAATATTGTTAAGGCATTTTAGTGATCTGACCACTTCAATTCTGTTGATCCTATTGGTGATCGGAACAAATTATTCCCATCACATGACATTGAAAAATCTGGAAACCGTCAATGTGTTGTTCACCATGGTATGCATTGCTGTTTGGTGCACGATCCGATGGCATGAGGACCACAAATTAAAATACTTGATTGGAATTATTTTACCCATTGGATTGATGGCTCTTATAAAACCCAGTGAGATCCTGTTTGCCATTTTCCCTTTGGTTTATGGAGTTCATGACAAGCAATCTTTCCATGATAAAGTTGGATTGATCAAACGTCATTATAAACAATTCCTGATGGCGCTGTCGGTCGTGATATTGATCGGATTACCACAAATTATTTATTGGAAACTGAAAACTGGTTTTTTCCTATATGATTCATACATCAATCCTGGAGTTGGACTGGATATTTTTTCTCCTCATATATGGGATAGTCTGTTTAGCTATAGAAAAGGTTGGTTGATCTATACACCAGTCATGCTTTTTGCACTGGTCGGTTTTTCAGCAGTGTATAAGAAAGACCGAAAATGGTTTTGGCCAGTCTTAGTTACTTTTTCAGTCTGTTTTTACGTTGTCTGCAGTTGGTCTGAATGGTGGTATGGAGCCGGATTTTCGAATCGTCCATTGATTACTTATTATCCTCTTCTACTTATTCCAATGGGTTATTTCCTTGAATCCATAGTGGGGAAGTCTAGAGTTTTACGCTACTTGGTTGCTGCACCATTATTGTTGTTTTTATTTCTCAATCAGTTTCAGTGGTGGCAGCTTAGGAATTACATCCTGGATCCTTATCGAACGACGAAAGAATACTATTGGGCAACTTTTTTAAAAACTTCGGTTTCAGAGGATGACCTCGATCTGCTTCTAGTTCAGAGATCGTTTAATGGAGTAGACGTTTTTAATGATCAGGAAAACTATCAGGTGCAGACTTTCTTTGAAGATAATTTCTCAAAAGAGAATTCAGCTTGTTTGATTTCAAAAGGTCAGGATGAATTCCCATACTCAAACAGGTTTGAATATTCTGAGCTTACTGACCGGGATCATATTTGGGTAGAACTGAAGTTCAGGTATAGAAATCTTGGGGAGGACCCAGTTATTCTTGGGATGATGATGAACAGAAAAGAAGGAGCTTACGGATATCGAGATGCCAGATTGGGGTTCAGCTCAGAGTGGAACGATACAACATTGTACTTCCTTACTCCCTCGATACGAGATGTATCGGACGAATTCAAGTTTGATTTCTGGAAAAGTTCAGAGGCTGATTTTTACCTGGATGACTTTAAGTTCCTGATCTACGAAAAGAAGATCAAAGATTAGATTCGATGTGGTCGATCAGGGAATGGATCACCTTGATGTGAATTTCCTGAGCTCTGTCTGCATAAGTTGAATGCGGGGCTCTAATTTCTACGTCAACCATTGACGCAATTTTTCCACCATCCTTTCCTGTCAATGCGACGATCTTCATTCCTTTGGATTTGGCTACTTCAATTGCATTAATGACATTCTTCGAATTCCCTGAGGTTGAAATGGCAAGAAGTACATCACCTGAATTACCGACCGCCTCCAGATATCTTGAAAAAATGTGATCGAATCCATAATCGTTACCTACACATGAAATGTGGCTTGGATCAGATATGGAAATCGCTGGGATCGCAGGACGATCACCTCTGTATCTGCCAGTTAATTCTTCCGCAAAGTGCATGGCATCACACATCGATCCACCGTTTCCACAACTAATAATTTTCCCTTTATTTTTGAGAGATGTAACCATTAGATCACCCGCCGTTTGTATACGAGAAAAATTTTCAGGGTTGTTAAATTTTTGCAAAATTTCTAATGCTTCCGAAAAGTGGTCTGCTATTTGTTTCATGGACGGCGTTGTGAATTTTGTCAAAAATAAAAAATGCTCAGACAATATTCACCTAAACTTGTTATATTTGAGAACCAGGGCTTTCAGAACCCATAACAATAAAAGAATATGAAAAAAACCTTACTTGTATTATCTGCACTTTTTCTTACACTTACTGTATCTGCACAAAATGACTGTTATAAGCGATTGGAAGATGCATTTGCAAAAAGAGGATCATATGGTGTCGGAGATGATATGCACAGAAATGTGATTGTGAGCTTTTTTGAAAAAGATGGTGCTTCAACTTGTGTAAGTGGGAAGGCTAGAGTAGAGAATGGTCAGATCGTTTCAATCCTTTTGCAGTATGATGACGATACATATGAACCGTTCGAGAAGAAGTTCTACAATGAGAAAAAGCAATTACCTGGTATTTCAAATGGAATTTCAGATATGATCTATACATCTGATGGTGAAAAACTTAAAGTGATCTTTATTGACAAGCTGAAACCAAAGCAAAAGTCATTTAAAGAGATCGCATTGCCAGATGATCTATAATATTATAATATTAAAAAGCGCTTAGGCGCTTTTTTTATTTTCTATTAGTTCTATCTGGGGGTTAATCTTTACCAGATGCTGAACGAATTCCTGCTGATTTTCAGGGGAAATGTAGATCTCGTCATATTTGTTGAAGTGGACGATAATCCCCTTTAATGCAAGCGACATTTTCATTCCAGCATAAAGGGAATTTCCAACGTCCACTTTACGAATAGAATTGATAGGAACCTTCTTTCTAAAGAATAACGACCTGCAATACAATTGATCTTCTTTTATGTCATAATAGGTTGTTGGGATCAAAGAGAAAAGAAACAACACGACCACACCCATGACGATTGAGAACAGAACCAAAGAAGAGGTAGATTCATTATCTAGCTTCATTTGAATTAATCCGGCAATAAAACTTAATACGATTAAGGCTATGGCGGATTTAAAAAACCAATCTACTCTAGATTTATATCTCATAAAAAAAGGCAAGTGTTTGCTTGCCTTAAAAATATTGAATAAATCTCAAATTACCATTGGAATAATGGGCGTTTACCCATAAGTGCATTTACATCTGCTCTCACCGAAGAAATAACATCATCATTTGTGTAATTCGTAAGAACCTTATCCATTAGGTCAACGATTTGAGGGATCTCAGTTGAAAGAACTCCTCTAGATGTTATCGCTGGAGTACCAACTCTTATCCCAGATGTAACAAAAGGAGATTCTGTATCAAAGGGAACCATATTCTTGTTGACAGTGATATCAGCTCTAACTAATGCGTTCTCTGCATCTTTACCTGTAACGCCCTTGGAACGAAGATCAATTAGCATGGAGTGATTATCCGTTCCACCTGAAATAATATGATATCCTTTTTTCACGAATTCATCAGCCATTACTGCTGCATTCTGCTGAACTCGTTTCATGTAATCTTTGTAATTGTCTGTCAGTGCTTCTCCGAAGGAAACAGCTTTAGCCGCAATAACATGCTCAAGGGGTCCACCTTGAATTCCTGGGAAAACAGCCGCGTCAAGCAATGCAGCCATCGATTTCAAATTTCCATTGTTCCAACGCAATCCAAATGGATTGTCAAAGTTATTACGAAGCATGATTACACCACCTCTTGGTCCTCGAAGTGTCTTGTGTGTTGTTGTAGTAATGATGTGACAATGTTCAAGTGGATCATTTAATAATCCCGCAGCAATCAATCCTGCCGGATGGGAGATGTCTGCCAAAACCAAAGCACCTATTTGATCAGCAACTTTTCTGATTCTAGCGTAGTCCCAGTCTCTGCTGTAGGCGGAGGCCCCACACACGATCATTTTCGGTTTTTCGCGAAGCGCAACTTCCTCCATCATGTCGTAATCCACTCTCCCAGTTTCCTTGTTTACGCCGTAAAAGAATGGTTTGTACAATTTTCCCGAGAAGTTAACCGGTGAACCATGGGTAAGGTGCCCACCATGGGATAGGTCGAAACCAAGGATCTTATCTCCTGGCTGCAAGCAAGCAAGGAATACAGCTGCATTAGCCTGTGCTCCAGAATGTGGCTGCACGTTAGCCCAGGTAGCTCCGAAAAGTTTGCATAATCGGTCTATTGCAAGTTGTTCTACTTTATCAACCACTTCACAACCACCGTAGTATCTTTTTCCCGGTAATCCTTCAGCGTATTTGTTCGTCAATACACTTCCCATTGCCTGCATAACTTCATCGCTGACAAAGTTTTCAGAAGCGATCAATTCTACACCATGTAACTGGCGGTGCTTTTCTTCTTCGATCAAAGCGAAAATCTCCTGGTCTCTCATCATTGCTGTTTATTTGGAATAATTGATTTTGTAGATCAGACCCAAACCGGTTTCAAGGTTAGTATCTGGTTTATATCCCGTTAGGGCTAGAAGTTTATCAGAGCTTCCTACTCGTCGCTCTACTTCGTAATCATATCTTTTTTTAGGAGCCTCGAGATATATGATATCTGAATTTGAATCCGTCACTTTCTTGATCTTCACTGCTAGATCTTCTATCCTCCATTCTTCCTCGTTGGCAATATTTACAATGTGACTTCCATTGATGTCCATTAACCTTACACAGGCTTCAACAGTGTCATCGATATATGTAAAATCTCTCGTCTGATTTCCCGATCCAAAAACGGTTATGGATTCGTTTGCAATAGCCTGTTCGAAAAAACGAGGAACAACCATTCGATTATCTTGATTTCCACCATAGACATTGAAGAAACGAAGTGAGATCACATTCACACCTTTTTCTTCATGATGTGACGCCAGGTAGATCTCATTGTATCTTTTTGCCATTGCATACGAGGTTCTGGGATCGACCAAGATTTCTTCAGACAGTGTAGTTTCGAAAGCTGAGTGTCCGTAAATTCCACTTGTGGAAGCGTACATGATTTTCTTTACGTTATTCATTTCTGCTGCTTCTACGACATTTCGAGTTCCAATTACTTCTACATCCATGGTTTCTACAGGATTATCTGCCACGATATCTACGCCAAGAACTGCCGCAAAATGAAAAATCAGATCACATCCTTTGCTGGCTTTTATGATCAAATCCTGGTCTCTAACATCTCCTTTAATAAAATTGACTTTTGAATATGTTTCTTTGTCGAGTTTATTACCCCTAAGTAATGAATCCAAGACTGTAACTTCATGACCTTCGCGGACAAGTCTTTTAGCTAGATTACTGCCAATGAAACCAGCGCCTCCGGTGATTAGGATCTTCATGTAATTTTTTTGAGGCAAATATCGAAATAATTTCCCGAAGCTCGGAGACTTACATCCTCCGAATCGCACAAAGTTCATGAGTTTGAACTCCGGTATCAGAATGTACGATTCCATTTTTTGTCAAAGGATCGATCCTTACCCATCCACTGGCATGAATGATAGAGCCTTCTCCATCACAAATACCGACGTGAATAACCTTACCTGTCTGATTTTGAAAGAAGGCGAGATCTCCTCTTTCAAGATCTTCGAATTGAACTTCAGTTCCGTAATCAACCTGCTGAGATGCATCTCTTGGTAGATTGATGTCGATCAAACGATAGACAATTTGAGTTAATCCAGAACAATCAATTCCGAATGGAGATTTTCCGCCCCACAAATAAGGTGCGTTTAAGTATTCTTTGGCCAATAGAACTGGGTCTTTTGGGGTGTTCTCTGAAATGGTTCCTTTGATCTCAAATTTATCCTGACCGATATTGAATTCATTGGATAGGTCGAACGGTACGAATGACCCCCTGAAAATGCGTTGCATTCCCCAGGGAGTTAGAATATCGGTGGTTATCGAAGATAGAATATTCAGACCATCCATCCATCTGTTCATCTCTTTTTGAGTAAGAAAATGTAAATGCTTGATATCACAATATCCCTCATAATTATCCGTCATTGTAACGATCTTGCACCAGGGGCTTTGCATTTCTTCTATTTGAACTAATTCTCCGAACAGAAGTTGAGTAACCATCTCAGCGCGATCAGATGACTCAGCACGAACCGGTGAAATACTTACTATGCAATAGGCATTCTTCATTAAGAGTTCGGAAATTTTGGATGCGCAATTAGGTTCAGGATCTGTTGTATGTGTCGTTCGTTGTGATAGATCACAAACAAAAGTGCATCGCCAATTCTAAGTCGAATGAATTTTGAAAGGGAGACAGCGACTTTTGCTTTTCGGATGTTTATTGATCTTGAATCTTGAATGATCTTCAATAATTCATTTTGCTTCGAAAGAAAGTTTTCACTTGCTGTTTCACTGACCAACTCAGGATGTAATCTTGGGTTAGCTCCTTTTGAAGACTTGAATTTACGTTTGATATTTCGCGCGTTCCCAAGCTTCATAGATTTCCATGCTGATCGACCAAGGGGAGAAGAAATAAAAGTTTCTTTTGGCTCTCTGAATCTGGTCTTTTCTATTCGCTTTCGAATGGCGTCATGATAATAAGATGCATATTCATTCAAATGAGAAAGAATCTCATTGATGCTCCATGATACACTGTCTTTACGCCAGTTTTTTTGATGTTCTTTCAACGAAATTACTTGTTCAGAAACAGCTCTTAAATTCTGTTCAGTAATGCTAATAATTTCGTCGTAAAATTCTTTAGAAGTCATTGAAGGATATCTTTTTCAAAGGTAATTAAAATAGTGCTTAGATAAAAAAAGTTAATGAATTTGTAGGTGCCCTTTCTCATTGTTTCATCCGAATATGGTTACTTTCGTAAAATCCGGAATTGATGAAAGGTAAACGATGAGTGCAAAACCGCTAATATTAGTAACCAATGATGATGGGATCTCTTCAAAAGGGATCAGGTCATTGGTTGAAGTCGCTAGATTTTTTGGGGACGTATTGGTATTGGCTCCTGATAAGCCTCAATCCGGTATGGGACACGCGATCACAGTGAATCATCCTTTAAGACTCGATAAGAGTATTCTCTTTGAGGGCTTGAATGCCTATACATGTACTGGTACACCTGTTGACTGTGTCAAGCTGGCGATCTATGAAGTTTTGAACAGAAAGCCTGATTTGCTTTTATCAGGAATTAATCATGGTGAAAACACTTCAACAAATATTCTTTATTCAGGAACCATGTCGGCTGCGGTTGAAGGAGCAATGGAAAATATTCCTTCAATAGGATTTTCACTAGCTGATTTTCATGCTGATGCAGATTTTCGAGCAACTCAATTGGTAGCCCAAGAACTAATTGCAAATGCATTGAAAGGAGATTATCCAGAACACGTTTGTCTGAATGTGAACGTGCCTAAAGGCACTCCTGAAGAATTGAAAGGAATCAAAGTCTGCAAACAAGCCTATGGGTTCTGGGAAGATCGTTTTGATAAAAGATTGGATCAATTCAATAAACCATATTATTGGTTAACCGGTGAATTCACTGATCATGATAAAAGTGAGGATTCAGATCTTTATGCAATGAGACAGGGATACGCAAGTGTTGTGCCGACACAATTTGATATGACTTGCTATAAAACAATGAACTTTTTTAAAACCTGGGAGAAATGAACCTTAGGAACTGGAGTAAGCAACACACTTTAGGGTTGATTATCGGAATAGCATCACCTTTGATTTTTATCCCTATTGTGATTCTCGTCTTGTCTTGGATGGAAAATTTTTACTTTTCTCAGTTGTGGTATAAATTCACGCTCGATCCAATCGTGAGAAGTAAAATTATTTCGATAGCAATCATATCAAATTTGATCTGGTTCTACTATTTCTTAAATCGAGAAAAATGGGGAATAGCAATGGGTGTAATTCTAGGGTCGATTTTGTTCCTTCCTTATGTGATCTATGTCAATTTTATTCTTTAGATGCCCAAAAAGATCTACATAATAGCTGGCGAAGCCTCAGGAGATCTGCACGGTAGTAATTTGATCAAAGCGCTTAAAGAAGAATCCTCAAGTCTGCAATTCAGATGCTGGGGAGGAGATAAAATGGCGCTGGAGTCTGGGCCGCCTGTAAAACACATCAGAGACCTAGCTTTTATGGGATTCATTGAGGTTTTGTTTAACTTGAGAACTATTCTTAGAAATATTGATTTTTGTAAAAAAGACATACTGAAATTCAAACCTGATCTTTTGGTCCTGATCGACTATCCTGGTTTTAATCTTCGCATAGCCGAATGGGCTAAAGAAAATGGGATAAAAGTTGCCTACTATATCTCTCCACAAGTTTGGGCGTGGAAAGAATCAAGGGTTAAAAAGATCAAGAAGAGTGTGGATCATATGTATGTCATCTTGCCATTTGAAAAAGTCTTTTATCAAAAACATCAATTCGATGTCGAGTACGTTGGTCATCCTTTGTTGGATGCAATGATCAGATTCAGAGAGGAAAGCAATGGGGCAAAAGATATTCTCGAAAAGGATCCTGAAAACAAAAAGATATTACTAGTTCTTCCTGGAAGTCGTAAGCAGGAGATCTCCGTCAAACTGCCGATCATGTTAAAAGGTGTAGAGTCTTTTTCTGATTACAGGGTGATCGTGGCAGGAGCTCCGAATTTAGATGAAGATTTTTATCGTCAGTTTTTAGAAGTAAAAACGGAAATCATATTTAATCGCACCTATGATCTTCTTACTGTCGCCAATCTGGCGGTTGTAACTTCAGGAACTGCTACGCTTGAAACAGCTTTATTCAACGTTCCAGAAGTGGTTTGTTATAAGGGGTCATCTATTTCATATCACATTGCGAAAAGATTGATCAGGATCAAATTTATTTCTCTTGTGAATCTCATTATGGATAAAGAAGTTGTTCGGGAGTTGATCCAACACGAATGCAATCCAGAGTTGATTGAGAAAGAGTTAAAGGCACTTGAAGACGGAACAGAAGGAAGGAAAAAGATGCTTGAGGAATTTGAGCACATGCGAGAAATCCTTGGTGGAAGAGGTGCTAGTAAGAAAGTTGCACAATCCTTGTTGAAAACTATTTGACCTCACCTGAATTCTCAGGGTTTTGAGGGATAATTTTGCTAAATGAGGCCGTTTGTCCTGCTGTTTTTTTCATTGATTGTATTGTGCGCTAATGCCCAGCAAATGCGTATTGGAGTTCTTACCGGATACAGCATTAAACGGTTAAACATTTCCTACAATCAAGGGAGCTATTCCATTTTTGCGGACACATCCTATTTTGGATCTATGCTCCCCAATGAATTTATTGAAGTCATTCCTTCCGGTAATCTGGTGAAACTCAAGAAGGGGACCATTGAATTGGGGCAGTTCAAGAAGGTCCAGCTCATTCAGAATTCAACGAATACTTCGGTAAACCTCACTTCAAAAACACCAGTTGTTAAACCGAGGAAATATGAGGATGATTTCGAAATAACATCGAATGGAAAGGATCTGGTGATCGTTAATCTGGTTGAGTTAAACAATTATTTGGCAGGGGTAGTTGAATCAGAAGGTGGAGGAGGCCGACATTTGGAATATTACAAGGTGCAAGCAGTGATGAGTCGGACTTATGCACTGAAATACAAAGAAAAACATCGAAAAGAAGGATATGATCTTTGCGACCGGGTTCATTGTCAGGCCTATCACAGCATGATGAGGTTTACACCGACCATTGATACGGCTGTGGTTCATACATCTGGTATTGTCATGACTGATTCTCTGGGAAAATTGGTTGATGCTTATTTTCATGCGAATTGCGGTGGACAAACATGTGAGCCACAATACATTTGGAATGAAAATATTCCTTATTTGAAATCATTTAAGGATACCTTTTGTATTTACACAAAGCAGGCTCGATGGGAAGTTCGGATTCCAAAGGAAAAATGGAAGAAATTCTTAGTCGATAAATACGACTTTCCGATTGGGGATAGTATTAGTGCTTCAACGATATATTCCTTTGAACAAACAAATCGAAAGGCTTTTTACTTGCATCCTATTTATGGAATTCCATTAAGAGATCTGAGAGAAGAGTTTCAGTTGAAATCGACTTATTTTAGCTGTTATCCTCAAGGTGAGGAGGTGGTTGTGGTTGGGCGGGGATTTGGCCATGGAGTGGGGCTCTGTCAAGAGGGGGCAATGAAAATGGCAAAGTATAATTTTGACTACGAACAGATTCTTCGGTTTTACTTTCCTGGATGCATGGTTTTTAACTATGATCTTCTAAAGTATTTTAATACACGTATCAAAGGGATCCAAATAAACTAATCAGTCTTTCGAAATGACAAAGATGTCTTCGTCTTCTTTTTTGTACAATTTATGCTCTCTGGCAAAACTTTCAAGTTGATCGTCGTACTTTAACGTTTCCAATAAATGTTGAGTACTGTCTAACTTGTGAGCAGTTTCCATTTTGGAAACCTCAAGCTTATTCAGCTTACGATTATGATTCACGATGGTGAAAATATCTATATCGTCAAGAAATAGTGAATAGATCATGAAAAGCACCGTTGCAAAAATGTACTTATTCTGAATATAGATCAACCACTTTTTCATAAATCAAATATAAAGTATTGATTTGTGCTTAATGATAGATGCTTGTGAATCTTTTGAATAGTGGTGTGTTAAAAATAAAAAAGCCCGTTAACGGGCTTTTTATCAATGTTCAAGATCAATGTTAATTTACGATCTCATCGTATTTTGCTTTGAATGACTCATCCTCTTCGTACCATTGTGCAACTTTATTTAAAAGTGCTTTCGCTTTTTCTTTTTGCTTCGATGCAAGGTAACATTCGGCAGTCTGCAATGCACCAAGTTTCAATATTTGCTTATCAGCATCTGACCAATCATCAATTGACGTAATATCTTTTAACATTAGGTCCGCTTCTTTCCAAGCTGTATTTGCTCCTCCCTTATCAGACTTGCGGTACTTGCTTGCTCCATCTAAGAACTTTGCTCCTACAGGATTCTTAGTAACCTTGTAATACTTAATTACCCAACCTGATGCTTTATTAAAATCGTTTGCGGCAAGATCATTGTCAATTCTAGTTACCATTGACATCTGAAATTCATCAATGAACTCCTGATGATCAGTTAATGCTGAATTATCTTTATCATTTTTCAACGCTTTTGATACTGCTGCAATTGCATCCTTATATGCGTTCTTAAATTTCTCTTCATCTGTGCCAGACAATGAAATCTTATATAACCCTTTTGCTAACCAGATGAATGGCATTGGGTCCTTTTTAAGATCCTCCTTCAATGAGTAATTCTCAGCAACTTTTACAAGCTTTTCATAATTACCATCAGCATATAGGATCTTCAGATCATCATAATTAGGTGCCTGAGCATTAATAGTTGTTGCGCTTAATAAAAGTAGAACTAGTCCAATAAACTTCTTCATAATGTTTGTTTTTGTTATCTGTTTCTTTCAATAACTATGCCGAATGTACCAAAAGAATTTCAATCGGGCAATAGGATTAGGATTCTAAACTCTTTATCAATAACTCTAGAATTTCCTGTGCGGCTTTCGAGATCTTTGTACCTGGCCCAAAGACTCCAAAGACTCCAGCTTTGTACAAGAAATCATAATCCTGTTGAGGAATCACTCCGCCTGCCACGACCATGATATCTTCTCTTCCGTGCTTTTTTAATTCCTCAATTACTTGTGGGATGAGTGTCTTGTGCCCAGCTGCTAGAGAAGAAACGCCTAGAATATGTGCGTCATTTTCAACGGCTTGCTTTGCTGCTTCAGCCGGAGTTTGGAAAAGCGGTCCTATGTCCACGTCAAAACCAATATCGGCAAATGAGGTAGCAATCACTTTTGCTCCTCTATCATGACCATCCTGACCCATTTTAGCGATCATTATTCGAGGTCTTCGCCCTTCCAAAGACGTGAATTTATCCGTCAATTCTCGAGCTTTTGAGAAATCTTTATCTTCCATTGATTCATGAGAATAAACACCACTAATGCTTCTGATCGTTGCCTGATACCTTCCGAATACCTTTTCCATTGCAAAAGAAATCTCACCTAAAGAGGCTCTCTCTCTGGCACAGCGAACAGATATTTCAAGTAAGTTCCCGGTATTATTTCTTGCTGCATTTTCAAGTTCATTCAGTAATTCTTCTACTTTTTTCTGATCCCTGTTCGATCTTAGATCATCTAAACGATCGATCTGTGCTTGACGAACTCTTGTATTATCCACTTCCAGGATGTCCAGCTCCATTTCCTCGTCTACCTGGTAACGGTTAACACCTACAATTATATCTTTTGCAGAGTCGATTCGGGCTTGCTTTCTGGCAGCGGCTTCCTCAATTCTCATTTTTGGAATACCCGTTTCAATTGCTTTGGCCATACCACCAAGTTCTTCAACTTCAGAGATCAATTTCCATGCTTCTTCAACGAGATCAGAAGTAAGCTTTTCGACATAATAACTGCCTCCATAAGGATCAATGAATTCTGTGATCCCGGTTTCCTGTTGAAGATAGATCTGAGTATTACGTGCAATACGTGCAGAAAAGTCTGTTGGCAAGGCAATTGCCTCATCCAGCGCATTTGTATGAAGTGATTGAGTTCCTCCAAGTGCAGCACCTAATGCTTCAATACATGTCCTGGAGACATTGTTAAATGGATCTTGCTCCGTTAATGACCATCCCGACGTTTGACAATGTGTTCTCAATGCCAAAGACTTTGAATTTTTAGGATCAAACTGCTTTACCAATTTCGACCAGATGAGACGACCGGCTCTCATTTTCGCTATTTCCATATGATGGTTCATTCCGATCGCCCAGAAAAAGCTTAAACGAGGTGCAAAGTCATCGATATTCAAACCTGCTTTTATCCCTGCTCGCAAGTATTCCAGCCCATCAGCCAATGTATATGCCAGTTCAATTGCGGCAGTAGCTCCCGCTTCTTGCATATGATATCCTGAAATGGAGATCGAATTGAAGAGAGGCATCTTTTTAGAAGTGTATTCGAAAATATCTGTAATGATTCTCATTGATGGTGAGGGAGGATAGATGTATGTGTTCCTCACCATGAATTCTTTCAGGATATCATTCTGGATAGTACCTGATAGCTGTTGCGGTTGTACGCCTTGTTCTTCGGCGGCAACAATGTAAAACGCCATGATCGGAATTACAGCTCCGTTCATGGTCATGGAAACCGACATTTGATCCAAAGGTATTTGATCGAATAGGATCTTCATGTCCAGTATCGAGTCAATTGCCACACCTGCTTTTCCGACATCACCCACCACACGTTCGTGGTCTGAATCATAGCCTCTGTGCGTAGCAAGGTCGAATGCCACCGATAGACCTTTCTGTCCGGCTGCAAGGTTTCTTCTGTAAAATGCGTTCGATTCTTCTGCAGTGGAAAAACCGGCGTATTGACGAATTGTCCATGGACGCACAGTATACATTGATGAATAGGGGCCTCTTAAATAGGGCGGGATTCCGGAAACGTATCCGATATGTTCTACATTTTTCAGATCATCAACATTGAAGAAATTTTGAAGTTCAATTTTTTCAGATGTTTCAAAAAGGATTTCTTTCTTTCGATCTCGATTTTCCTGCTGAGTACGTTGAAGTTTTTCTGTGGTAAAATCTTTTCTCATATCAGATCTCAATTAAATCGCGTTCAAGAATAAGTGTGTTCATCTCAAAATACTTCGTCGCAGGGTAAAATTGATTCGTTTCTTCCTGAGGATTTATGAATTTATTTATTCCGATTAGGATCTTTTCCCCATTCTTGATCTGCTGAATTCTTTTTTCACGAGTATTTTGCACCAAATTCCTCAGTTCGGAAGCTACATTTGGGTCATAAATTCCTCCTTCTTTGTCGAGTAGTGCAAAGAGACTCCAACTTTTCACTGCAAGTGTCCAGGTAAGATCTTCTAAGCTGTAAGAACCTCCCATCGGATCTGTAACAAAGTTGAAATAACTTTCTTCCTTTAAGATCAAGGGAATGTTAAGCCCCATTCGTTTCGCAAGGACACTCTGATTCGAAGTGCAGGAATCATATGGTTCAACGCAAATATTGTCAATTCCTCCTAAAATTGCAGACATTGCTTCAGTCGTTTGTCGTAACAAGTTTGTGTAAGGGTCCTTCACTGATTTGTTTACATTACCAGTGAATGCGGAAATAGAACAGGTGTTAGAACAAAAATGCTCAGGATGATAACTTCTTACCACTTTTGCCCAAAGTTCTTTTAGAGCCCTTGTTTTCGCGATCTCTATGAAATAATTGCTGCCGATTCCGTTTCTGAAATGTATACATGCAGAAGCTTCATCTATTGTTAAGCCCTTTTTCATCAGTCTGATCAGGTATTCATGACCTGTTAAAAGTGCGAATAGAATTTCCTGAATAGTTGATGCTCCGGTTTCGCGCAGCATAAATCCATCAACGAGAAATAGATTACTTTGAGTACCTGATGGGTTTAAAATATCTTCTTTAGTCATCAGTTCCCATCCGTCTTCATTTGAGGCAAGGTCAAGCCACAAACTTGTATTTAATGGATTGTTATTTACGATATCCTTTTTGATCTGTTTAAATTGATCAACTGAACTTGGGATGAAAGCTATATGAATATATTCCAGTTGAATATCCTTTAGCAATTTAGAAAGATCTGATTCCTTGGTAAGTGTAAAACAGATCATATCTGCACCTTTCATAAGTGCGTCTAATGCCTGCTCATTGGCCTTTATGTCGTTATTAACATTGATGTGACTTACATTTCTCCATTCATTGGATGATGTTCTTATGCCTCTGGTTAAAGGAAGCTCACCTGGGGATCCTGAATTTTGTGCACCCAATTCTGAATGTCCATAACATTTGTATCCGATCTCTTCAATGGGATCATAACGATCTAAAAGATCCAAATTATCAGCTTTAAGATCCTTTTTCAATCTTTCAGACCATTCTTCCTGAGAATTAGCGGGAAAGAAATCTTTAAGTCCAATCATTGTTGCTCTGAATATTGCGTAGTGTAAATATAACTCGAAACTATGGTAGTTAGCACAGGAGCCAACATTACACCTGCAAAAGGGATGTAATAAATCAACAAAAATCCTGTGCCACTTAAAATCATTACCGGGAGTTTCGAGAATGAAAAACCAAGACTGTCAATGACTCCTATTTTAGATCTTTCAAGACTGCAGTCGTAAAAAGCAATCCCAAAGAAAAAGGCTGAGATTAAAAAGTATATTATACCATCCATTATGCCCAGTCCAAAGATCCATGAAATGATCCACCAGACAATCATAAAGAAGAATTCCATGACCAATGACAAAAAAACAATGAAGATCATCCTCAAAAAGTCCTTAATAACTTGTCTCATAATGAATGTGTAGCTTCGGGATGTGATCTCTGTGTCGACAGCTTCAGATAACAACGTGTTGAAGGGGGAGAGGAGTGTCAGAACGGTAAATATGTAGATCTGAAGAAAAATAAAGTAGATCAATCCAAATGTCCCGCTGACTGCCTTGTAAATATAATCTCCAATCAAGGGAATATATTTAACGAATCCAAGGACAGTTTCAATTTCTTTTGTAAGCGTGTAAAGAGAAGCAAAAAAAAGTGAGGCAATCAATCCGGGAATAAAGTAAACCAAAAACTTTCCTTTACTAATGGAATTCAATGTCCATTTCCAAGCTTCCAGGTGTAAATTGATTGCCTTGATCATTTGACTGACTAAAGTAGTTAATCTAGAGGAAATATTTCAGGAATAAATAGGAGACTGCGAATGCAATAAAGTAACTCAGGACGATATTACTCCAGTTGGAATACCCTTTACTTCGCCAATAGAGCCAATTTAGGGTACCAAAAACGACTGCGCCAACACCGGAGAAGATCAAGAGGTTCATAAAGTTGGTATATGATTTGTAAAGTTAAACATCGTGAATTGAATGTCGTTTTAAAATCAAGGAATATGAAAAATTTAATTTTAATTGGGTTGATGATTCCGGCAAGTTTTGCCTTTTCCCAACAAGTAGTGACTAGCGATAAGCCTGTTATTCATAAAAAGGTTGAATCGAAGAGGTTTCATAACAGAAAGTATCCTGCAGCGCAGGAAGGGATGAAGAAAAATTTTCATCACAAAGTAATGAAGCATGAGAAAATGGAGATCAGAAGGGAGGAATAAAAAAGGGGGGCATTTGCCCCCTTTCGTTTTATATCCCGAATTGTTCGAAGTGATGATTTAAATGCTTCTTATTTAGTTTCTGCCATTGGTCATATGAAAGCATTCCATAGTACGGATGGTGGGTTTTTTCATAAGGGTTTTCACTGAAATATTCTTCGAAATCTACCCATTCAATCACAAGCTCATCAACAGCTAATTCCAATTCTAGTAGGAAAAGAAGACAAGATTAAAGAACAGGTAAAAAAAATTGGTTACAATGAAAATTTTGATATTGAAATTATAAACTCAAAAGATACTGAAAAAAGAGAGAGATATGTTCAACATCTTTTCAAAAAGCTTCAAAGAGAAAAAGGTTTGTTAGAATGGGATTGTGAT
>JALRFI010000202.1 GCA_023253775.1 Crocinitomicaceae bacterium
CCATCTTCAATGTCGCATTGAGCTACTAATCTAGCTTTTGTGGGATCTCCAATGTCAGAAAGTGTTGATTGCTTATTGGCCATCTGAAAGATCTGATACCCTTGAAAACGGTAGAATTTATCTGCATTTGGATCACTGGCAACAATAAAAGGATCGAATTCCTCGTATTCTTCATTGTAATTATTGCTGTTCGAAAGATTACTCAAGGTAAGGATCAATTCATTCTTCAATTCCTGAATCTCCAATTCGGGAGCATGAGGTCCATCCAGAACTTTAAAGCAATTCTCAAATAAAGCTTGTGCTTTGTCATCAGCTCTCTGAAGTACTTCAACTGAAGCGAAAGGATCGCCATCGGTACTTCTCGCCCAAACAACTCCCACAGTAATGTTGTTGACTGCACCTGGCTTCAGGATAAATGGTCCTGCTGATTGTACAAATCGTCTATCGTTCGGTGGATTATTCGAAGTCTGTTCTGTCCATGGCTCTTGAGGAACACCTCCTGTTCCCCAACCCAGTGGATCAGTATCTCCCGGAAACATGAATTCACATGGGATTGCCGGATTGGCATCAGGATCTGAAATATGACCACTTCCTCCATAGTAAAATGGTGAGCCGTCCTTCCAGAATCCTCTCAGATAATTGTAATAATCTGAAGCATTGATCGGATCGGTCTGGTTCGGATTTGCTCCGTTCGTTGTGTTGGAATAATACAAGAAACGACGCATTCCAAAACGTTCATTATCGATGATCCCATCTCCATAACCGATTCCGTTAAGTGCCTCATTTTCTCCTATGCCAAATGCGTTATCGACACCATCATTATCCTGATAAGGCCCTTCGAAGAAATCAACTCCAACTGCCGGCGGTGCATACCCGTATCCCTTGAATCCAAGATTCTCGCCGTCATAATTATCACCGTTGTAGTAGTAACCCAGACCTCTATTTACATCACAGCCTACATAATCGTCAAAAGGATCACCCAACGCACCATCCGTAAAGAATCCGAAATAGGTGTTGTATATGGTTTGAGTCCCACGATTGATCAATTCATAATTGTAAAAGGTCATGTTGTTGATCTCATCATTGGATGCAAACGCAAAGGCCTGAGCTCTGATCTCCATTCCGATTGGATCTGCACCTGTCTCGGTATGGATGTTCCCTTTGTCGTTCATCACCCACCAGTAATTCATATCGCCATACAACAATACCTTTCGGTCAGTCTTACATTCCTTTGTTTTATTGATGTCGTACCACGGAAAATCACCTTGCTCCCAATTGTAGGTGCCATCTTCATCATTGTCGTAAAAAGGTGCAAGATAATAGTCCTGACCCTGAGATACATCACCATGTGCTGGCCATTCTTTCACAATATCCGGAACTTTGTAATCGGGAAAAAGCTCAGATTGAGTATTAGTTCCATTCTGTTGATCGTCCACTCCAGCTTGATACCAGGCATAAAACTCTCTGATCTCGTCCTGTGTAGAAACAAAATGTTTGTCGTATTTCGAACAATTCTCGTATGTCGTTTCAGCAAATACTTGAGAGAGAGGGCCTGTCCAGTAATCCTGTCCATCACGATATCTCAATGCCGCCAGCTTCAACTGGTTGTTAACATCCGTACCTCCCAGCCAAAGTGCTGATGTAAATAAGCACATGATACCAGAATTTTTCGGGACTTCGTATTGTGAGAAATTCTGATTCGGCACCTGCCATAAGTTTCCAGCAGTATGGATCATGGCACGCACATTATTCAATTCAAGATAGGTTGTTGTAGTTGGGGGGGTACATTGGGCACCTTTCGTTAGATCGCTCTTCTTCAGAACCGGTTTTCCTGAACCTGCATATGGCTGAGCAAAAGCTCCGATGCACGAAATAAGGAATAACAATGTCAGTAAGCCCTTCATAACTCGCAGTTTAAAAACCAAATTACTCATATTTTGTCAATTTGACTTTATGGTTCAAACCATTGTTCAGGAAAAACATACATGTCTTTTGTTGGGCCAAATTTAAATTTTGAGGTCAGTTTATTTCGAAGTCAGCTTCTCGGCGAAGTGCACCAAAAGATCCGTAATGTCCATTACTTCTGCAAAGCTCAGATTCACGTAAGTGTCAAACACATCATGGTAATTCTTATTCGGCCCCATCGTGTATATGAAGAATGCCGGCACACCCATCTGTGTGAACCAGTAATGATCTGAATTGGCTGCAGGTCCTCTGCTCTTGATCTGAGTCAGATAATCCTTTTCCTTATTGATCTCCTGAAGCAAGGCAAATTCTTTTTCGAATAAAGTTGCATTTACGATGGTGATGCCCTCTTCTCCTGACCCCATGATATCCAGATTGATCAGGAAATCGATCTTTTTTAAATTGTATTGTGGATTCTCAGTAAAATACTTTGATCCAAGCAAACCAGCCTCTTCTCCTGCAAAAGCGATAAACAACACGTTAAATTTTGGCGGATGCTCCTTGAAGTATTTTGCCATTACCAACAGCATCGCTGTTCCGCTTGCATTGTCGTTTCCACCTGGGAAATAAGTATCTGAACCCATTCGCCCGAGATGGTCGTAATGGGCAGTAAAGACGATCGTCTTTTTCGAACATCCTTTCCCTTTGATCATGGATATGACGTTTCGGGAGGTATAGTTTACCTTGAACTGTTGATTAATGTCCAGCGTGATCGATTCTCCTTCATTCCAGGTTCCTGGCTTCAATAGGATATATGGGGCTAACAAAACCTCATCTGATACAGACCACGTAAACTTATCTTCTGTAACAAGAAAAACCGGCATTTTCGAAACCGTAATAAAATCCCTTGAAAACTTAATGAAATCCTTTACACTGTCTTTTGGAGCTGAAGAAAAATCAAAGACAAAAGCATCATGAGTTTTATCTTTTAAAACATGTTTTATGGTCCAGATGAATTGTGGCTCATTTTTAATGAGCTCATAATTGACCAGAATTGGATTTAAGATTTTATTGCCTCCCGGTGACGATGGATCGATCAGAAAATCGATCCCCGGTTGTAAAAGACGATCTCCGGTTTTCACTTCCATCTTCCCCGGAAAGGTGTTGACATTATGCGTAAAGGATTGAAAATAATTTCCTTTGATCGGATCAAGTCCAAGGTTTTGGAATTCGGCAGCTATGAATTCAGCGGCAATCGAATCACCTTGATTAACATAGCCTCTTCCGTGAAATTCTGGAGAGCAAAGCCTTTGCGTGATCCGTCTGGCCTCTTCCAGCTGAGCAAAGAAGGTCAGCGGAACAAACAGGAGAAGGATCAACAACAATTTATGCATAGCGACGGCTCACTTTGGCAAGAAAATCGGCAACCACTTCACTGTCTTTGTCCCAGTTATAGGTTGCAGCCATCTGAGCTACCTTTTCACCCGCTTCAGATTTTGTGGAAAGTGCATCAAGTACTCTCACCCCTTCTGCAAAATTCTCAGATGAACCGCCGAACAATTCATTGATGAACTGCAGTCGCTCATTTAATCCAAAGGCTCCAACCAGTGTCTCTAATGGCATATTTAAACCTGATTCCAAATGCGCTTCCATCATGATCTTCTCGAATGCAGATGCTGAACCCGATGAAACAGGGGTGGATTCAATCTTTGTATGAACCATCTCAACTCTTTCCTGATGGATTCCATCTTCTTCCTTCTCGGTATGCGATAAAGAGATGTGTTCTTCGATCTCTGGATCTTCAGTGCTTTCATTTGGTGTGTCAAACAAACTGAAGTCAAAAGCTGGCTCTTCTTCTTTTTCCTCTTCCTGCTCCTCAACTATTTCCTCTTCCATAGTTGGTTCCTCTGCTACGACAACAGGTTCCTCCACTTTCTCTTCAACAACCGGTTGAGGAGCGTTTCCAAATACTTTTTCTTCGAATGATTTGTATTGCAGAATCACACTTCTTTCGTACAATTCACGGGAGATATTTACCAAATCTTCCATTTCAGAAGATGAAAGTGTTCCTTTTTCCAATTTCCCGATCAATGCTTTGATCTCTTCGATCTTGTTTCCCAGATGGTGTACATTTGCCATAGCTCAATTGCGATTTTTCAACATTTCTTTGAAGTTGCTAACGTGGACTTTGACTTCCTTTTCAAAATGACCACTTTTAGCATTGTAAAATTAACGAATCAACTCAGCGTCGTAACAGAAAATGTCAGAAACTTCTTCTCGCTGCGATGTTGAAAACCAAAACTAACGCAATACCATGTTTCTTGAACAGTTTCCAGGCGAAGGAAGACAGCACGGATGGATCGAAGTGATCTGCGGATCGATGTTCTCCGGTAAAACGGAAGAATTGATCCGAAGAATGAAAAGGGCTCAGTTTGCCAATCAGAAGCTGGTACTCTTCAAACCGATCATTGATGATCGTTACCATGAGGAAAATGTGGTAAGTCATCAGGGAACTTCGTTGAAAGCGGTGCCTGTAAATGATTCCCGAGAAATTCTTGAAAACTGGAAGAACGAGCGAGTGGTTGCGATCGATGAGGCTCAATTCTTTGACGAAGGACTGGTCGATGTGTGTAACAAACTCGCCGAGAAAGGAGTTCGTGTGATTCTTGCCGGACTCGACATGGATTATCTGGGAGTTCCGTTTGGACCAATGCCACAATTGCTTTCGATCGCAGAATATGTGACGAAGGTTCACGCTATTTGCGTTTCTTGTGGTAACTTAGCTCAGTTTTCGCACCGTACGACGGTTGAAAAGGAGCAGGTGCTGGTTGGTGCAGTTGAAAAATATAAACCTCTCTGTCGTGCGTGCTACAATAAAATAGCACATTGAGACTAAACATCAACGTAAAAGAACTTGCTGCAGCTGTTAACGGGAAGATTCTCCAGGGTCCTTCTGATATCGTAATTCAACAGGTTCAATACGACAGTCGCAACATACATAACGGTGCGCATAGTGCGTTCTTCGCTTTACAAGGTACTTACCGCAAAGGCAATGATTTCATCCATGATGCTTACTATAAAGGAGTAAGATGCTTTCTAGCACAGGCATTTCCGAATGTTCACGGACTGGAAGAAGCAACGCTGATCCTGGTTGAAGACAGTTTGGATGCTCTACAAGCACTGGCTGCCAGTCATCGGGAGCGATTTTCATATCCGATAATCGCTATTACAGGAAGCTCCGGAAAAACAACGGTCAAAGAATGGTTGTACCATCTACTTTCTGGACAGGTTCGCGTGATCCGAAGTCCGAAATCTTACAATTCTCAGATCGGTGTCGCATTATCGTTACTGGAGCTCAACGAAGACTGCGATGTTGCCCTGATCGAGGCTGGAATCTCACAACCCGGAGAGATGGAACGACTGGAGAAGATGATCCGCCCAACCTATGGGATCTGTACTTCCTTTGGTCGTGCACACGAAGAAAACTTTAAATCCAGAGAAGAGCAGCTCAATGAAAAGCTCAAGTTATTCAAAGGAGTTCAAAAAACCTATTATCCGTCATCGATCCAGCTAAATCCTGAAATTCAAGAGAGCATAAATGCTTTTCCGCTTTCAGAGAAAGAATTCAAAACGGAGCTCTCACATTTACCTTACGATGATGCAGGGAGCAGGCAAAATGCCGTAACGGTGATCGGAACTATCCGAAAACTATTTCCTGATCTTTTGATAACTCCGGAGAGTATTGTTTCCTTGCCGCGCCTTGCGCTTCGTCTGGAAACCTTCGAAGGCATCAACGGATGTATCATCATCAATGATACATATAATCTTGATCTCGATGCGCTGACACAATCGCTGGAGTACCAACTGCGTGTGGCAGAAGGAAGAAAACGAGTTGTTTTGCTGGGACTGGATAAGGAAAGCGAAACGATACGAAAGAAAGCAGATGCGATCGTTCAGCAATATGCGCCTGATCATTACATTGTGCTTAAGGACGGACACGAAGCACCAACGAATTTCAAGGATGCAGTGATCCTTTTGAAAGGAAGTCGACAAGCCGATATGCAGCGCTATGTGCGCACTTTCCGTTTGAAGAACCACAAGACCTTTGTGGAGATCGATCTAAGTCATCTAAAGCACAATCTGGATGTCTATCGTTCTTTGCTGCCTGCATCGACAAAGATCCTGGCTATGGTCAAAGCACAGTCATATGGTTCAGGAATTGAAAAGGTCTCTGCCTTCCTGGAACGCAACGGGATTGATTACCTAGGCGTTGCTTATGCCGACGAAGGGGTAGAATTGAGGAAACAGGGTATTCAGTGTCCGATAGTCGTCATGAATACTGAAGAAGAAGGCTTTGAGGATTGTATTCACTATCAGCTGGAGCCTGCGATCTACTCGTTCAGACAGCTTGATGCTTTCATTCATGAATTGATCCTTAATCAGAAAACAGCTTTCCCGATCCATTTGAAAATTGATACAGGCATGCGCCGACTTGGGTTTGAAATGCAGGATATACCACGGATCTGTGAAATGATCCAGGCGCAACCTGAAGTCTGGGTGAAAGGTGTGTATTCGCATCTGGCAGATTCAGACAATCGCCGCGATAAACGATTCACGGATCATCAGATCAGTCATTTTGCCCATGCCGCTTCTTATCTGGAGGAACGTTTACAACACAAGCTAGTCAAGCATCTATCTAATTCGGAAGGGATCATCAATTATCCTTCTGCGGCTTTTGATATGGTCAGACTGGGCATCGGAATGTATGGAATCACTTCTCATCCACAATTATACAAGCGTCTGAAGCCGGTTTTAAGCTGGTATAGCTCCATTTCACAGATCAAAACGATCCGGAAAGGAGAAAGTCTAGGTTACAGCCGAACGTTCATTGCAGACAAGGAAACACGTATTGCAACCATTCCTGTTGGATATGCGGACGGTTTCAGAAGATCGTTGTCCAATGGAAAAGGAGTTGTGATCATCAACGGTAAAAAGTGTCCAACAGTAGGACGCGTTTGTATGGATATGATCATGGTGAATATCACTGGAGTAGATTGCCGCGAAGGAGACCGTGTGGAGATCATTGGTAAGATCCAAACTATCGATCAATTGGCGAAAGCGATGGATACCATTCCGTACGAAGTGATGACCAGCATTTCGAAGCGTGTTCACCGGGTTTATCTGGAGGAATAAAAAAAGGCCGCATTGCTGCAGCCTTCTCTCATTGTTTTCTTTTATTAACCGTTCAACGCCTCGGCACCTCCAACGATCTCGAGGATCTCGTTGGTAATTGCTGCCTGACGGGCTTTGTTGTAACTTAACTTTAAATTTCGCTGCAATTCCTTCGCGTTATCTGTTGCCTTGTGCATCGCAGTCATACGTGCTCCGTGCTCAGATGCATTCGAATCAAGGATCGCTTTGAACAACTGGATCTTCAATGACTTTGGAATCAAGTCTTCTACGATCTCCGTTTTTGACGGTTCAAAGATGTAATCTCCAACCGCTTTGTTGTCATCTTGTGCAGCAGGAATGATCGGCAAGAACTGTTCTGTGATCACTTCCTGAGAAGCAGCATTCAAAAACTTGTTGTATACGATCACTACTTTATCGAATTCCTTCGCTGTGAATCGTTCCATCATATCGTTTGCGATCACTGCTACGTTATCGAAGCTCAGATCAGCAAAGATATCTTCAACGTGAGCGATCGAGTCATTGATGTAATAATTTGGCGTGCGCTTATACACATCCTTGATTTTCTTACCTAGACAAAGTACGTGAACATTCTTGTCAGCGTATTCCGTATTCACCAGGTAATTTACTCGCTTGATGATGTTGTTGTTGAAACCACCACAAAGTCCTCTGTTGGAAGTAACACTGATGATCAGGATATTCTTTACTTCTCGCTGATCAGAGTATGCGTTCTCAGAAAGGTCCAATGTTGCACTAAGGTTTCCAAGGATCTCCTGAAGTTTTTCAGCATACGGACGCAATTGCGTGATCGCATCCTGTGCACGCTTCAACTTCGCAGCAGAAACCATCTTCATCGCAGAAGTGATCTGCATGGTTGATCCTACTGAAGTGATCCTGTTTCGTATTTCCTTTAAACTTGGCATGTTTCCCAGTTATTAATTACTAAACCTGTTAGTAATTTGAAATTGAATTAATATTTCTCTGCGATTTCTTTCGCAACCTTTCCTAATGTATCTGTGATCTCGTCTGAATATTTACCAGCCTTCAATGCAACCAAAACATCAGCATGCTTTGCTTCAAGATAGTTCAGGAATTCTTTTTCAAACTCCTTCACTTTCGAAACAGGTACCCTTTGGATCAATCCTTTTGTTCCCACGTAGATGATCGCAATTTGCTTTTCTACTGGGTAAGGATCTCCTTCACGCTGCTTCAAGATCTCCACGTTACGAGCTCCTTTGTCAAGTACTGACTTCGTAGCTGAATCCAGATCAGAACCGAACTTCGCGAAAGCTTCCAATTCACGGTACTGTGCCTGGTCAAGCTTCAATGTACCTGCTACCTTCTTCATCGACTTGATCTGAGCCGAACCTCCAACACGAGATACAGAGATACCTACGTTAATCGCAGGACGAATACCTGAGTTGAATAGATCCGATTCTAAGAAGATCTGTCCGTCAGTGATCGAGATCACATTCGTTGGGATATACGCAGAAACGTCACCCGCTTGTGTTTCGATGATCGGAAGAGCAGTCAATGAACCACCACCTTTAACGATTCCTTTCAAAGACTCAGGAAGGTCATTCATCTGAGATGCGATCTTGTCATCAGCGATCACTTTCGCAGCTCTTTCCAACAATCTTGAGTGAAGATAGAATACGTCACCAGGGTATGCCTCACGACCCGGAGGACGACGAAGCAACAATGATACCTCACGGTAAGCAACCGCTTGCTTAGAAAGGTCATCATAAACGATCAATGCCGGGCGTCCTGAATCACGGAAGAACTCACCGATCGCAGCACCTGTCATTGGTGCGTAGAACTGCATTGGAGCAGGGTCAGATGCGTTAGCGGCAACGATCACTGTATAAGCCATCGCACCAGCATCTTCTAATTTTTTCACGATACCTGCAACAGTTGAACCTTTCTGTCCGATTGCAACATAGATACAGAATACAGGCTCACCTCTGTCGTAGAACTCACGCTGGTTGATGATCGTATCGATCGCAACTGTTGTTTTCCCAGTCTGACGGTCACCAATGATCAACTCACGTTGACCCCTTCCGATCGGAATCATCGCGTCAACCGCTTTGATACCTGTCTGAAGTGGCTCATTTACCGGCTGACGGAAGATAACTCCCGGAGCCTTACGCTCGATCGGCATTTCATAAAGCTCACCAGCGATCGGTCCTTTACCATCAATTGGGTTACCTAGGGTATCCACAACTCTTCCTACCATTCCGTCTCCAACTTTAACAGAAGCGATACGTCCTAGTCTTTTAACAGTATCACCTTCCTTTACAGCTGAAGATCGACCCAATAGCACGGCACCTACGTTATCTTCTTCAAGGTTGAGTGCAATTCCTTGCAACCCACCATCGAATTCGATCAATTCACCATACTGTACTCCTTTCAACCCGTAAATACGAGCAATACCATCACCGATCTGTAGAACGGTACCTACTTCCTGAAGTTCAGCTTCGGAACGGAATCCTGAAAGCTGCTCTCTTAAAATTGCAGAAACTTCTGCTGGTTTTACATCTGCCATCTCGTGTACATTATTTATCCACTATGTGGATTATTTTGTTAAACGTTGTTTTAAATTATTGAACTGACTTGAAATTGAAGCATCAATTTGTTTGTCGCCCATTCTTACAATGAATCCACCAATTAGTGATTCATCAATTATTTCGTTGATCTCCAGTTCACCTTCTACTGATGCCCCAACTTTTTCAAGGATCAGCTTACGTGTTGCATCATTCAATTTCGTTGCAGAAACCAATTGTACCGAAACGATCCCTTTGTATTCTTTTACAAGCATATCAAAAGACCACGCGATATTAGGAAGTAGCGATTCTCTTCCTTTCTTGGTCACCAGGTTTAGGAACATCGTAGTAACCTCTTCAAACTGACCGAACAACGATTCGAAAATGCTGATCTTCTTGTCTGCCTTGATCACAGGAGAGGTAAGAAGAAGCTCGAAGTCTCTGTTATCAGCACTTACCTCTGCCAGGTATTTCATATCTCCCGCAACCTGATCAACGAGATTTTTCTCGATGGCAAGTTCCAGAAGTGCCTTGGCATAACGTGAAGCTGCTTTCGTACTTTTCATTCTTAATCCTTAGTTCAGGTTAATATCTCCAGCCAATTTCTCAGCCAATGCCTTTTGCTTGTCATTAGACGAAAGCTCTCCGCGAACAACTTTCTCAGCGATCTCTAAAGAGAATGCAGCCACCTGTGTTTTCAACTCAGCTATAGCAGCTCCTTTTTCAGTTTCGATCGCCTGACGAGCAGAAGCCATCAGTTTATCTGCTTCCGTTTTTGCAGCTTGCTTTGCTTCCTCTACCATTTTGGTCGCAGTTTCCTTAGCATCTTTAACAATAGCATCTCGCTCAGCTCGTGCCTCTTTCAACAAATTCTCATTTGCCGCCTGAAGTGCCTTCATCTCTTCTTTAGTCTTTTCAGCTAATTCAAGAGATTCAGCAATTTTTTGTTCTCTTTCATTAACAGCACTCAAAATTGGCTTCCAAATGAATTTTGTCAATACAAACAACAAACAAATGAACACTAAAGCTGTCCAAAATAAAAGACCGAAATCTGGTAATATAAGATCCATTTTATTTACTTCTAAATATGGTTATTTACATTTTTATCTAACAATGAGCTGCCTCAACCAACCGTTGAGGCAGTCTCACTATAAATTACTTAGCTCCTCCAAGTAGACCAACGACTACTCCGAAAAGCGCAACCCCTTCGATCAAGGCTGCTGCGATGATCATTGTGGTTGTAATTTTTCCTGAAGCTTCTGGTTGACGAGCGATTGCGTCCATTGCTGAACCACCGATACGTCCGATACCCAATCCAGCACCTAATACTGCTAGACCTGCTCCAATTGCTGCTATACTTCCGTACATACTATATAGATTAAAAAATTACTAAACTATTAATGATGCGCTTCTTCAACTGCAGCCCCAATAAACAATGCTGAAAGCAATGCAAAAAGAAATGCTTGTAAGAACGCTACCAACAACTCTAACACCGAAATAAACAATGCCATTGGAACAGATAAACCACCCCATGCTACATTTTTGTTTATAAAAATGATAGAAATCAATGCTAGTATTATAATGTGTCCTGCTGTGATGTTCGCAAAAAGACGAATCATCAATGCAAAAGGCTTGGTCAGGATGCCTACAACTTCAATAGGGATCATGATTGGTAATAAGACAACTGGAACTCCAGGAGTCGCGAAAATATGTGACCAGTAGTTCTTGTTCCCAGAAAATACCGTCACCAACAATGTACAAACTGCAAGGAATAAAGTGACTGATATATTACCAGTAAGGTTAGCACCACCCGGAAGGAAAGGAACAAGTCCTAACAAATTGTTGAACCAGATAAAAAAGAAAATTGTCAATAAATATGGAACATACTTGTGATATTTATGCTTGTCAATATTCGACTTTGCAATGTCATCACGTACCATAAGCACGATCGGTTCAAGAAACTTAGCCACTCCTTTAGGTGATACAGCACCATTCTTCTTGTAGAATTTAGCCATTGAACCCATGATCAAAAGAATTAGGATAGCACCGAAGAACAAAGACATTACATTTTTTGTAATCGAAAAATCATTTACCTTTTCGTTGTGAGGATGCTCACCCGCAAGATGGATTTGTCCATCCTCCAACTTGTAGATCTTTTCATGGAAAAGCGCATAACCCTCAGCTGGACCGACTCCTTCATAATAATCCACCTCTTCTTTCTTTGACTCATCAAAAACTGTCTTATGTTTACCATGATAGAAATAGCTTGACGAGAAAGTTTTCATCCCTCCATCAAAAATAATCACTGGTAAATAAATAGAAACAGAATTGTCATGACCTCCCCACAAATGCCATTCGTGCGCATCTTTAATGTGATGCATGATCATTTCTCCTACATTAAATTCTTTTTCCTCTTGGTGGTTGGTTCCTTCAACAGCATGTTCATTGGCGAAAGAATGATTTACCGTGAACAAGGATAATAGTATGAAAATCAATAACTTGAATTTGCTTGATGCTATCATTGAATTTGATTTACTTGAAAAAGTCATCTAAAATTTGGCGCAAAGTTAGGTAAACTTTCTTAAGTAACAAGTGAAATCAAGGATAATTGGCAGATATTTTAGTTTATAGTTTTTAACCGAAATTCTTTCAGTTATCAACGGATTTTAATTATTGGCCCTGTTCAGAATTATCAGAAGGACAGACTGTATAAATAACAAGGTAATATAGAAAGAAATAAATGAGAGTCCGACCGTTTTTATATTGTCAATCTTTTGAAACGCCAAATAACCGACCACTCCAAATGCCATCAACATTTGAAAAGTTGTCAAGGCTAGAAAATGAATAGCGAACCTTTCATGATCTTTCTTCAAACCAGGTGCTATAATCGCACTTCCAACACTAAATACAACCAGTAATATCAGAGATAGTTTCATTGCAATCTCTATGTCTATTCTCATCCATCCCACAGATGCAGAGGTATAATACAAGCCACTGATCAAGATGCAAATTGGCAAGAAGAGTAACAAATAGTTTTTAATCTTTTTCATTACCCATTTTAATAACTTCTCGGATAACAACGACAAGCCCTGCCGTTACACCAAACAAAGAAAGTCCAATGGTCCACCAGGGCGTTCTTGTATGGTTCATTCCGTCAAGATAAGTGCCGAGCCAAGTAAAAAGTGTAATAATTACGCCCATTTGAATGCCAACCGAGGAAAAACGGGCAAATTTGGAGAAGGATCGTTTTTCTTTTTCCTTGTCCATCAATAAATAATGTCTTCACTTGCAGACTCCTTGGCAGATCGCGTTTGTATTCCGGAATTGGTCATTTTACATGCCCCCAAGAAAGAGGCCCCTTCTTCGACATGTAATTTCGCAGTTTGGATATCTCCGATCACCTTTGACGATTCACGAAGGATCAATAGTCCTTCTATCTGAATCTTCCCTTCGATTATCCCTTCGATGTCTGCCTCCATGCACGTAAGATTACCATGAATCAATCCAGATTCTCCGATCACCACTTTGGAGGATGTGGATACGTTTCCTTTCACCTCGCCATCAATGCGGAGGTTAGATTCAGACAAAATATCTCCGATGATCTTTGTTCCTTCAACGATCCTGTTCAATCGATCAGGACTTTCGAACTGTGTTTTCTCTTTCCTCTTCAACATGCTTAGTAGTTTTCTTCGTAGAATTTGTCGTAATCTATTAAGTTACCAGTTTCAAACAAGGTCTTCATATTCTCCTGAGTGATCGCAATAATTTTTGCTTTTTGCAAATCCATCAAGTGCTTTCTGGTCTGTTTGAACACTCTAATGTATTCATTTGCTTTTAGATCATTATCAAACTGCTGAATCAAAACGATACTTTGATCTTCCTTGAAGATTTTTGTACTTGTCTTGAGTTTATCTCTAGAGAAGTATTCTCGGTTGAAATCCGCCACTCGTGTCTTCCCTACGTTGGAGCTTTCATTCTTGTCGAGGAATACGATCACCCAATGCTCAGCTTTATCGTTATATTTGTAAATTGATTTTTTATTGAAATCTGCCTCAATATTCGCTGAATAACCATTAGCAATGACGTCCAGCATTTCCTGTGCGCGCTTTGCTTCTGAAGTTCCAGGATAATCTGCCAATACTTGCTCCAATATCGGAACCAATTCAAATTTATTTGGGTTGACCTGTCCTGTACTCATCGCCTTCAGTAACATATATTTTGCTCTGTATGGATTGTCGCGCTCATTATTGATCACTTCATTTGCTTTGGTGATTACTGGATAGTACAAGCCTCTGTTGTACCGTTCGAGCACATTTACATACTCCTGAACTGCCAACGCTTCCATCTCTTTGCGTTTAATGAAGAAATTTGGATCACGGATATAGTTAGCATAGTCCGAATTTGGATAGTTATTCAGGATATGATCCTTGTGTATGTCCCCGTCAGAAGATCCCTCCTTCATTTTGTAAAGCTGATAGGAAGCTGATAAATCGTTATCACAAATTTTGTTCTTTGCAATGATCTTATTGAACTGTCCTCTTGCCATGTCAGGTTCCTTGAGTTGCTCCTTGTAAATAATCCCGGCTGCATAAAGAGCACTCAATTCACGATCGATCGATGCTTCAAGTAGGGAATCAGTTAAAGGAATGTTTTCCAGCAACAAATCCACCGTCAATGAATCAGGCTTCAGCTCAGTAGTTTCAACTAATCCGGTTGAATCATCTTCGTCCGTTTTTATAGGAGCAAATGAGGTCTTGTCACTTCTTCTCCAATCATCCTCATTCTCTCTAACGCCCCAAAGCTTCTTGAACTCTTCGAATCCATCGCTTCTCGTTTTCGGATTATTGAAATACCATTTATTTCCTAATCCTCCAGTTTGAACAAAATTGTTTTGATTTTGCTGAAGCTCCCTTAATCTTCTCGCTTCTGCTTCTTTCCGGTTCTTTTCATCTTCCTTGATCTTCTTAATCACATCTTCTATGAACTTGATTCTGTCAGATTCAGACATGGCTGCAATCCGTTGAACACTATCTTCATAATTTGCTGTTTCTACAGCGACTACAAGGTCCGCAAGCTTGAGTGCTTTGTTTCTTATTCCATCACCGTTAGGATAATTATCAGGCAGTACTGCAACGCAAGAATCATAGTATTTCTGAGCGTTGACGTAGTTCTTTTCTCCATAGCTAATGTTTCCTAACTTCTCGAAAGACATTGCTTTTTGACGGTTGTTCGAAGTCGAATAAAAAGCCGACAACGTCAAGTCCTTTTTCGCCTCGATCTTATTGCTTCGCTGCAATTCAATGTCTGCAAGAGCATAATAGATCTGATCCTTGAACTCAGCATTCTTTGCATCACGCAACATTTTTCTGAGTTCCTGTTCCATTTTATCATCTCCACCCATGAAGGCACGCTTAAGACGTGCGTTAAATTCCATGGTATAAGGGACATTGTATTTCAGTACATTCGAAAACGATTCTTTGGCCGATTCTCGATCTCCCAGGTCTTCGAATAGCTGACCTATGAGGAAATGAACTCGTCCTTTATCTGACGACTTTTTCGCATGTTCCAGACTTTTGGTAAGGTGCTCAATAGCCTTCATTTTATCGTCTCTTTTTAGAGCGAGCTCCGCTTTTGTCTTTTCCAGATCGAAGTAGATCGATTTTGGCACTTTCGCGACTTCTTCCTTTTTATCTTTCTTCGAGGATGATTTCTTTTCTTTTGTATCAGGGTCATTCTCAGTATCAATTGCTTTATCCAGATTTGCAAGATTGAATCCCGCTTCTGTAAATTTACCCATCTGAATGTTCGCCTTTGCCATCCACATTTCACCTACATATAATGAAGGGTCATTGGAATAGAATTTTCTGACAAACATGAAGCTTTTCATAGCTGCATCATAATCCCTTCTGTAGTACTGAGCAATGCCAATGGTGGTCCAGTTCTCATCGATCCATGGATTATGTTCTTCCTTCTTCTTTGACGGTTTATCGTTGCTCGGCATTGAGTGACGCTGGATTACCTTACTGCATTTCGCGATCGCCGTATCAATAGCAGGATACATATTTACCACCTCTTCTTCATTCGGAAGCGGATCGATCGGAAGCAAGTTGTAATAATCTTCTTTAAGAGAGTTGCTGTAACCAGACATTGCCTGACGCAACAATTCAGTTGCATTGAAATGCCCATTGTATCTTGCAGTCATTCCATGATAAGTTCTGTTAACGACCGTATTTTTCTCCGTGGAGCAAGCCAGCAAAATTGCTGACAACACAATGGTAAACGCTACTAATCTGAATGGTCGGATCATGCCTTATTTAAGATAAAAAGAGTTATTGCGCTAACAATAACTCCGATTCTCTGAATTTATTATTTGTCGAAGATAGCAATCTTTAGGCAATATTGGTAAAGACCTGCTGTATATCGTCGTCGTCTTCGATCTTATCGAGCATTTTCTCTACTTCGGCCATTTGCTCTTCCGTAAGCTCAATGGGAGAGGTTGGGATGCGTTGTAGATTCGATTTCTGAACCTCGATATTCATATCTTCCAATGCCTTCGCAATCGTACCAAAAGCAGTATAATCTCCATACACGTAGATCTTGTCTTCCGTCACTTCAATTTCTTCTCCCCCTGCATCGATCAATTCAAGCTCGAGTTCTTCCGGATCAATTGCACCCGTCTTGTCGATCTCAAAAACTGACTTACGGTTAAACATGAAATCCATCGATCCATTCGGCACAACACTTCCTCCGGCTTTATTGAAATAGGACTTCACATTTGCGACGGTACGCGTCGGATTATCTGTTGCACATTCCACAACCACCAATATACCATGAGGACCTTTTCCTTCATAGATCACCTCGGTGTAGGCACTAATGTCCTTCTGAGCTGCTCGCTTAATCGCTGCCTCGATATTATCCTTCGGCATGTTTTCAGCCTTGGCATTCTGTATTGCTGTTCTTAACTTGGCATTCGTAGCAGGATCTTCTCCTCCTTCTTTAGCTGCCATCGTAATAGCTTTACCCAATTTTGGAAACAACTTGGACATTTTGTCCCAACGCTTCTCCTTAGCCGCTCTGCGGTATTCAAACGCTCTTCCCATGTTTACAATTTATTAGCCGTCAAAAATACATTTTTTCTACTATTTCATAAATCGTTTAATGACATTTAAGTCAGCAAATAATTCAGTGAAATGTGTAATTTACATCGATTTTAAAATAAATTAGACAACATTTTAACAACATTAAATTAAAACTGCAATTACTTTTGTTTCATGCAAAACGACAAGACAATCCTCATCCTCGGCGCCGGACTTTCGGCTTCATCAATGATCCGTTATTTGCTTGAGCGATCAGATGAACAGCAATGGCACTTAAGGATTGTTGATCAGAATCTTGAAATGGTCAAAAGAAAGATCGACGGACATCAAAACGCAACTGCGTTGAACTTTAATGCACTTGATCCCAAAGAACGAAGACCAGAGATCGAAAAAGCGGATCTGGTGATCTCAATGCTTCCAGCTCGTTTTCACCCTGAAGTTGCACATGATTGTATTGATTTTAGAAAACACCTGATCACACCGTCGTACATTTCCCCTGAAATGAAGTCATTAGATGAAAAAGCGAAGGAGCATCAACTGATCTTCATGAATGAAATAGGTGTAGATCCAGGAATTGATCACATGAGCGCAATGAAGATCATTCACGAAATTCACGAAGCAGGGGGAAAGCTCACTGCCTTTAGATCTTTCTGTGGAGGACTGATCGCTCCGGAAAGTGATAACAACCCATGGAATTATAAATTCACCTGGAACCCAAGAAATGTGGTCTTAGCAGGTCAAGGCGGGGCTTCGTGTTTCCTTGATCACAACGAATATAAATACATACCATATAATCGTTTGTATGGTCGCCTTGCCAGAATCACAATCCCAGGATATGGTGATTTCGATGGGTACGCAAACAGAGATTCGCTTTCTTACCGAAAAACATACGGAATAGAAGGGATCCCGACAATATACCGAGGTACACTAAGAAGGCCGGGGTACTGTCAGGCTTGGAATGTATTTATTGAGCTTGGAATGACCGATGACTCCTATAAAATGGATCGAAGTGAAACACTCACTCCAAGATCTTTTTTAAATGCATTTCTACCTTATCGCCAGAGTGCTTCAGTAGAGGATAAATTCAAGGAGTTTTTGCGTCCTGAAAGAATGAATCTTTATGAAAAATTTGAATGGCTTGGTCTCTTCTCTAAAGACAGTGAAATCGGAATCGAAAGTGCATCACCGGCACAGTTACTTCAAAAGATCTTGGTAGATAAACTTGTTCTCGAACCTGAGGATAAAGACATGTTAGTGATGTTTCATGAATTCGAATATATTCTTGGAAAAGAAGAATACAAAATCACTTCTTCTATGGTTAACATTGGAGAGGATCAAACCTTCACTTCAATGTCGAATACGGTAGGATTGCCAGTAGCTATCGCAGCAAAAATGATTCTGAATGGTGAGATCAAACATAATGGAGTTCTCTTACCAACTACTAAAGATCTTTATGACCCCATTCTCTCAGAATTGGAAGGATTCGGTATTACATTTCATGAAGTGAAAGAAAAAATGGTTCAATCCGTTTAGAAAGTTTCGCTCTACCGTACACTTCTATCGTTTTCATTATCTTTGCCGGCACAACTCAAGAGTATGTCAAAAGCTAAATTTACTGTCACTGCGGCCCTTCCCTATGCCAATGGCCCACTTCATTTAGGACACGTTGCTGGCGTTTATCTGCCTGCTGACATTTTTGTTCGTTTCCTAAGAATGAATGGACATGATGTAGCTTTTATCTGTGGTAGTGATGAGCATGGTGCTGCGATTACCTTGAGGGCAAAAAAGGAAGGGATCACTCCTTCCGAGATCGTCGATAAATACGATGGCATCATTCGTAAAGCTTTTCAGGACTTCAATATCTCATTTGATATTTTTCATAGAACAGCCTCAGAGATCCACCATAAAACATCTCAGGATTTCTTTTTGAAATTGTATGAAAATGACAAGTTCACGGAAGAAACATCTGAACAATATTACGATGAAGAGTTTCAGCAATTTTTAGCTGACCGATATATTACAGGAGAATGTCCGAAATGCCAGAACCCAAATGCGTATGGAGATCAATGCGAGAAATGTGGAACTGATCTGAGTCCAACAGAGTTGATCAACCCGAAATCTACACTTAGTGGAAAAACTCCAGTTCTGAAGACAACTTCACATTGGTATCTTCCAATGGAAAGACATGAAGATTGGTTAAGAGAATGGATCAAAGAAGGAAAATTGGATGGTGTTCAACGACATGACCCAAAAGCTTGGAGAAACCAGGTGGTCGGTCAATGCATGTCATGGATTGATGGAGGTCTTCATTCAAGAGCGATGACCCGAGATCTTGACTGGGGGGTGAAGGTTCCTCTTCCAAATGCAGAAGGAAAAGTTTTGTATGTCTGGCTAGATGCTCCAATTGGTTACATTTCAGCGACTAAACAGTGGGCGTTGAATGAAGGTAAAAACTGGGAAGACTACTGGACAGGAGATCGAAAGCTGGTTCATTTCATCGGAAAGGATAATATTGTCTTTCATGCGGTCATCTTTCCTATTTTGTTGAAAGATCATGGTGGTTTTATCTTACCAGATAACGTCCCTGCTTCCGAATTCTTGAATCTTGAGGGAGACAAATTTTCAACTTCCCGCAACTGGGCAGTATGGTTACACGAATATTTGGCCGCGTATCCAGGAAAGGAAGATGAATTGAAATACGTTCTTACTTCTATTGCTCCTGAAACGAAGGATGCAGAATTTACCTGGAAAGAATACCAAACACGCATCAATAGCGAATTAGCAGACATACTTGGGAATTTTATCAATCGTGCCTTAGTTCTTACTCATAAATATTATGAAGGTGTTGTACCTCAACCAGGTGCATACACCCAAGAGGATCTTTCCACATTGGATGAAATGAAACAGATCCCTCAAAGGATAAGTAAATTGATCTATGCTTATAAGCTTCGAGAAGCACAAGCCGAAGCAATGAACTTAGCCCGTTTAGGGAATAAATACCTTGCGGATCAAGAACCTTGGAAGCTGATCAAAACAGATCCGGAAAGAGTGAAAACAATCATGTATGTTGCTCTTCAGATCACAGCGAATCTGGGAATCGTACTAAAGCCTTTTTTACCAAATACCGCTGAGAAGATCAGTAGCATGGTGAATTTCCATTCATCTGACTGGGGTTTAGCAGGCAATTCGGATCAGCTTTCTACGGGCACCACAATAAATACTCCTGAGATCATCTTCCAAAAAGTGGAAGATTCACTTGTTGAAAATGAGGTAGGTAAACTTAAAAATGCGAACATGGTTGAGTCAAATTTCGAAGCTCAAAAAGAAGAAGTGACTTTTGATGATTTTTCAAAAATGGACATTCGCTTAGGAACCATTCTTGAAGCTGAGAAGGTTGAAAAAGCCGATAAATTATTGAAATTACTGGTCGATACAGGAATCGATAAAAGAACAATCGTATCGGGCATTGCAGAGCACTATTCTCCAGAAGAAGTGATCGGTAAAACAGTTCAGGTTTTATTGAATCTTGCGCCTAGAAAGATCAGAGGAATTGAATCTCAGGGAATGATCCTGATGGCAGAAGATGCTGAAGGAAAACTAAGTTTCATGACACCTGAAAAAGGATTCTCTGCAGGTGGCGGAGTGCGATAACATGAGTGACCTGATTCCAGTTTATCAACTCATCGAATATTTCGATAACGAAGCTTTTGTATTGAAAACACAACAACAGATATCAAAAGATTTCGCAAAATTCAATTTGCTTTTCCCGGAGAACTTTGAGAACATTCCTTATTCCAAAACGGATATTGAGGAGCTTATCAAGATAAATATTAGCGACATGATCAAACAAGATGAGACCAGATTACTTCAATTGATGTATACCATCGACCTCCCTGAAAAAGAATTTCTCCATCTGACCATCCAAAATGATTTTCTGGATCTTCTTGCCGAAAAGATTTTACGAAGAGAAGCCTACAAAGTCTTTTTAAGACAGCACTTTACATAGCATATTCATCCCCTTATCTTTTTCTTTGTGTTCAATATTTAACAGAGTGAAATAAATTCCGTTTTTTCCTGTCAGAATCAGGGTATTTCTCTAAATTTGTCCTTCCATAATTGCGCAATTAAACCATGGATAAAGTTTCATATGTCGGTAATGCGGATGTAAACGCTATCGACCATTTGTACAAGATGTACCAGCAAGACCCAGAAAGCGTTGACCTTGGCTGGAAAAAATTCTTTGAAGGATTTGATTTTGCTCGCACCAATTACGAGGATTCAGGCGAGATTCCGGAAAATTTTCAGAAAGAATTCAAGGTGATCAACTTGATAAACGGGTACCGCAACAGAGGGCATTTGTTTACTAAAACCAATCCTGTAAGGGAAAGGAGAAAATATTCTCCAACTCTTGATATCGAAAACTTTGGTTTGACTGAAGCCGACATGGATATGGTATTCGCTGCGGGAGAAGAAGTAGGGATAGGTCCTGCAACATTGCGTGAAATCATTAATCATCTGGAATTGACCTATTGTCAGTCCATCGGTATTGAGTATGTCTATATGCGAGATCCGGAAAGGATTGACTGGTTCAAGAACAAGATCGAACTTAAGAACAGACCACAATTCGATAAAGACAGAAAGATCAACATCTTCAAAATGTTGAATCAGGCGTCTAACTTCGAGTCATTCCTTGGAAAGAAATTCGTTGGTCAAAAGCGTTTTTCTGTTGAAGGAGGTGAAGCACTTATTCCCGCACTTGACACATTGGTTCAAAAGGGATCTGAGCTTGGCGTAGAATATTTTGTGATGGGTATGGCCCACAGAGGTCGTTTGAATACGCTTACCAACATCTTTAAAAAGAGACCTCAAGATATTTTTTCAGAATTTGAGGGGAAAGAATTTGACACGATCGATTACTTCGATGGTGACGTGAAATACCATCAGGGATTTACATCACATGTTACATTACCAAATGGTAAAAATGTTGGATTAACCCTTGCCCCAAACCCATCTCACCTTGAGGCGGTAAACACTGTGGTTGAGGGAATCGCAAGAGCAAAGGTTGATCATGTCTTACATGATGAAAATAAAATCTGTCCGGTTTTGATCCATGGTGATGCCGCTGTTGCAGGTCAAGGTATCGTTTATGAAACAATTCAGATGGCCCAACTTGATGGTTACCGTGCCGGTGGGACCATTCATATTGTTGTTAATAACCAGGTTGGATTTACGACGAACTATCTAGATGCTCGTTCATCAACCTATTGTACAGATGTTGCCAAAACGACACTATGTCCGGTATTCCATGTAAATGGAGATGATGTTGAAGCAGTGGTTCAGACGATCGAGATCGCGATGGAGTATCGTCAAAAATTCAACAGAGATATCTTTATTGATCTATTGTGCTACCGAAAATATGGTCACAACGAAGGGGATGAACCTAAATTCACCCAACCAAACCTATACAACATTATTGCAAAGCACCCTAATCCAAAAGACATCTACCTGAAGCAACTTGAGGGTGAGGGAGTAATTTCAAAAGATGAAGCGAAGAAGATCGAAGCAGACTATAATGCCTTCCTTGAGGATGAATTCGAAGCATCCCGTAAAATGGAAAAAGCACTTGTCTATGATTTCTTGAGCTCAACCTGGGAAAGATTCAGACATGCAAATGCCGGTGACTTTGACAATTCACCAACCACAGGAGTCGACAAAAAGAAATTATATGAGCTTGGAGTTAAATTGTCCACTCTTCCTGAAGGGAAGAAATACTTCCGTAAAATCGCCAAGATCTTTGAAGACAGAATGAACGCTATCAAAGAAGACAAGCTGGATTGGGGTACAGCCGAAATGTTGGCTTATGCGACTTTATTAGAAGAAGACCATCCGGTTCGTATTTCTGGTCAAGATGTTGAAAGAGGTACTTTCTCTCACCGACATGCTGTCGTGAAAACTGAAGATACAGAAGAAGAAATTGAAACTTTGAATCTATTGTCAGCTAAACAGGCAAAGTTCAATGTACATAACTCCTTGCTCTCTGAGTACGGTGTTTTAGGATTTGAATACGGTTACTCTCTGGCAACACCAAATGGATTAACAATCTGGGAAGCTCAGTTCGGAGACTTCTTCAATGGTGCACAGATCATGATTGACCAGTTCATATCTGCAGGTGAAGATAAGTGGGCAACACAAAGTGGTCTGGTATTGCTTCTTCCTCACGGATATGAAGGACAAGGAGCGGAACATTCTTCGGGTCGTATGGAACGTTTCCTGCAACAGTGCGCCGACCTTAATATGCAGATTGTAAATACATCAACTCCAGCCAATCATTTCCATTTATTGAGAAGACAATTGAAGAGAGATTTCAGAAAGCCTCTGGTAGTTTTCTCTCCTAAAATGATCCTCCGTTATCCTGAAGCGGTTTCTTCTCTTGACGAAATGGCCAAGGGAAGCTTCCAGGAGGTAATTGATGATTCGGCAGCAAAAGTTGCTTCTGTTGACACTGTTGTTTTCTGTTCAGGTAAGTTCTACTACGAAATGAAAGTTCAAGCTCAGGAGCTTGGAGTAGAAAACATGGCTTTCGTTCGTGTAGAGCAATTGTATCCACTTCCACAGAAACAGATTGAAGCTGTGATCAGCAAATACAAGAATGCTAAGAATATTTTATGGGCTCAGGAAGAGCCTGCAAATATGGGAGCTTGGACCTACATTGCAATGTCAATGAGATCGATCCCATTCGTTGGTGTTTGTCGAAATGCAACTGCAGCAGCAGCAGAAGGATCTAAGAAATTGCATGAAAAGCGTTTGAAGCAATTGTTTGCGGACCTTTTCAGCTATGCAAAAGTGAAAGTTAAATAATAAGAATTCCCTATAAATAGACGCATATGTCAGTTTTAGAAATGAAAGTTCCCAGTCCGGGAGAATCGATCTCAGAAGTTGAAATAGCTCAATGGCTGGTATCTGATGGTGATTATGTTGAAAAGGATCAGGCTATCGCAGAGGTTGATTCGGATAAAGCAACTTTAGAGCTTCCTGCAGAGGACAGCGGTATCATTACACTCAAAGCAGGCGAAGGAGATGTGGTTAAGGTTGGACAAGTTGTTTGTCTGATCGACACTTCTGCTGCACGCCCAGAGGGATCAGCGCCTAAAGCGGAGGAGAAAAAGGAGGAAGTGAAAGCTGCTCCTGTAGCTGAAAAAGCTGTTGCTGCTCCTAATCCTGATCCAGTAAATAAGGAAGCTAGTTATGCTACAGGAACAACATCTCCAGCTGCTTCAAAAATGATCGCTGAAAATGGTCTTGCTGCCAACTCGATCCATGGAACAGGGAAAGACGGCAGGATCACCAAACAAGATATTCATATCCATTGTTTGGTTAATAATGCTGGAATTACGAAGGATCAACTATTCATGCGGATGAATTCTGATGATTGGAACAGCGTTATTAACACTAACCTAAATGGAGTTTTCTATTTAACTAAATC
>JALRFI010000028.1 GCA_023253775.1 Crocinitomicaceae bacterium
ATCAAAGAAGGTTTTACCGAAAACTTATCATTGATTCGTTGCGTGTAAGCCAAATAACCAATCAAATGCCTTCTAAATCCGTATCCGTCAAGCCCCGTGTACCCAAAATTTGAAAAAGATTGCACAACCTGCTTTGAAGAAGCTGAGACTTCCAATCCTTTAAATTGATACATAATTCCTAATTCTGAATTGATGCTGGATGAAGATTGAGTACCTCCATTCACAATCACATCTGCACCATCGAGTACAACAGCTCCTTCAGGATTCACTCTGAACTGATAGTAACCAGCCGTTAATCCAATCCTAAGTCGATGGGGTTCTGGTAAAGGCAATCCATATGAAAGAGAACCTGAAGCAGCCACTTGCTGAAGCATTCCAAGCTTATCGATCAAAACACTTCCTCCAGCTCCCCATACATTTTTAAATGCAGTATTTGCACTAAGAAAACTAGTTGTTGGCGCACCTGACACTCTCACCCACTGATTGAGATGTGAAAAATAAACCTCGGTACAACCATTCACTCCTGCATATGCTGGGTTAAAGGAAAATCTATTGTAATTATATAGATTACTTTGAGGTGTCTGTTGCGCAGAGATATGCGTCAATAATCCTACGATAGCGCTACACAATATATATTTCATCTGTATTCTCATGGCGCTTATTTTTTAAATCTGAATAAATTAATTTCTCCGGTGTACTCAGAATCCAAACATTTGATCGAATAGTAATAAACCCCGTCAGGAAGAGGCTCCCCATCTTTAGTACCGTTCCAATTATTCTGATAATCATTGGTTGAATAGACTGGTTGGCCCCATCTGTTATAGATCATGACATCACATCCGCTGATGATGCTTAGGTTAGATATTTTCCAAGTATCGTTCTGCCCATCATCATTTGGAGTTACCATGTTCGAGATAAGGAAGTCAGAAACATTTAAAGTCAAGTAAACTATAGAATCACAACCTGCTGATGTAGTAAAGACTTCCGTGTAATCACCAGGATCAGATAGATTCTGAGTTCCGAATATATAAGTGTCTCCGAGACCTATCGTAACTTCCTGGAACGTTTCTACAGCGTCATCTACAAATAAATACAATGTAACCGTAGAGTCACAACCATTCGCATTGGTTAGATTCGCAGTATAAGTACCTGCACTACTTATCGTTTGACCATTGAACGAATAAGTCTGACCACTACAAATACTAGCAGATGTAGATCCAATCAATTCTGGCAATACAGTTAAATAAAGTGTTACAATTGAATCACAACCATTCGCTGCAGTAACTGTTTGCTGATAAGTTCCTGATGCTGAAAGTGTATTTCCATCAAACGAATATGACTGACCGGCACAGATCGTCATAGCAAAGGATCCATTCTCAACTGGAAGAACTGTTAAGAATAGTGTGGCAATTGAATCACACCCATCTACAGATATTAAATTGTCAAAGTATGTTCCTGAAGTATTATATGTACTTGATCCGAATGAGTAGCTATCGCCTTCACAAATCGTAACACTCGTATTTGACGTTAGCGTCGATGTTACAAATAAAGTCGTGACAACAGTACTATCACATCCATTCGCGGACACAAAAACATCTGTGTAAATTCCCGAAGTGTTATAAACACTAGTGCCTACTGAGATCGAAGCACCTTCACAAATAGTGAATTCTTGTGCAAAGAATGATGGTTCAAGTACTGTTAACGTCGTGTACACTGTACTATCACATCCGTTTGCTCCAATAAATACATCTGTATATAATCCTGCAGTCGTCTGATTGGCGCCTTCCAAGAAGATAGATTGTCCGTTACATATTGACGTATTCACGAAGTTCAAGTTTGGAGCAACGATACAAGGATTCGAACAAGCTGTTGCATCAACAGTGAAAACATAAGGACAAGCCCCATCATTCACCGAGATCGTGAATACCTCTGCAGAAGGTACTGCAAAAACAACATTTACTCCTGCACTAAACACTCCGGTTTCTACAAGATTCATTGAACCATCTGCAATTGTGTAAGAGAAGTTAGACCCGTAGAAGGTTGCTAATCCACCATTTGCTGTAAATGTAATTTCACAGAGCGCATTGTTGTAATTGGAGACAGGAACTACAGGTTGTAAGAACACGATTGGAACTCCATTTTCAACGGTTGATGAATTACATGTAAGATCTCCCCAGTTTGCCGGCTCATCAGCCATTGGGGATACGTAATAAATCTGGTTGAACATTGGATTTCCGAATGTTCCTGAACCATCTGTATCATTTAAGAAAACCCCATTGTCTGATTGAAGTGAGTCAATAAACGTGAATCCACTGCCCGAAACTGGATCCGGTACCGGATTCGTCTGATGGATTACATAACCAAGAGTTAAACATGAAGGAATACTCATTGTTGACTCCCCTATTCCATTCAACATGATATTTGGATCTACAGTTTCTCCCCAGCATACAAATGCGGTATCTCCACTAGTAACAGTAATTGTTTCTGCTGCGGCAACCAGTTCTAATTCAATATCACCGGCATCACTTTCTACCTCACGAATATATTCAATGATATATTGACCTTCATCTCCAGGCGAACCTCCATCTAATTGAACCGCGTAAAGAGCTCCAGGTGTTAGACAACAAATAGACTCCTGTGTACCTTCAAATCCAGCTGAACCCTGGAGCATAGGAGTGATTAGGGGAGTATTTCTTGTTCCGTCTTCAGTAAAGGTTGCTGGTTGTAAACCACCGTAACAATCTGTCCCATTAAGAAAAGTGTAGATTGCATATCTAAGTGTATCAAGTCCAATGTATGCTCGTAAGTTCATTTCAACTGCACCTGAAGGAGGCGCAACGAAGTAATGCCATACTGTCTGATCTGCCCTATCACCTGATAAAGGAGATGATGCTGGTTCTCCAGCCAAGTATTCTCTACATGCAAGGACGTTTGTTCCTGCAACCGCTTGAAAATCTGGATTAGTTCCAGCAAGAGTCACAGGAATTTCATAGAGAGGATCAGCAAATGCAAGACAAAGGATGTCATTTCCCGGAGGATTTAATGAAGGGTCTGAAACCGAGGGGTCGTAAATCCATGAACTGATCTCTTGAGAGCTTAGTGGGGTAATTGCATCAGATGGGTCCATCATCCCAAAATATTTATATCCAGGTTCAAGACACCGTGCATTAATTACGGCGCTAGGATCTCCACCTAAGAAATTATTTGCTCCTCCATCATCGGCGTCCAAAAACTGTAGATTGGCACAAGAGTAATCAGAAGGTAATCCTGGAGAAAAAAGAACATCGTACGCAAACAAGGCATTATTCTCACCATAGATCACATCATCGTAATCAGTCTCAATTATCATTCGACCATTATTTGGAGCGACAAAATTGAACCATACACTTTCGTTAACAGTTCCATTGTTCTCAGCAACATGATCGTAATCATATGCGTGATAGTTATTTGGGTTATTGTTCGTGTGTGCAGCCCCTGTTTCTGCAAAATCATCACCTCCATCGTATGCACAACCAAAATCAATCGTTACTGATGGAGGGTTACCCGTCTGATTGGAAACTGGTGCTACACCATATGGAACTGAAGAGGACAGACAAGGGATATCCTCAGCATCTGCGGCAGGACCTCCACCTAAATCATTTACACGAACTTCAACAATACCCGCATCGTTAGGATCATCTCCCGTAAGTTGTACATAATAAGTTTCTCCTGCAATTAACTTTTGATAACTTATAAGAGGCAGTGGATCACATGCGCTCAGAGAGATTTGTGCTTCAGGATCTAATCCCAAAAGATCTATACCGTCGGAAAATTGAATATGAGACAAATAATCGAATTTATCCTTAATCAGCACACCTGTTATTGGTTGGATTCCTGTACCACAGTTCCCTCCGTCAGCTGCATGATAAATTTCTATGTAAGTTCCGATCTCTGTGCCGCCAAGATCTGTAGTAACCTCCACCGATCCACTTGCAGGTGCAACAAACTTGAACCATGCTGATGAATTATTAGTCGCTACATCCCCACCTCTTGGCTCATTTGTTTCAAGCGTGTTACTTGCGCAAATGGCTGTTTGGTATGTCGTATTGATATTGATAAGATTAGCATCACATATATCATCAGCCAAGATAATAACAGAAGTTGCAAAATCAACTCGTTCAACTTGTAGATTGATGACATATGTTTGATTACATCCTCCTCCTGAGCCACTTGCACTGAACGAGTAATTTAGCGTTCCAGGAGCTCCAGGAACCGTCATTGTGACATTTTGAATTCCAGTCTCTCCATCCGTGAGGCCCAGAATGTCATAGTTCCCGGCATCATCATTCTCATAGGCTTCCCAAGCTAAATTGATCGTTGTCGGAACGTCAGTAGGACATATATACTGATGATCAAAGAAAAGTCCATTGGATGGTGAAAATCCGCCATTTGGCGTTGCAAAAGTATATGGCCCATTGTTACCATTAAAATAGGCATAATTAAAATCAAACACACCAAATAGTGCCGGATTGTTGTTGGTATAACCCAATGTGTTATCAGTTGCAGTAAATTCCCAGACAAAGTCAGAGTTGTTAGTGATAAAGAGTATATCAGCATCACAGTCAGAATTATTCAAGGTCTGAACCGAAAGGACCTTTACTCTGATAATGGATTGAGAAAAAACTGCGTTTTCCAAATAGAGCAATGATGCCAATAGGCACAACGCTCTTAAAGAACGGACTACAATCATAAGAAGTAAGCAATAGTTTTAGAATTGCTAACCTACTAAATTATAACAACATGTTCACAGGATTCTCCATGAAATTTTTGAAGGTCTGTAAAAATGAAGCACCAGATGCACCATCAACCACTCTGTGATCACAAGAAAGAGTCACTTTCATCACATTTCCCGGTACAACTTGTCCATTCTTTACAACAGGAACTTCTTTAATACCTCCTACAGCAAGAATACAGCTGTCAGGTGGATTTACAATAGCTGTAAACTCTTCTATACCAAACATTCCAAGATTTGAAATTGTGAAGGTATTACCCTCCCAATCCGATGGTTGTAGTTTCTTATCCTTGGCCTTCTTGGCGTATTCTCTAACTTCTTCTGAAATTGTAGACAATCCTTTAGAATCCGCGAATCGAATTACAGGAACTAAAAGCCCTTCATCTACCGCTACAGCTACACCAACGTGTACATGATGATTTCTTCTGATATAATCACCATACCAAGAACTATTGATCGCAGGGTGTTTTTTCAAAGAGAGAGCCACAGCTTTAACCACAAAGTCATTGAATGAGATCTTAACTCCATTGGAATTAATTGACTTTCTTGCTTCTATTGCAGCGTCCATGTCAATATCAAGAGTCAAATAAAAATGTGGTGCAGTAAACTTGCTTTCCGCCAATCTTCTTGCAATGGTCTTTCTCATTTGAGAAACAGGTTCATCTACAAAAGATTCTGTTCCAGCAGGAACTGAAGGAATCATGGCAGAAGCTCCAGAAGCAGGAGTATAAGGAACAAAATGATCTACGTCTCTTTTGACAATTCTTCCGCCTTCACCTGTTCCAGCTACAGCATGAATGTCGATACCTTTTTCTTCAGCAAGTTTTTTCGCAAGTGGACTTGCAAATACTCTTCCGTTATTTTGAGCTACTGGGGCTGGTGCAGCCACCGGTGCCGTAGCAGTTGTTACGGCAGCAACCTTTGTTTCTGAAGGTGCCGGCTCAGGAGTAACCGTTTTTTCTTCTTGTTTAGGAGCTGGTTCTACTTTAGTTTCAGCTGCAGGAGCTGAACTGATCAGTGCACTTATATCTTCTCCCTCTTTACCAATAATGGCTAAAACAGAATTTACAGGTGCAGCATTACCTTTCTCTACCCCTATATGTAATAGAACCCCATCATAAAATGATTCAAATTCCATCGTTGCCTTATCAGTTTCAATTTCAGCAAGTACTTCTCCTGAACTTACTTTATCACCAATCTTCTTCGTCCATTCTGCAACGACACCTTCAGTCATGGTGTCGCTAAGCTTGGGCATGTAAATTACTTCAGCCATTGTTAACTGTAATATCTATCAATTAATATTCTATGATGTACGGGTAATCTTCCTGTACATAAACATCTTTGTAAAGTTCTTCCGCTTCTGGATATGGAGAATTCTCAGCAAAAACAATTGATTCTTCTACTTCATTCTTCACCCACTCATTCATCTCTTCAATCTCCTTTTCAGTCATCCAATTATTTTTCTGAATCATTTCCAAGCAATGAGTGATTGGATCTTTTTCGATCCATTCATTCACTTCATCTTTGGATCTATATTTCTGAGGGTCAGACATCGAATGTCCTTTGTAACGATAAGTTCTAATGTCCAATAATGTTGGTCCATCGCCTCTTCGAGCTCTATCCGCAGCTTCTTCAATTGAATCGTGAACATCTTCCGGACGCATACCATTTACAGCTCTTGATGGCATCTCGTAAGAAAGACCAATCTTCGTAAGGTCTGTAACATTCGTAGTACGTTCAACTGAGGTACCCATTGCATAATTATTGTTTTCAATAATGAATACAACTGGCAATTTACAGTTCATAGCCATATTGAAAGTTTCATGCAACATTCCTTGACGTACAGCACCATCACCCATAGAAACAAAAGCTACATTGTCTGTTCCATTGTACTTTTCAGCAAATCCAACTCCCGCACCCATTCCGATCTGAGCACCCACAATCCCATGTCCTCCCATGAAGTTAACGTTCTTGTCAAAGAAGTGCATTGACCCTCCTTTTCCTTTAGAACAACCTGTAATCCTTCCGAACAATTCTGCCATCAGAATTCTTGGATCACTTCCAAGTGCAATCGGATGAGCATGGTCACGATAGGCTGTCATGTGTTTATCACCCGTACGACAAGCACTTGCTGTACCGACTGCTATTGCTTCCTGTCCAATATATAAGTGGCAAAAACCACCAAATTTTTGTTGTATGTATAATTGACCAGTTCTTTCTTCAAATCTTCTGATCAAAGACATGTCTTTATACCATTTGATGTAAGTCTCCTTGCTGAATTTCGTATTGGAAGCAGAAGCTTCTTTTCTGGTCGTTTTTGAAGGTTTGCTCGCCGATTTTACCGCCATTTTTACCTTGTTTAATTTTCAACTCACAAATATAGAAAAATATCCTTTTCAGGTATTCAATTTCTCCCTTTCTCTTGGTGTCTTACTTATTCATCCTGACCTTTAGATTGTTATAAAGCTCAAGTGTATGAAGTTGATCTGGATATTGCTTTAAAATATCCTCGTACATCAACATTGCTTTATCCAATTCACCTGTCATTTCATAAAGCATAGCAAGATTTGATCTTGAGCTAATGTCATCGGGATTCAAAATACAATAGATCGACATAATCGTAGTGGCTTTTTCGATTTCACTTCGTTCAAAATACCTTTTAGAAAACTCTAGAAATACTGCACTAAGCTCTTTGAATTCAAGCCCGGATTCGTTAATTAATCGTACGACTTCATCATCCTTTTTCAACTCATAATTTGAATAGATCAAACGATGTAAATCATCCTTTGTCAAATTCTCTACTTTAGCAGCTGTTTTGGCCATTGTGCTCAAATAGATTGTCTTATTTTCTGAATTCCCTTCAAGCTTTATCAATTCATCCAGGATGTAATAACGATTATTGAATAACGTTCTTTTTGTAAGTTCAAGAGAATCTATAGCTACTCCCAAAAGATCATTTGCACGATTCAAATGTTTCAATTTATCTTCTGTCGACTGAGTAATTTTCGCTTTTTCACCATAAACGAAAGCTAGATTCTCATAGACATTTGGATACAAATCGTAGATTTTCAGACACTTTTGATAACTTTTAATCGCCTTATCAAACCAAACGTCCTTAACGACAGCTTTATTTCCTTGCTCCAAGTATTCTGTGCCAAGATTGAAATTGGTTTTAATGGATTCTGGACAAACTGCTACTCCTGATTCGTAAATGGATAGATTGTTCTTCCAATCCATGTTTCGGATGAAAGTTCTAGGAACGTAATAAGCCGAAAGACCAATTATACTTGTCAAAAGCACGGGCTTGTTCAATTTATCACCAACCCAACTAAATGTACATACAACAAGGATGATTATTCCCAACAATGGTAGAAACATGAATCGTTCACCCAAGGGACAATTGATCAAAAAGAAAAAATTCGATGTAGCAATGAAGGTCGTCCCAAATAAAACAGCACCTATCCCCCAATCCTTCCTCAAAAATGTTCCAACCACCATTGCTGTCAATAAAAATATTAGTAAGACTGCTCCTAACCACCCTGAAACCCCGGCACCCTCAATGGTAAATGTAGATAATGAATAGTCCCAGCTCATTTGAATAGGAAGTAAACAAAGCTGAATGTATTTTAAGAAGATCGAAGAATTGACCAGAAATCTATCAAACCCTTCATAAATGACCAAAGAATTAGCTACTGGATCGATCGGATCACCGATCAAAACATCTGAAAGAACTTGCGATCTAATAAATAAATAGATCATTAATGGTAGCCCAGACGCAAGCAATGATGCTGCCATTCCTGCGAAATTGAAACCATTCTTCAAGTGGTAGATCAATGGAAATAGAATAAATGCGGGTATAACTGATTCTTTTGAAAGAGCCGCAACAAAAAAGGTAGCTCCAGCAAGTGAGATGTATTTTATTCTTTTCGAATCTTTGAGCCACCTCAAAAAATACCACAACGACACAAATAAGAACAATGCTGCCAATATCTCGTCCCTACTTTTGACATTCGAAACGACCTCAGAATGCAACGGATGAATGGCAAATAAAAGAACGATCCACTCCGTAAAATAGCCTGAACGATTTTCAAACAACAGCTTTAGCATCTTATACAGAGCCATTATTGTCAAACCATACAATAAAATTTGGACGAAGTGTGAAGCTGATGAATTCAATCCAAATAAGGATCTCTCGATAGCAAAACTTGTTAGGACCAATGGTCGATAGGATTCATCTTCCCGACCATCATAACCATATAAATAACTATGTGAAAAGATTTCTGGAATACCACTAATTCCTTTTTCAGTAAGACTATTCTTGGTTGCTACAATTAGATCATCAACCACATAATCATGCCCGATTGTATTCATGTACATTGCCACTCCGAGCAAGAGCCAAAACCAGTTTTTCTGAAAAATTACACTCATAATGAACCAAAAACGAAAGGCAAAAGATCCTTTGCTCTTTCGAAGATCAATACTCTTCCATCCTGACTAACAATGATCACTTTAAATGGTTGTTTTTGACGTTCTTCAACTTCCACCATCACTTGTCTGCATCCTCCACAAGGACTTAAAAGTCGATCAACCGGAAGAAGATTACCTTTCGCAACAATACATAAAACTTCTACAGTCTCATTCGGGTAATTACTTCCACAATGAAAAAGCGCAACTCTTTCGGCACACAATCCAGAGGGGTAAGCAATATTTTCCTGATTACTTCCAATGATCACCTGCCCATTCCCCAATAAAACACTCGCCCCTACTTTGAATTTACTGTATGGGGCATATGCGTCGACACATACACTAAGGGCTTTTTCTAATAACCCCTTCTCTTCTTCATTCAAACTATCAGTCGTTGGAAATAACTGATAATTGATATTCAATTGATATTTCATAATTCAATGTTAACCCGAAAATACAAATTCAAACTCATCTGCACTCATCTTTGTAATCTACTTCATTTACGCTAATTTTGCACCCTCTTATGAATCAGTACAAAAAAGTTTCGTTCTACACCCTAGGCTGCAAGCTGAATTTCTCAGAAACATCAACTATTGCTCGTCAGTTTATTGATGCTGGGTATGCAAAAGTTGATTTCGAAGAAACTCCCGATATCTACGTGATCAACACGTGTTCGGTTACTGAAAATGCTGATAAAAAATGTAAACAGTTAGTCAAAAGAGCCCTTAAAATTAATCCTGAAGCGTTTGTTGCCATCATTGGTTGTTATGCACAGCTCAAGCCTCAGGAGATTGCTCAGATTCCCGGAGTTGATGTCGTTTTAGGTGCAAATGAGAAATTTAATGTAATAGAACACATTGAAGGAATTGATCATAAAGGCAATGTCGCAAAGGTTGAAAATGAATCAATAAAGGAGACGAAAGAATTTGTACCAAGTTTTTCGTTTGGCGACAGAACTCGATCTTTTCTTAAGGTTCAGGATGGCTGTGATTATTTCTGCACTTTTTGTACAATCCCCTTAGCCCGCGGAAAAAGTAGGAATGCACCCATTCAAGACACCTTAAAAGAGGCCGAAAAGATTGCCGAAACCAATGTAAAGGAAGTCGTTCTTACTGGCGTAAATATTGGTGATTTTGGACAAGGGAGCGAGGAGAATTTCTTTCAATTGATCAAAGGACTTGACATGGTTAAAGGAATTGATAGGTACCGAATTTCATCTATTGAGCCCAACTTACTATCGAATGAAATCATCGATTTTTGCCTTAATGAATCAAATCATTTTGTTCCTCATTTCCATATCCCGCTTCAATCTGGAAACAACAGGTTGCTAAAAGCAATGCGCAGAAAGTACTTGAGAGAGCTTTATGCGGAACGTGTTTCAAGAATAAAATCAATTAGAAAAGATGCGTGCATTGGCGTTGACGTTATTGTCGGATTTCCAGGTGAAACAGATGAAGAATTCTTGGATTCTTTGAATTTCCTAAAGGACCTCCCGGTGAGCTATTTCCATGTATTCACCTATTCCGAAAGAGCTAATACCACCGCAGTTAAACTTGGGGATCCAGTTCCGATGAATGTTCGAAAAGAGCGATCTAAGATGCTACATATTCTCTCAGAAAAAAAGAAAAGAGCTTTTTACGAGGAAAATATAGGAACAATACGTTCGGTTCTATTTGAAAACGAAGAGGATACCGGAATGATGCACGGATTCACAGAGAATTATGTCAAAGTTAAATTTCCATTTGACGAGCAAATGATCAATACATTTCAAACTGTTGAATTATCTGAGATCGATCGAGACGGGATTATGAAGTGTAAGTTGACTTCAACTCAAGCTATTACAGCTTAATCGCAACTGTCATTTCCCTCTTGCCGGGAGGCCCGGGTAGCGCAACAACATCAAAACCGATTTGTTTTAGATTTCTTTTGAATTGACCCTGTGCACAATAGGTAATCAATTTGCCATTCGTTTTTAATAGCGAGAACATTTTTTCCAGATTATCCATTTCCCACATCTCGCTTTGGGCTCTTGGACCAAATGCATCATAAAAAACAAGGTCAAAGATCGAGGGTTCAGGACAAAATACTGATAGATTCTGATGGATCTTTCGAACGGAAAAATGATCGTCATACCGCTCAAGAACACCCCATCTCAAATCGTGCATCCAACTGAAAAAATCTACATAATCAACTCCGATTATCTCAACATAATTCAGCTTACTATAAAACTCTTTTTCAACAGGATAAGCTTCAATACCTGAATATATAATTTCAATAGAATTCTCTTTCGCGTACTGATAAGAAAGTAGAGCATTTAACCCAGTCCCTAAACCCATTTCAAAAACTCGAATTGGTAAATCGGACGAACTTGGTATTAACCCCAAACCATTTTGAATAAAGACGTGCATAGCCTCTTGAATAGCGCCATGTCCTGAATGATAGTTTTCATTCAGGTCGTTAATTCGAATGGTCATTGAACCATCATTGGTAAGAATCAATTCTTTCTTCACGATACAAAGTTAAAGGGGTAATTAACAAATGTTGATAAACGAATTGAATAAATTTTGATTACTCTTTCATTTACTCCGTGACATTTCGACACGCTTTCGCTATATTTGTTACATGGAAAACTCGTCTGAAAATAACAGCAAAAAGCCAGCGTCCCGTGTTCGGTCCAGTAGCTCCATTATTACTGAGCTAGGAAGGATTCCGCCTCAGGCATTAGATTTGGAGCAAGCAGTTCTTGGAGCTATGATGCTTGAAAAAAATGCTGTAACAGACACCATTGATATTTTGCGACCTCAGAGTTTTTATGACCCGAAGCATCAATTCATTTATGAAGCCATAAGAGAGCTCTTCGGAAACTCCAGCCCTATTGATCTTTTGACTGTTGTCAATAAATTAAAGGAAAAAGGAAGTCTTGAAGCTGCCGGAGGAGCGGCATACATCTCACAACTTACTTCTCGCGTTGCCTCTTCGGCACACGTTGAGTATCACGCCAGGATCATTACTGAGAAATACATTAAAAGAGAATTGATCAGAATGTCCAGCGAAGTCATCAGAGATTCGTTTGACGATACGAATGATGTTTTCGATGTTTTGAATAAAGCTGAGGGTGAACTTTTTAAGATTGCTGAGAATAATACAGGTAAACACTTTGACACGATGCAGGTTGCAGTTAGTCAAGCCATTCGTGAGATTGAAGCTGCCGCACAAAATAAAGATGGAATTTCAGGTATCCCTACAGGATTCCATAGTCTTGATAAATTGACTTCAGGATGGCAACGATCTGATATGATCGTAATTGCAGCTCGTCCTGCTATGGGAAAGACTGCCTTCGTATTATCAATGGCCAGAAACACAGCTGTAGATTATAATATGGGGGTTGCTATCTTCTCCCTTGAAATGTCTTCTGTACAGCTCGTAAAACGTTTGATTTCAGGTGAAGCACGGATCAAAGCAGAAAAGCTGAGAAAAGGAAATTTGGAAGAACATGAGTTTCAGCAATTGCACTCTAGAATTGCCAAACTGGCCACGGCACCAATTTACATTGATGATACACCAGGTTTGTCCGTTTTCGATTTAAGAGCTAAATGTCGCAGAATGAAAATGCAATACGACATTCAGATGATCATTATCGACTATTTACAGCTGATGACGTCAGGAGCAAAAAGCTCAGGAAATAGACAAGAAGAAATTTCGACCATTTCCAGGTCGATTAAGGAAATCGCTAAGGAATTAAACGTTCCTGTGATTGCGTTATCTCAGCTAAGCCGTTCCGTAGAAACTCGGGGAGGTGATAAAAGACCTGTACTATCAGATCTGCGTGAATCTGGGGCTATCGAACAGGATGCGGATATTGTCTCATTCATTTATCGCCCTGAGTATTACGGGCTTCATCACGATGAGGAAGGAAATTCAAATCAAGGTCTCGGTGAAATAATTGTTGCAAAGCACCGAAATGGAGCATTGGAAAATGTTCGATTGAAGTTTGTTGGAGAATACGCTCGTTTTGAAAACATCGAAAATTACATGGATGATTCTACGTCGGAAGGAAACTTTAATCTTTCTGCAAATACAGGGTTTGAAAATGAAAACACGAGAACGGTTACTGTAAAAAGTAAAATGAATTCTTTCACAGAAGAATCGGACGATAATTTTGATTTTAATGAAATTGATGATCCTTCTTTTTAAAGTTTGGATAAATTTTTAAGGACTAATACCTGATGAAAATTTTCATTTCCGCCATATTGATCATTGTTTCTTCAATTCAATTAAAAGCTACTCAGCTTTTAGTACCAATGGACGAGAGTCAAAACAATCATCTAAAGGCCTATGGTATTGCTTTTTGGACACTTGAGAATGAGGTAGTCATTGAATGGTTATTGAATTACCGAGGTGGATCATTTCTCATGCCTCATTTGAGAGCGATAGAAGAAGAACTCATCATCAGAGGGGTCAAATATGAAGTATTGGCAGATGGGCAGGTGAATCAGATTAAAAATCAAATTGGTAACCCTGAAGTAAACATGGAGATCGTTCAGCTTGAGAAAGCTCCAAAAATTGCTGTTTACACACCTAATACATCTCAACCCTGGGATGATGCTGTAACAATGGTAATGGAATATGCAGAAATTCCGTACGAAAAGATATATGATTCAGCGATTGTTATGGGTGTACTTCCAAAATATGACTGGCTGCATCTTCACCATGAAGATTTTACAGGTCAATACGGTAAATTCTATGCCAATTACAGATCTTATCCATGGTACAAAGAACAAGTAGCAGCCGCTGAACGAGATGCAGAAATGCTTGGGTTTAAAAAAGTTTCTGAGCTCAAACTGGCAGTCGCGTCTTCTATTAAGAATTTCGTTGCGGGTGGAGGTTTTCTATTTACGATGTGTAGTGGAACAGATAGTTTCGATATCGCTTTAGCTGCGCACAACACTGATATCTGCGAATCAATGTTTGACGGGGATTCATCAGATCCCAGAGCACAAGACAAATTAGACTATTCGAATTCATTTGCATTTGAGGACTATAAATTGGTACGAGACCCAATGATTTATGAGTATTCTGAAATCGATGGAACTGAATTAAGAAGATTGAATAGAGTAACTGAAAACACCGACAAATTCACGTTGTTTGAATTCAGTGCGAAATGGGATATTGTACCCACCATGCTTACTCAATGTCATACAGATGTTATTTCAGGTTTCATGGGGCAGACTACAGATTTTAAAAAAGACTTCATAAAGCCTAATGTGCTTGTTATGGGGGAAAATAAATCACTTGGCACAGCAAGGTATTTACATGGAGAATATGGTCAGGGAACCTGGACTTTTTATAGTGGACATGATCCGGAAGATTATGAGCATAGAGTTGGAGATCCTCATACAGACCTTAATTTGCATCCCAATTCGCCAGGATACAGATTGATTTTGAATAATATTTTATTTCCAGCAGCCAAAAAGAAAAAGCGAAAGACTTAAATTATTAACAATCATTGGTGGTTAGTAGTCAAAAGATTAAATTCGAATGATCTAAAACTATTAAGAAATGAAAAAAAGCTATTTTACTCTTGTGGCTTTGCTTCTGTTTTCATCAACGTTTGCTCAAAAAAACATAGCTGAACAGCCTGTATTGCAAAACAAGATCAAAACAACAGTCAAACCATCGCAACCTTCTTCTTTACAGATTAATTTCGGCACTTCCCAAAAAGATGTCAACAGAGGCTCTGGCATTGATGAGGCTCATAACTGTAAATCGCATGATTTTACCAAGGATTATTACCAGAGAATTGGAATTTGGGAACAGGTTCAATCTGATTATCTTCAAAATGCAGGAAATGTTCAGATCCCTACCTCTATGCGTGTACCAGGAGCAAATACAATCCCTGTCATTTTTCATGTTGTATACAACCCTAACAACCCAGCAGAAAACGTATCGAATGCCCTGATTATGCAGGTATATAACGATCTTTTGGAGGATTTTACTTTATTGAACGCTGACGCTTCACAGGCTCGGACGGGATTCGGATTTATTCCAGCCGATCCGAATATCAATTTCTGTCTTGCAACTCAGACACCAACAGGTACTCCGCTAACAGAAGTTGGTGTGGTGAGAGTTTCAACAACGGAAGACTGGTATAACTCAGATGGTGGTGAAGAAAATAAAATGAAATCATCCGCTACGGGTGGTTCTCAGATCTGGGATAGAAACAAATACTTAAACGTATGGATATGTGACATTTCAAATGGCGCAAACTCCGGTACTGCAGGATATGCATATCGTCCTACAACTTCTTTCCTACCGGGGTCCTCAATCGATGGAATCGTATTGGATTACAACCTTGGAATGAACAACGATAATGTCTTAACTCACGAAGTTGGACACTACCTTGGACTTGACCACACATGGGGAGGATCAGGTAGTTGCACAAATGATGATGGCTTCACGGATACACCAAATACTGCTGGTCCATCATTCAACTATTCTGGTTCATGTTCCGGAAATCAGACTACTTGTTCTGGGGTTCAGACACAATATGAAAACTACATGGATTACAGTAACTGTACTGTAATGTTTACTCAAAATCAGGCTGACTACATGCTTTCCATCTTAAATGGAATTAGAAGCTCATTATTGCAGTCACCTGGCTGTGACCCTGTGAATGCACCTCCAGTAACAAACTTTATTGCTGATATTGGTTCACCTATAATTATACCGGTAGGAGGTTCTGTAAACTTCACTGATATTTCGACAAATGCCCCGACGGCTTGGATCTGGAATTTTGGAGGTGGCGCTGCAAATCAAACAGTTCAGAATCCTGCAGTAACTTTCAATACGGTTGGCACATACACTATTACACTTACAGCTTCAAATTCTTATGGAAGTGATTCCGAGATAAAGACAGGTTTTGTTCAAGTGGTTGCAGCAGCGTCTGGAACAGCTTGCGATACATTAAGGAACTACAACCCGGTGACTGAAGACCTCGCAGCATATATCACAGAATTCACAGGATGGAATGATTGGGGTTACTTCCCCGGTACAGGGGCTTATGATTACCCTCCTGTCTTCCCGACAACACGTTGGGCTGATCGCTATGTTGCACCTGCCACAACTCAGGTAAGAAGGCTGATTTTCCCTATTCTACAAGTCGACAATAATTCAGGAACAGGATTAATGAAAATACGTGTCCATTCTGAAACAGCTGGTAATCCTGGTGCAGTATTGGCAACAGATACACTACTACTGGCTGATATGGATGAACAAGCATATAATACTTTTGACTTCACGAATCCTCCAACTGTAACTGGGGCTTTCTGGATTTCATTTGAATTATTCTATGGTACTCCTCAGGATACTGTTATTTTAACATGTGTTGATTTTGATTACAGAAACGGAACTCTTGCAACTGGAGTAAATACAATGAAGTTATTTAACAATGCCCAATGGAGAACGCCTGAATCACTATATGGAACTTCATGGAAATCAAGTTTATGGCTGGATGTTTTAACTTCCAATGGACCTAATCCTGTCGCGAATTTTACGTTTAGTGAAGCAGAGATATGTCAGGGTGGGCAAATTACTGTTAATGGATCTGGATCGACCAATACCACTTTTTATGACTGGTATGTAACCAATGATCCTGTTACTACAGTGTTGACGAATAGTAATCTGTCGGGTACGACATTCACTTTCGCAAACACAGGAAACCATAGGATCTATTTATTTGCAGATGGTTCATGTAAAACAAGTGGTTTGTATTTGCCGGTGGTTGTAAATCCTCTACCCGCTGCAACCGTAACAGGAACTGCTACGACTTGTGGGAACAACAACGGAATAATAACAATTACCAATCCTACAGGAGGAGATACTCCGAATTACAGTTATTCGATTAACGGATCTATTTATCAGACAGGTGCTACATTCACTAATCTAGCTGCAGGAACGTATACTGTGTACATTAAGACTCCGGGTAGTAACTGTCAGGCAACATATTCGGTAACAATCGGGACTTCAACTGCCTTTAATGCTTCAGTATCTCCCAACACATCCGTTTGTCCGGGTAACTCTGCCACAATTACGGCATCAGGTGGAACCACCTACGCTTGGTATGATGGGTCAACTTTGATTGGATCAACTGCATCCTTGACTGTAACACCGGCAACGACAACTCAATACACCTGCTTAGTAACCAATAGCTCTGGTTGTCAATCGACAGTCTACGCAACGGTTGCAGTAACTTCACCTCCAAGCGCAAACTTTACATTTAGTGATTTTTGTTTCGGCGCTCCTAATGGTCCAACTAATATAATTACTTCAGGAGGGACGTTTAGCTTCAGTTCAGCACCAGGAGATGGTGCAACGATAAATGCCACCTCAGGTGTTATTTCAAATCCTACTTTAGGAACCACATATTCAGTTCAATATGCTGTTTCTGGATCTTGTCCGAATTCATTTATTGAAACCGTTACAGTGAATACAGTTGACGACCCTACATTTACATCGGCAAACTGGTGTCAAGGCACCAGTAATACTGTAACAAACATCGTAACTACTGGTGGTACATTCTCTTTAAACCCAACTCCGACTGATGGAGCTTCAATAAATGCTACCACAGGAGTAATAAGCAATGCAGTGGTAGGCAACTCGTACACTATACAGTACCTCACTCCTGCTGGGGCATGTCAATCATCAAATACCCAGACTGTGACATACAATGCAACGCCTGCAGTGAATGGTGGTAATGATCAGACAGTTTGTGGTGGAGCTACAGTTACACTTTCGGCAACAGGAGCTACGACGTACTCATGGACTGGAGGAGTAACAAATGGCGTTGCTTTTACGCCATCTGCTACGACTACCTATACCGTTACAGGGACTTCGAATGGTTGTGTAAATACTGACCAGGTAGTGGTTACAGTTAATCCAGCACCAACAGTGAATGCAGGTGCTGATCAGTCTGCATGTGAAGGAAATTCTGTAACGCTTACCGCTTCCGGTTCAGCCACGACTTACACTTGGAATAATGGAATCACACAAGGTACTTCATTTACACCTGCAGTGGGGTCAACGACGTACACGGTAACAGGAACTGGAACAGGAGGTTGTACGGCAACTGATCAGGTGAGTGTAACGATCAATTCAAATCCTACAGTCTCATTAGCTACTTTCCCTACCCCTTGTGTGAACTGGGATGGATTCCTTCTTTCAGAGGGTTCACCTGCAGGAGGATTATACTCTGGAACTGGAGTAAGCTCAAATGCCTTTGACCCGCTGACAGCAGGTGTAGGTACTTACACGATCACTTATGATTATACTGACGGGAATGGCTGTTCCGGCTCAGCTCAGGGATCTATTACAGTAGATGCCTGTGCAGGTATCGAAGAGCAAGTAAATCCAGAATTTGGAATATACCCGAATCCAACCAACGAAATGGTTAGTATCGAGTTTGAAGGTAAATTCGATTATAATGTGTTTGATGCAAGTGGACGATTGATCACTTTTGGATCAGGAAACATGGTTAGCACCGTTGATATGACCCACTTCGAATCTGGTTTATACATGTTTGAATTGCAAAGTTCAACTGTATCATCAACGATTAGAGTTATTAAACAATAATACTTCAATTGACAAATAATTAAGCCCCTGATTTTCAGGGGCTTTTTTTTTGATATCTGGTGATGACCTACATTCGCCACAAAATTCTATTTGGCTCGTTGTTCTGCCTTCTCGACTGCATTTAAACTACACCTCTAAGCAGAGACTTCTTTTTTAGATTCTTAATGATTCAACGCCATCCGGATTCACAGACATTATTACTCCAAACAAAATAGTACAGAAAAGAAAAATCCCGACTTTCATGGGGTTCGTTTCATTAATTCTTGACTACTGGAAGATTTCTGGTCGATCCATCTATGAACTTTATGATCAATCTATAATAACCAGTCTTCCAATCATTCGTTGAAAGCTCGATCAAATCCCCTTTCATTTGCTCTGAACAAATCAATCTACCTTGAAGATCAATAACAGAAATCGTTACTTCCTCTCCATTCGATAGTTTTATGTTTAAAAAGTCTTCAGCCGGATTCGGAAATACGAAAACTAATTGATCACTCTCTAAGTCTTCAACTGAAACATAACAATTGTTCAATGCATTAAAAGTTGGTGTACCATATATAAACGTTTGCCCATCAGGACATCTGGCATAAGCAACATCTGTTATTTGTGTAAAATAGTTGAGATAATCATACAACTGGATACCATCCGTCAAAATAAGCTCCTCTCCTGCTGAGTTCAATTTGAAATTCGCATGAAGCCCCGACTGAAGTGTATCATTATCGGCCCAAATCACTAGAACCTCTCCTGCTGGAAGAATTGTACCTGCAGGAATTTCCCATTTTGTGATATTCGCAGGGTCATCGGACAAGTACAATCCTCCAAGATCAAAAACATTAGAAGTTGTATTGTATAACTCTATCCAATCGTTGTGCTCTCCATAATTATCAAACCCATAACTAGAATTTGAAGCTAATATCTCATTGATAAGCACATCTCCAACAGATGGAAAAGGCGCTGAGGCAAGCAGTGAATAGAACTCATGTTCTGCTCTTTGAGGACTAAACATTCCTGCAAAGGAGTTTTCCGCATAGAAATAAAACTCCATTTCTGAGCTTGTCAACGTAACATCTACACCGTATACATTGTCTCCTGCAGCACCATCGCCATGAGCCCCATCATCAAACATTTGAACACGATTGAATCTTAACGGATGGTCCATTCTGTATCCCATATAGACAATCGTTTCATTAGTACATGTAGCTGTCACAAAAACAGCTTCACCAACGCTCGGAGTGACGTTACTAACCGCGTAAGAAACGATATTTGGACCGACAAGCTGATAGTCTGGATTAGAGTTAAAAAATGCAACTCGTTGATCCATTAAATTCTGAATTCCATATGTCGTCATTCCAGGTCCAGGTCCACCAGTGTTAACGTTTGCAGTTAATCCTCCCTGAAATTGTGCATATGTAAAGAACTTAAAAGGATCTGCCAAAACGTACGTATCAATTGAGTTCTGCAATTGATTGGCTGTACTGATATAGTTTCCTGAAGCAAATATTTCTTGGACCATTGTTCTAACATGGGCCATATACATCCTTTTATACATTGGGTTAGCCAATATCTTAACGATTAGGGGGTGATTTGCAGACGCTGAATTTGAAAAAGGATCCAAAGTCCAAGGGGTTGTCAACTGACCTGAACCTGTTCCACCTGGAAAACCAGCAAAACTCATGTTTAAGTCCCAAACAGTTGGAACGAATCGTTCATTTAGATCATTGTATAAATAATAATTCTGTCTAAACGCTCCACTATAAGAGTCCAAATTCACCAAAACATTATTGAAAGCAAGCATCCAGATTGCTCTATCCATGTCAAGATAATTTTCGATATTTCCAAAATCGTTATTCAAGACATTAATCATCTCTACCAGATCGGTCCATCCAAAGTCTGATTTCAATTCATAGCGTGACGTATAAAGCGTAGTATCCACTCCTAAATACTTTAGATCAGGATTACCATTGCCACCTGGTCCAGCGCCACCGACAGGATTGCACTTTATGAAGGCTCCATCTGAAGAGAAATAATGATCTCCGTTAAACTTACCGTTGATACTTTCTGCATTAGAATATACCCCTCTTAAGGAACCATTGATATATACATTGGCAAAATTGGCTTTCGGACAGTCCATATATTGTTCGAGTACGGCATATGACAGCACTTCCCTTATCATTGACGGATCTTGGTATCCATTCTGCAATTTGAGATCAGTATAACCTTGATAATTATAACCTCCATGAATATAATTCAGTTCAATATGAAGCGGATTCTTATTGTTATTGGCATTGTAAGAGCTATTCCCTTTATACTTGACGCCTACACTGTCATAGACAACTCCGTTGATCCTAACGGAATCTGCAAGTAAATAATCTTCAGTAGTCGATGCTAGTGCATCGAGCTGAGAATCCCAATTCGAAAACCCAAAGAAGATTTCAATATTCTGAACCATCGAACGATCATAAAGCCCTTGAGTAAAAGCATGCCCGATCACCAGCCCGGTCATGAAAAGAAATAAAGAGATTTGTTTCATACGTACAATTTAAATGAATAAACGACAAAAAGCATAATATCCCTCAAAAAAAAAGACACCCGCAGGGTGTCTAAAAATTTTAGGAGAAGAAATAGTTAAATATCGATCTTCGCGTATTTTGCATTCTTTTCAATAAACTCCCTTCTTGGTGGAACATCGTCTCCCATCAACATTGAGAAAATCTGATCACATTCAGCAGCATTTTCAATTGTCACCTGACGCAATGTTCTACTTTCAGGATTCATTGTTGTTTCCCAAAGCTGTTCAGCATTCATCTCTCCAAGACCCTTGTAACGTTGAACGTTCACAGAAGATTCACTTCCTCCTCCTTTTAGGTCCTGAATCAAACGATCTCTTTGATCATCGTTCCATGCATAAACAGCCTTTGTTCCTTTTTTAACCTGATACAGCGGCGGAGTAGCAATGTAGATATATCCATTTTCAATCAACTCTTTCATATATCTGAAGAAGAATGTTAAGATCAAGGTTTCGATGTGAGACCCGTCCACGTCGGCATCACACATGATAATGATCTTGTGATATCTTAACTTTTCTAAATTCAATGCCTTAGAATCTTCTTCAGTTCCAATTCGAACCCCAAGGGCAGTGTATATGTTTTTGATCTCTTCATTCTCGAGGATCTTATGTTGCATAGCCTTCTCAACATTCAGAATCTTACCTCTCAACGGCATGATTGCCTGAAAATGTCTGTCTCTACCCTGCTTCGCAGTTCCACCCGCCGAATCTCCCTCGACAAAGTAAATCTCACATTTTGCAGCATCTTTTTCAGAACAGTCTGCCAGCTTACCAGGTAAACCAGACCCTGTCAATACACTCTTTCTTTGAACTAGCTCCCTTGCCTTTCTGGCTGCATGTCTCGCTCTCGCAGCAAGGATAACCTTATCAACAATTATCTTCGCTTCAGAAGGATGCTCCTCAAGATAATTTGAAAGCATTTCAGAAACGGCTTGCGAAACAGGAGCAGTTACTTCCCTGTTTCCAAGTTTTGTTTTAGTCTGACCTTCAAACTGCGGTTCTGCAACCTTAACCGAAACAACTGCTGTTAATCCTTCACGGAAATCATCACCATCAATATCGATCTTTTCCTTTGCAAGCATCCCAGAATCAGTCGCGTACTTCTTCAGCGTATTTGTTAATCCCCTTCTGAATCCAGACAAGTGAGTCCCACCCTCATGCGTGTTGATGTTGTTCACATATGCCTGAATATTCTCAGTGTATGATGTATTGTATGTCAATGCAACTTCTACAGGAATCCCTTCACGTTCTCCTTCAAAGTAGATCACATCCGTGATCAGTGGCTCTCTGTTTCGGTCTAAATACGACGCGAATTCTTTTAATCCTCCTTCTGAATAATATACTGTTGATGCCGGCTCACCTTCATCATTTAAATTCCGAAGGTCCACCAATGTGATCTTGATTCCTTTATTCAGGAATGCCAATTCACGCATTCTGGCAGCAAGCGTATCAAAATTATATTCTGTCGTTTCGAAGATAGTTGCATCAGGCGTAAAAGTAACTTCAGTACCGGTTTCGTCAGACTCACCAGCAACTCGAACATCGTACAATGGTTTCCCTGTTGAATATTCCTGCTCAAATATTTTCCCTTCTCTTCGGACAGTCGCTTTAAGGTGTGTTGACAAGGCATTCACACAAGATACACCAACTCCGTGAAGACCACCAGAAACTTTATACGTGTCTTTATCAAATTTACCTCCGGCATGAAGCACTGTCATAACTACCTCAAGAGCACTCTTTTTCTCTTTGGTGTGCATTGCAGTAGGGATACCTCTACCATTATCTCGAACGGTAATTGAATTGTCTTCATTGATGTGAACGATGATTGTGTCACAGTATCCTGCTAAGGCCTCATCAATTGAGTTATCAACTACCTCATACACCAGGTGATGAAGTCCTTTGACTCCGACATCACCAATGTACATAGCAGGTCTTTTACGAACAGCTTCCAATCCTTCAAGGACCTGAATATTATCCGCTGAATAATTATCTTTTTTTACTTCTTCACTCATGATTTTTTTTTTGAGCTATCTACATTTTGATAAGCCAACAAAAATAAGGAAAACAGACGCTTTTTCCTCTTGATTTGGGTGATAAGAAAAGATACTTTTCAACAAAATATCAACGAAAAAGGAGGTCTTTCAACCTCCCGGTTTCATCAATCTTTTTTGATCCAATCAATTACCTCAGGATCGTTAGGCAACATTCGGGGCGAAATCACTTTTTCCAGTCTACCCTCTTCACCTATTAAGTATTTCTGAAAGTTCCATTTAACCTCGTTATCCTCAAGCCCATTCTGCTCTTTCTCGGTCAGGAACTTATACAATGTATGCATATCCTTGCCCTTTACATCAATTTTCGACATCATTGGAAAAGTTACCCCGTAATTTTTCTTGCAAAATGACGCGATTTCTTCGTCAGTTCCCGGTTCTTGTCCCATGAAGTTATTCGCAGGAAAACCTACAATCACAAAATTGCTGTCTTTGTAATTCTCATAGACTTCTTCCAGTTGCTCATATTGAGGGGTTAAGCCACATTGAGATGCGGTATTAACGATCATAACCTTTTTCCCTTTCAACGTTGAAAGATCAAATTCATTTCCATTAATATCTGTTACCTTAAACTGATAAATTGTCATATCCATTTTATTTTCTTGAGCTGTACAGCTAAAAATTGAAAAAAATACTAATCCTAAACTAAAGATCTTCATGATGTTATTTTTTCTTGTAAACAGAATTAATTTACTTATGTTCAAATATATCACAAACAACGGAACATTTTTTGAGTTTTATCGATATAACTAAACAATGAGAATTTTTCTGACCATATCGTCCATCTTATTTTTTATTCCATTTTTCTTTGGTCAGCTTTCTGGTGTATGGCAAGGAATCATGATTAAAGATGGGGCAAGTAATGATCAGTCAACGTTAGTATTTGCCAATTTCGAGATCTCGGACGGAAAAGTATCAGGAAACACAAGGAACGAAATGTACGACACCGATATGTTTGCTGTTAAAAAAATACGTGGGACGTCAACTCAAAACAAGCTTTCCTTTTCTGAATTTGTCATTGAAAAGAAGAAAAACAACTCCAAGATTACTTGGTGTAATATCTCGGCAGACCTCATTTATGACGACAGCACAGGATATTTAACAGGAAGGTATACCAGCAGTGATTGCAAAAGAAACAATGGAAAGATCATTCTTTACCGATCTAAAGGTGAATTCCCTAAAGACGAAGAGTCAGCGTTGTCACAGGTCTGGTACACTCGATTCCTGATTGATCTAAAAAAGGGATATAATGCCCCTGAAATCAGAGAAAAAGAAAGGAAAAGCTTCGTTTTTCAACCGATCTATTTTGATTATGACAAAGACGAGTTAAAGCAAGAATATTACCCATTTTTGATCAAAATGGTTAGAGTTGTCGATGGACACAGTGACTTACGAATTAAAGTAACCGGACATACCGATTCTGACGGTTCAGATTCATACAATGAAGATCTTTCGAGAAGACGTGCTGAAGCTTTGATCAACTTCTTTGTGAGCCAAGGACTTTCCAAAGATCGTATTGTCCTCGATTTCAAAGGTGAAAAGGAGCCCATTGACACAAACAGTACTCCCGAAGGAAAACAAAAAAACAGACGAGTCGACTTTTCCTTTATTTAACTTTTTTCTTCGTTGTAAACTCAATTATAACCCCTATTGTTGGTTGTACTATTCCTGAAGTATTTGCGACTTCTTTCGTTAAATAACGATTGGGATCATTTGGATCAGTCAGTGGATTCCCCTGTTCATCTTTTTGAAGTAAAAGTGTCGGAGCTACAGTAGTTTTGTACCCATACATATTTTGAATATCCAAGTAGAAATCCATATTAATCTTCTGAAGATAGATCTTCTTATCTACTCTAAAATTCAATTGATGAAAGCTTGATTCCCTTTCCGTATTCAACATATTATAATCAAGCACCCCCTGCCCTCTCAAATCCCAAACCTGCTTCAAGGAAGAGGTAGCAATGTCATATGGAGTGTAAGGTGCCCCAGTGGAGAACAACCATCTCAATCCAATTTCCCAACCCTTTTTAAAGCGTTTACCTCCGGTCAAAGAAACTGAGTGTCTACTATCCCATGAAGACGCTATAAACTGATCATTCTTGTCCTTAAATTCAGATGTAACAAACGTGTACGCTACAATCCCATAATATCCTTTGTAAAGTTTTTGCTGATATAAAAACTCAGCTCCATACGATCTGCCACTAGATATCGAACTAATCTCCTCATTTCCTATTATACCAAAGTCGGAACCTAAATTGGCAAGAGAGATGGAATCTTTGTTCGAAAAAGGATAACGGGTATAGTTTTTATAAAATCCTTCAACTGTCAATCTACTATCTTTTTCAGTCAAATACTCCAATCCAGCTACATAATGCTCAGCCCTGATGTATTTTATATTGTTTTCTTTATTTACCAGGACTCCATTCGTATTTCTAAAACCAAGTATTGTATATGCAGGCAACTGATGGAACCTTCCAATACTTGAATTAAAACTCCATTTTTCTGAAATGACATAGCGAGCCGACAAAACTGGTGAAATTTGATCAAGCGGGTTTAACAGACTACTTGAATAATCAGATACATCGGACCTTAGCCCAAGGGATAATCCCAGACGATCATTAAAAAAGTTCTTGTTCACCTGCGAAAAAACTGAGTACTTACTTAAGAAAAGGTCAGATGTATAATCAACTGTTACAGGCGTAACTCCTATTTGAATTCTATTAAATGTGGAATTGTTATAATGAACAAACTCATAACCGAATCCAACCATAAATTTCCAACCATTTACATTTTTTAAATGCTCAAATCGAAACTTATTTTCTGCTTCAAAAGAAGAATAATCCAATAGTTTGTTTTCATCGGTCTCAATGTTCTGAAAATACCTCGTAGCTATATTCTTCAGCATATTTCTACTCAAAATGAAAGTCTGATATGAATTTTTAGAATAGTGAAGCCAGTTCATCCCAACCGTATAATTCCATTGATCTTGAGTCGGTATATTCCCTAAAATATACTCGTTAAACTCTCTTGTCTCTGAATCATCTACTTTGTCGTTTACCTTTGTATTCAGCTTAAAATCATCAATCGCTCCTAACCCAATAAATGTGACCTTGTTCTTATCATTCAATTTGAAATTGACCTTATATTGAAAGTCATTGTATGTCGGTAAGAAGGGTAATTGAAGAGCAGCAAAAAGAAATTGCAAATACGACCTTCTCGCAGAAAAAATAAAATCAGCTTTTTTACCTAGCGGCCCATCGAACGTTAAAGCAGCATCACTTGACCCTAAGGCAAAATTGGTAATTAGGGCATCCTTATTCCCGTCTTTTTGCTTAAAGCTGATAACGGAACTTAAACCGTTGGCTTTATTCACTGGAAATGCGGAAGAATTAAATTCTACCTCTCGAATGAAGTTTACGTTTAACAAACCAACAGGGCCTCCGCTACTTCCTTGAGTTGCAAAGTGGTTAATGTTAGGTACTTCAATACCATCCAGATAAAACTTATTTTCTCCAGGTGACCCACCTCTAATTATAATGTCATTTCTAAATGAAGCTCTCAAAGCTACACCTGGCAGGGCCTGCAGAACTTTACTAACATCCCTGTTTGCACCTGGTAAACGTTCGATCTCAGTCGAGTTTAAAGTTCTCATTGATACGGGCGATTCTGCCTTTTTGACGAAAGCATCTGCTTTCACAACTACCTCTTTTTGTTCAACTACAATTGGTTCAAGTCTGATCTCAAGAAAAAGTGATCTCGCATTAGTTACATTTTGCTCGGTCAGTATTTGATCAATAAATCCTGATGAAGAAAATTTAATTGTATACAAGCCAGGTTGAAGACTATCCAGCAAAAAGTTTCCATCGTCGTATGATATTGCTCCTTTCCCCTCTCCAACTAAGATTACTTTCGCAAATGGAATTGGCTCATTCGTCAGGTTATTTTTTACCGTACCAGAAATTTTTCCGGTTTGGCCAAATGAAAAAAATGAAATTAAAAACAGAATTATAAAAAGAGCTCTCATCTTTAAAATTAAACAACTATCACAATGACAAACAAAACTGTCAAATGTTTAAAAAGAAAAAGCCATCTTTTCAGATGGCTTTAATTTATACCTTACCTAGCATGGCGTTTTTCAAACCGGAATCAACTGGTTTATCACCAAACCAAATTCCCCACAATGCCTTTTTAAATTCTAAACCTTTCTGAGTCCCAAGATTATCTCCGTTCATAATCACTTGAACTCCAGTTCCCGGCTTGTAAATGAGGATGATGTCATCTCCAGATTTAAAAGGCTTGCTAAAAATCTTCATGAATGATTCAATTTCCGAATCTGAGGCTTTTCCTGCAGTAGACGTTTTAAAGCCCTCAGTTACAGTTTCAACGAATTTATCCCTTGTTACTTTATTAGAAACGATTTTTAAACGAATACACATCTCCTCATCAGCATTTGTGATCTTCTTAGCATCTGAAGATTGTGCCTGAAGATAAAGTGCCGCAACATAGAGATCAATGAAATACTTTTCTCTCAATCCAGAGCCATTGTACTTAACCACCTTTTCATTGATCTTCATTTTGGCAGGAAAAGTAACCCCATGTGATTTGATATCCTGTGCAAAGGATGATACTGATAACATCAGCATTAAAACAAGACTTGAACTTAACTTCGTAAACATAATTTTTAAATTAATGATTTATGGCTAACTTTGAACAATCATTGTTCCAAACAAAAATACTAAATAAAAGCTTATGGTTAAAATCACATTTTACGCGGCAGTATTTTCAAGTATATCGTTCCTTTCATCCTGTGGTGGAGGTTGGTCTGAAGATCAAAAAGAACAGATCAAAAACACTTGTATTGGTAATGGTAATTACGATTGTGATTGCTATTTAGAGAAAATCACTACTGCTCATCCAGATCCAGAAACCTACAACGGTTTGTCTAAAGAGGACAAAAGTTCGCTTGTAGAAGGTTGTGTGCGAGAAGTAGAAGAAAGCGAAGAGGAAGAAATGGAATCCTTCTAATCTAAAAGCAGCTCTAAAGCTGCTTTTTTTCTTTTATCCATTCGATCAAATTAACAAAATAAGCTTGTGAATGGTCAGTCATTATTGATTCAGGATGAAATTGAATACCGACCATTTTCTTTTTGTCCGAAGCTATGATCATTGGTATCGAACCACTATCTAATGCAATCGTTTTTACATCATCGCGTTTTAATTTGCAGGCCCAGCTGTGATATAACCCAACACGACTTTTACTGATAATATCTTTAACCAAAAGATGCTCTGGATAAGCAATTTCCAAGAACTCTTTTTTTCCGTGACGTACGGCATTCAAATTATAGATCTCTCCACCAAGCCATAGGGTGATTGCTTGCATCCCCAAACAGATCCCAATGATTGGCTTAATTCCGGCATACTTATTTAAAACCTTGTCTATAATCGGTTTTTCAAATGGCAATCCAGGTCCAGGCGACAACACTATTGCATCAAAAAAATCAAGATCCTTCAATTCGATCTGTTCAAAATCAAATACTTCATTTTCCAAACCCAGCGACTTGAACTGATAAGAAATATTGAAAGTGAAAGAATCGTGAAAATCAATTATCGCCAGCTTCAATCCGAATATTTTTAATTTTACCACAACAAATGTAAAGAAAACGAGTTCACAATATTTTTTGACAGTTATGAAGAAAGAAATCTCAATTCCTGGAGCACCAAAACCCATTGGACCTTACAGTCAAGCCATTCTTTCAGGCAACACCCTTTATATCAGTGGTCAAATTCCATTGAATCCACAGAATGGAGAACTCGTCATGGATACTGTTGAAGCTTCAACACATCAGGTAATGAAGAATATTATGGCGCTATTGAATGAAGCAGGTATGAATGCCGAAAACATTGTAAAATGCAGTATTTTTCTAAAAGACCTGAACGATTTCACTTTAGTAAACCAGGTATATGGAAGCTACTTTTCACATACCCCGCCTGCTCGCGAGACAGTACAGGTATCAAGACTTCCTTTAGACGTATCAATTGAAATCTCATGTATCGCTGTTAAGTCCTAATTCGTCTGAAATCAGAAAAATACCATATTAAATTATCAGTTGTAATTGTAAATTACAATGTCGAATACTTTTTGGAGCAATGCCTGAACTCAGTTTCCAAGGCAATGGAGAGAGTATCGGGTGAAGTTTTTGTTGTTGACAACAATTCCATAGACGGAAGTGTAGAAATGGTTCGATCGAAATTTCCAGATGTTCATCTGATCGCAAATACTGAAAATCTAGGGTTTTCTAAGGCAAATAATCAGGCTATGATGATCGCAAAAGGAGAGTATATACTTCTACTTAACCCTGATACACTTGTGGAAGAGGATACTTTTTCTAAAGCTCTCCAATTCATGGATGATCACAATGATGCTGGAGGTTTGGGTGTTAGAATGATCGACGGAAAAGGGAAATTCTTACCGGAATCAAAAAGAGGCCTACCTACTCCTTCCGTCGCTTTTTATAAGATCTTCGGATTAAGCGCTTTATTTCCCAGATCTAAGAAATTTGGACAATATCATCTAGGCTATCTTGATGAATTCAAAACTCATAAGATACAAATACTCAGTGGAGCCTTCATGCTGATGCGTAATGACGCTTTGAAAAAAGTAGGCCTTCTGGATGAGTCGTTTTTCATGTATGGTGAAGATATCGACCTCTCTTATAGAATTATTAAAGGTGGTTATACCAACTATTACTTTCCCGAAACAAGAATTATTCATTACAAAGGTGAAAGCACGAAGAAAAGCTCGGTGAACTATGTCTTCGTTTTCTATAGGGCCATGGTTATTTTTGCGGCTAAGCATTTCAGTCAAAAAAATGCCAAATTATTCTCCTTTCTTATCAATGCAGCAATTTATTTTAGAGCTTCAGGAGCGGTAATTAATAGGTTCTTAAAAAAAATGATCATTCCTTTGATCGATACTATTTTAGTAGCAGGTGGATTAATGGCTCTTACAAATTACTGGAAGATCAATGCTATTGAATTTCCTGAATCGGTCTTAAAATTTGCCATCCCAGTTTACACGATCATTTGGATTATAAGCAACTTATTTAGTGGTAGTTATGATCGCCCAATTAAATTCTCTCGTTTTGCAAAAGGAACTTTTATTGGACTATTAATAATTCTAATCGTTTATGCGTTACTTCCAAAGATCTGGCAGTTCTCAAGACTTTTCATTTTAACAGGTGCTTTATGGACATTCGTTTATTTAGTTATCTCAAGAATTTTCCTTCATTTCTCTGTCGGAGGGGCATTTTCCATGAGACCAATTATAAATAAGAAATTTGCAATAGCAGGAAGCAAGAATGAATTCGATCGAATTTCAGAAATTTTAAAAAACACAGGGTCTAAAATTGAGTCGATCATGTGGGTTTCTACCGAAAAGAATTCAAATCAGGTAGCTCAATTCAATATAAATCAATTGGATCAGATCGTACACATCCATAAAATAGATGAGGTGATTTTTGCAGCAAAGGACAATACTGCGGCTGAGATTATACAATGGATGTCTTTCCTTCCCGAATCAAATATCGACTTTAAGATTGCTCAGCCAGATACTTTGTTTCTAATTGGAAGTAACTCTATTGAAACAGCCGGAGATCTTTATGTTGTGAATGTCAATGCGATCCAAAGACCCGAAAATATTAGAGCGAAGCGCACGCTTGACCTCCTTGTTTCGACAGGATTATTATTGCTTTTCCCCATAAGTTTCTGGTTATTTAAAAATCCAATGATTTATTTTAAAAATCTTTTCTCTGTTTTCACAGGGAAACTATCTTTTGTGGGATACAAAAGCTCTCAGGATTTAAATTCCTACCAATTACCGAAGCTAAAAACTGGTATTCTTACCCCAATTGATGGGACTTCTTTCAATGAATTAGATTTGGCGCACAAATTAAACCTGATCTATGCAAGAGATTACAATATCCAAAAGGACATTTCAATTTTAATGAAAGCATGGAAATTGATGGATAGAGACATGGCAAAATAGCTCTTGTCTAAAAGGAATTTTACCTTATTTTTGTAACCGATTTTAAAACTCTTTATCAAAAGTTATGGCGCAAATAGAGATCAGACTTCCTAAGATGGGAGAGAGTGTGACGGAGGCTACTATTAGCAACTGGTTAAAGAATGTTGGTGATACAGTGGATATGGACGAACCACTTGTTGAGGTTGCAACTGATAAAGTTGACAACGAACTTCCTTCTGAGGCGGCAGGGGTATTGATAAAGCGTCTTTTTGAAAAAGATCAAGTGGCTCAGGTCGGTGATGTGATCGCAATCATTTCGACAGATGGAGATAGTGGATCTGCATCAAACGAACCAGCTAAAGAGATCAGCAATTCGGTTGCATCTGCCGAGGACATAACAAAAATCGTTGAACAAGCTATTACAACAGTTAATGGTTCTACAGTAGAGATTTCCAAAAATGGTCCTTCTGGAAAGTTTTATTCACCATTGGTGAGAAGCATTGCCGAAAGAGAAGGAATTTCAATGAACGAACTTGAAACAATAAATGGTACAGGTCAGGCAGGAAGAGTTACCAAAAAAGATATTCTTAGCTTCGTAAGCAACCGAGGTAGTCAACCCGTCGCAACTGCAGTTTCTGTTTCGACTAACAATGTTATTATTCCGGCAACTGCATCTTCTCCAACGTCTACTGTTTCCAACAGTTTCTTAAATAACATTAAAGAACCGATAGTTATTCCGAATCCAGGAGATGAAATCGTTGAGATGGATCGAATGAGGAAGATCATCGCTGAACATATGGTAATGTCAAAGCATGTTTCACCCCACGTTACGTCTTATGTTGAAGCAGATGTTACAAATATCGTAAACTGGAGAAATAAAGTTAAAAACGAATTCATGAAGCGTGAAGGAGAAAATATCACCTTCACTCCTATCTTTATTGAAGCGATTGTTAAAGCCATTAAGGATTTTCCGATGATTAATGTATCTGTTAGCGGCACGAGCATTATAAAACGAAAGGATATCAATATCGGAATGGCTACTGCTTTGCCATCTGGCAATCTAATTGTTCCGGTTATTAAGAATGCTGATCGATTAAATCTGACTGGAATCACGAAGTCAGTAAATGAACTCGCGAACAACGCTAGAAATAACCAGTTAAAGCCAGAAGATATTCAAGGTGGTACTTTCACGATTACCAATGTTGGTTCTTTTGGAAATGTAATGGGTACACCAATAATTTCTCAACCACAGGTGGCAATTCTTGCTGTCGGTGCAATCCGAAAGATGCCTTCAGTAATTGAAACTCCTCAAGGTGACTTCATAGGCATCAGGCATAAAATGTTCCTATCTCACTCGTATGATCACAGAGTTGTTGATGGATCACTAGGTGGACAATTTGTAAGAAGGGTGGCTGATTACCTAGAACAATTCGACCCTAACAGAGAACTCTGATAAATTCAGAGTTAACTATAAATGAACCATTTATGAAAAGGTACTTTTTAGCGATATGCATTGCTTGTCTAAGCTATGTTTCATTAGCTCAAGTGACTGAACATGAAATTAGACAAATGACTCAAGAAGCTCCAGAACAACAACTTGTTGTTGAATGCTCAAGAATGCTACAGGAGAACTATTTTTATTTTGCTGAGATCATTGTTGATCGCTTACTTCAGATCAATCCTAATAGCGCTAATTATCATTACAGAAAGGGATTTATAGTTTTAGACTCTAGAAGAGATTTTGAAACAGCTTTCCCTTACCTGATCTTCGCAACATCGAGTATTAACAAAAACTATGACATGTATTCTTCGAAGGAGAAAAGTGCTCCAACTGATGTCTACTTTCATCTTGCTCGATGCTATCATCTTGACGAACAATTGGACAAAGCAAAAGAATTCTATCAGAAATTCATTGACAACACGAATCCAAAATCAGAGTTAGTTCCAAAGGCTACTCTTCGATTGTTTCAGTGTGATGTTGCCAAAGAATTGATTAACAATCCAAAAAAAGCTGTGGTAAAAAACGTAGGTGAAGTAATTAACACCCAGTATCCTGAATACTCACCAGTGATTTCATTGGACGGGTCATCATTATATTTTACATCAAGAAGACAGTGGGAAGATCAGTCGACCGATGACTACAGAGATAATCAATTAAATCAATACCCTGAAGATATCTATGTTTCCTATCAGGACTTTGAAACAACAAACTGGACAAAACCAAGAAGACTTGAGTTCTGTGAAGGTAGGTTAAACGAAGCTTCAGTCACAGTTAGTTCCGACGAAAGAATCATCTATACTTATGAGGATAGAACCGGCGCCGGAGACTTGTATTTTTCGGATTTTCAGAATAATGAATTTCAGTTTCTTAAAAAACTAGGATACAAAGATGTGAATACTAAGTTTTGGGAAACTCATTGTACAGTAACTCCTGATGGTCAACAAATGTATTTCACTTCTGATCGTCCCGGTGGATATGGGAAAAGAGATATTTATAGAGTCGTGAAGCTTCCAAACGGAGATTGGTCTGAGCCAATAAACCTTGGGCCCACTATCAATACTGAAGAAGATGAAGACTGTCCGTTCATAGCTGTAGATAATAAAACACTTTATTTCTCTTCTAATGGTAAGACATCGATGGGAGATTTCGACATTTTTGTTTCGGTTAGAGATGACAAAGACATATGGTCAATTCCTATCAACCTTGGTTATCCAATAAATAGTACAGGTGATGACGTATTTTATACCACGACATCTAATGGACTTAAAGGATACCTAACATCTTACAGGAAGAAAGGATTCGGAGAGAAAGACATCTATGAGATTCATAATGACTACATGGAGATTAAGAATGCAGCTGTGCTAAAAGGAAGAATCTATACTTCTGACGGGAGTCCCTTACCTGAAAACGTTAGAATGGAATTGACTTGTAAGAACTGTGAGAACAATACAGTGCTTTCAATGTATCCAAGAATGAGAGATGGTAAGTTCATCAACAGTTTGCAGCCTTGCCGTGAGTACATTATTGGCTTCTTTGTAGACTCTATCTTAGGTTCAGTATACCGTGAGTCATTCTCTACCAAATGTAATGCTGGATATGAGGAGATTCTAAAAGAGGTTGTGTTGGATATAGATAGAAACAGAATAGTTCCTTTACTTACTTACACCCTTGACGGATTTGTGTCTGATGCCAAGACTTCAGAGATACTTAAGGATGCTACAGTTGAATTCATTGATAATACTTCAGGTATTTCATCTGAGCTTTTGACCTCAGATGATAAAGGATTCTTTTTATCTGAACTTTTGGTGGATAAACGTTATGGAGACACTATGGATTACACAGTAAAGGTGTCTAAGTTAAATTTCCTGACACAAAACTTCCAATGGCAAGCAGTTTTAGGTGAAGAAACAAATATTCATTTAGCCTATGTTCTGGAAAAGCCGGAGCTTGGAATCGACCTTGCAAAAGTGTTGAAATTGAATCCTATTTATTTTGATGTAGATAAATCTAACATACGACTTGACGCGGAGATCGAATTGAACAAGATCGTTCAAATCTTGAATGATAACCCTGAGATTAAAATCGAACTTGGATCCCACACCGATTGTCGCGCTTCTAAAGCGTACAACATGTCTTTGTCAGATAGACGTGCGAAGTCTTCAGCGGAATATATCAGAAACCGCATCTCAAATCCAGAGAGAATTTATGGTAAGGGATACGGAGAATCAAAGCTTGTGAATGAATGTGAATGTGAAGACAGTGAGATTACTCCGTGTTCCGAAGAGCAACACCAAGAAAACAGAAGAACTGAATTCCGTATTGTTCAGAATACGAAATAATTGTTTCAAATAAAATTCTAAATCCGTTTACAGACGTACTTTTTGCTATTTTAGATGGCTTGAAACATTTAGTTCAACAACCCGTATTCTAAAACATACAAATTGAAAATCAATGCAAATGCATATGAAGAATAAGATTCTATTAATGATGATGGTAGCAGCAACGTTCAGTTTTGCCCAACCTACTGAATCAGAGATCAGAGAATTTGCCAGAACAAAATCGGAGCAAGAAATCGTTACGGAAACTTCCCGCTTGACACAGGATGGATTTATCTTTTTCGCTGACATTTTAACTGACCGTTTGCTTCAAATAAATTCCAACAGCGCAAATTATAATTATCGCAAAGGATTTATGATTTTAAGTCTAACAGGAGATTTTGAGAAAGCTATTCCCTATTTTATTGTAGCAACCACGGATATCGATCCAAACTTCGACATGTATTCTTCTAAGGAGAAAAGTGCTCCAACCGACGCTTATTATCATTTAGCTCAATGTTATCACTACAATGAGGAGATTGATCTGGCAAGGGAAAATTATCAAAAATTCCTAGATGCAACGAAGAAGAAATCGGAATTAATACCAAAGGCTCAACTGAGGATTCAGCAATGTGACTTGGCGAAACAAATGATGGCCTCTCCTATTAATGTTAGATTAAAGAACATCGGGAAAACGATCAATACAAACTTCCCAGAATATAGCCCTGTTGTTTCACTTGACGGGTCTGCACTTTATTTCACTTCAAGACGGCCATGGTCAAATGGCGAATCTGATAATTTTAAAGATCTTGCAATCAATCAATTTCCGGAGGATGTTTACGTTAGTTTTCTTGATAAAGACTCAAACTGGACAGAACCAATTATGCTCAATTTCTGTCTTCCTAAAAAAAATGAGGCAACAATGGCAGTGAGTACTAACGAACGTAGGATTTATCTTTATGAAGATTCTACAGGAAATGGAGATATTTTCTACACTGATTTTTATGCTAGTAAATTCAATGAGATTCTTCAATTAGAAGGTGAAAAGATAAATACTGACTATTGGGAAACGCACGCTATGGTTTCTCACGACCAAAGTAGAATGTTCTTTTCTTCTGATCGTCCTGGTGGATTTGGGGGTCGAGACCTTTATGTCAGTTATCGTAAAGCTGATAGTACCTGGTCAAAGCCAGTCAACATGGGACCAAGAATCAACACTGCAAATGATGAAGATTCTCCATTTGTATCTGTGGATAATCGTCAACTTTATTATTCTTCAAATGGTGAAAAAAGCATTGGAGGATTTGATATTCTGATTTGTGATCTCATGGCTGACAATACATACTCGGAAGGAAGAAACATTGGATATCCATTCAACTCAACCAATGATGACATTTTCTACACAACTACTGTCGACGGACTAAAGGGATACATGACGTCCTACAGAAAAGATGGTTTTGGAGAAAAGGACATATATGAAGTCCATAACGATTATTTGGGTGTTAAAAGCACAGCAATATTCAGAGGAGTGATTAAAACATCAGATGGGTCTCCTTTACCGGAAGATTTTGCATTGAATTTTAGGTTAATATGCGATGGTTGTGATGAATCAGAACAAAACCGCTCATTGTTCCCAAGATTGAGAGATGGAATGTTTTTAACTGGAATCAAACCATGTGAAACATACAAAATCGCTTATTATAATGCTTCAGAAAATCAATTGATGCATGAAGAAACTTTTGTTACGGATTGTGATTCTGATTACCAAGAGATCTACAGAGAGTTGATTCTTGATGTGCCTTCAAGAAGTATCGTAATACCGAAGGACACTGTTCTTGAAATTGATCCTGTTATAGTTACGACACATAAAAACATTGAATATATTCACTACTTCGATTACAATAAGAATAAGCTTACTGTGAACAAAGGAGATTTGAAAGACTTTGTAAGAGAGATTGAAGCACAACTTAATGATGGTCGTCCAAGGATTACGATTAACGTTTATTCTTCTGCGTCTAATGTTCCTACAAAAACTTATGAGACTAACGAGAAGTTAACTTCGATAAGGGCTGAAAACATGAAATATGACCTTCAAACTCATTTTGAAAAAAAACGTGATTTTGCAGGGAAAGTTAACGTTGTAATTGTATCAGCAATTGTGGATGGACCAGAATATGAAAAAGACTTCAAAGACAAGAACAAGTACAAGCCTTATCAGTTTGTTGGTTTAAAAACTGAATAGAATCTTACTTGAATTCAACGAGAATATTAGCTACATTTGAAAAAAAAAAATCACTTTGAAGCAGCTAATACTCTCGTTTTTTATTTCCATTCCCATCAGCACCTTGTATTCTCAGATTCTACAATCCGAAATAGACGAGCTTTTAAACACCAAAAAAGAATCATTTCTGGTACGTGAGAATTCACGTTTAATGCAAGAAGATTTTTTGTTTTTCGCGGATCAAATTGCAGCAAAACTACTTACGTTTCAGCCAGAAAGTGCTAACTACCATTATCGTAAAGGATTCACAGAACTATACTCGATCCAAGATCCGGCAGCTGCAATTGAGCATTTTAATATTGCAATTCAAAATACGGACAAAAATCATGACGCATTTTCAAAGAAAGAAACAAAGGCACCTACGGACGTATTTTATCATCTTGCAGAATGTTATCATTTGACAGGACAATTTCAAAAATCAATTGATCTGTTGAATACTTATAAATCCATGTCTCGTGATGAATCAGAATTATTAAACAAAATCAATTTAAAACTTTCCCAAGTTTCAAATGCAAAAAATGCTGCAGGACCAAATTTAATAGCAAAGCCACTAAACGAAGTAAATACCTTCTACCCTGATTTTGCCCCGCTCATTTCACTTGATGAAAAAGTATTATTTTATACTGCTCGAAGACCTTGGGAAAATGGTGAAACAGACCTATATTTTGACCGAAAGTTCAATTTCCCCCCTGAAGATGGCTATGTGACGGAATTTATTAATGGTAAATGGTCCAGCTCAAAACGAATTCTACTATCAGAACCACATTTGAATGAAGCAGGATTGGCAATGAGCGCCAATGAAAGAGATATTATCCTCTACAGTGATTCGACAGGAAATGGTGACCTTCTTTTTGCTAAAAACGAAAATTCATATCTCAATCCGCAACAATTGTACTTGGATACCACATTGAATACTGAATTTTGGGAGACCCATGCTGCTTTTTCAGGAGATGGAAAAACAATTCTTTTCACATCAGACAGAGATGGTGGACATGGTGGTAGGGACATCTATATAATGAAGAAAACAGATGGGAAATGGTCCACGCCCGAAAATATCGGATCTCCAGTCAATTCAGAATACGATGAAGACGGCCCTTTTCTGTCGTTCGATGGCTCAGTATTATTCTTTGCTAATAACGGACTTAACAGTTATGGCGGGTTCGATTTATTCTACAGCAAAAAATCATCTGATGGAACATGGTCTGCCCCAGTGAATATGGGAGCGCCATATAACACCACCTTTGATGATGTATTTTTATCTACTACTATAGATGGTAAACATCACTACTTTTCATCAAATAGAGAGGGTACAAAAGGGAGTTTTGATATTTTCTCCATTGAGTCACCATCTAACTTCTCTCAGATAGCAGCTTTCATCGGAAAAATAAAAACGTCAACAGGAGAACCGCTTCCATCAGATGTGCACCTTGATTTCAAAATTTCAGCAGATGTTAATAGTGAAGGATGGAATGAAGAAATCTACCCTCGATTAAGGGATGGTCTATTCTATGGGAAACTTGAGCCATGCAAAACATTTCATCTCACTTTGAACAATCCGAATGCGGATAAGCCTTTCCATGAGGAGACATTTATAACTGAGTGTGAACGCGATTATCAGGAAGTATATCGTGAATTTGTTTACAATATGGAAACCAAACTGATCGAACCGATTAAGATTGACGTTGACACTACGGGTCCTGCCATTACTGAATTTAAGAATGTGGAATTCCTTCATTATCTTGATTACAATATGACTATGGTCGAGAATGATCCGTCGTTGAAGGTAGCACTGGAAACAATTGAAGAACAGATCAGAAACGGTAGACAAGAAATTACATTGAATGTATATTCTTCTGCATCGAAGGTCACTACCAAATCTTTTGATTCTAATGAGAAACTTGCTCAATTAAGAGCAGATAACTTGGTTAAAACGTTAACATCTAAAATTGATCCTGTCCTAATCACCTCAGGAAAAGTGAGAATTGAAATTACAAGCGTAATTGTAGATGGTCCATCATACAATAGCGATGCAAATAATAAAAGCAAATACAGACCTTACCAATTCGTAGCGTTTAAAACCGAGTAAATAAATAGGGATGAGATTAAACCTTGAAAGGCCTTTAGCTATCTTCGATCTAGAAACAACAGGAATAAATATCTCTTCTGACAGAATTGTTGAGATCGCTATTGTTAAATTAGCTCCGGACGGTACACAAACTTCCTATTTGAAGAAAGTTAATCCTGGAATCCCAATTCCTCCAGAAATCACAGCGATTCATGGTATTTCGGATGACGACGTCAGAAATGAACCATCCTTTAGAGATATTGCACTTGAAGTTTTGGAATTCATTGGTGATGCAGATCTGGGGGGATATAATTCAAATAAATTCGATATTCCTGTAATTGTCGAAGAATTAATGCGAGCAGAAATTGACATAGATTTTTCTGAAAAACGTTTTATCGATGTTCAAAATATCTTTCATAAAATGGAACAACGAACGCTTGCTGCTGCATTCCAGTTTTATTGTAAGAAAAATCTTGAAAATGCTCATAGCGCGCTACATGATGCACAAGCAACACTAGATGTACTACTCGCTCAAATGGAACGCTATGAAAACCTTCAAAATAATGTTAGCTACCTCGCCGAATTTTCACGCGGTACAAATGCAGATATTATTGATTTCGCTGGTAGATTGGCAAGAAACGATAGCAAAGAGGTAATTTATAATTTCGGAAAACACAAAGGAAAAACGATTCGAGAAGTGGCTCGAATTGAACCAGGTTATTATGGTTGGATGTTAGATGCTGACTTTCCTCTATTCACAAAGAAGATTCTAAAGTTGGAGATGGAAAAGATCAAGTTAGAGAACGAAAGAAAAAAACAGGAAAAGTCAAAAAAAGAAGAAGAAAATTTACAGTCTAAGTTGGATGCTCTTAAAAATAAAGATAATTAAATAACCAGCTCGTTGGATTAATTTTTGAATTAAAAGGTCAATATTTTTATTAAATGTTTTGGTTAAAGCGGCTTCTAAGAAAAAACGACCGCCACGACCGATAATTGAGCCAAGTATAAA
>JALRFI010000160.1 GCA_023253775.1 Crocinitomicaceae bacterium
ACATCATCATAGGTTAAGCCTTCCTTGATCTCACTGATATTGCTTAATGACATGCGAATCTATTTTTAAAATAAATTCCTGCGAAATTAATATTTATTTCCGACAAACAATGTGCCTCCCCACATCTCGCTTACTTATATCTTAGTGTACTGACTAATGTTAAAATTTTGAAAAATATTATGTGTTCGAAATTTAAAGTATTACTCTTGTATGGGTAGAAAAATGAAGGTACTTCTAAAAATATTGTTCATCGTTCTTGTTTCGTTCTCAGGAAAGACACAAATGCGGTCCGATTCGATTCACCTCATCCAACTTTCTGGGGTTGTTGTGAATGAAGATGACCTAGCTCAATTGCCTTATACAACGGTATATGACAAAACAATGAAAAGAGGGGTAATCTCAGATTATTATGGTTTTTTTTCAACCGTAGTTTTACCAGGAGACACTTTGTTGTTTTCTTCTTTCGGTTTTAAAACCTCAACATACATTGTTCCGGATACGCTTAAGGAAAATAGATACTCGATCATTCATGTGATGCAAAAAGACACTTTGAATCTTCCGGAGGTTACGGTTTATCCGTGGCCGTCAAGGGAGGATTTTGCCCGTTACTTCGTTAATATGGAGCCATATGATGATGCTATCCGTAGAGCTCAAAGAGAATTATCGGGAGAAAGTCTTGCTTTTGTTGCTGCCAGATTAGACGGGGATGCTTCCTTGTCTTACGGCTATGCCTTGAATCAAAAATATACCCAGATCTATACAAATGGTCAACTTCCTGTAAACAACCTTCTGAACCCATATTCCTGGGCAAAACTAATACAGGACTGGAAGGCTGGAAAGCTAGCAAGGCAGTAAAAATGACAAAGTCGAACAGAGTGTTTTATATTCTGGGATATCTGCTTCTGTTGATATTGGTTTTTATTTTACCCTTTAAAAAGGTTGTTTATTCGAATGGTAATTTTGGGATACCCGACGAAATTGAATTGTATAATGCTTTTCGTGAATACTTCATTATCATAGCTCAGTTTTTTGGATACATAACGTTGATTCTGCTAGGAATTGGAATAAACAGGGTTATTGTTATTCTGGCGATAGTAACCTCTATTTTAAATGTTCTCAGTCTACCACTTATCTATTTCGCATTAACCTTTGATCTTTCGTTTTTTGGCTCTCCAAAAACGATTCACATTACGCTTGGCTATTATTTATTGGTATTGCTGAACCTGGCACTCGTTTTTTACGCATTCTATTCCTACCGCTTTTATCCGAAAGCAAGTGAAATGAAGAAAAAGATTCAAGAGGATCTCCTGGATATATAATTATTTGATCGGGTAGCAAATAAAATATTTCTCAACAGGACTTGCTAAAGCTGAAATATTTAAATTATCAGAAGCTTTTCCCAGGTCAATGATCTCTCCATTTTTCATCAAGATATTGATGTTCTGTTTTTTCTGATTGTATGCGTTGTTGCTCAAAGAATCGGTATAAACAAAATAATCTACCAGTTCAGGGGAGATGTTTAAAAGATCCATTGCCATCTCCTTTTCCAGTGCAACACGATCCTTTCCAAATGGTTCACTGGAGATTTCGATCTTGAAGAGGTTTCTGTTTACAAGCCTTTTTGATAATTCCGCAAGCACAGGATCTTTATCATTTTGCCAAACTTTTAGCGCTCCAAGGATATCGTAATCATCCAGATTTGCGAAATGTTCCAAGACCTCTGGATTGCTTTTGAAGTCATTATTCGTAATGTTCTTTTTCAAAAAGAATTGCAAAGAAGGACTTCCGAACACCTCATGGCCCTGTTGGGTGAGTTCTTTGGCTCTTCTTAAAGCGTGAATTAACATGAATTCGGCTGCAACCACAGTTTTATGCAGATAGACTTGCCAATACATGACTCTTCTTGCAACAATGAATTTCTCGACGGAATAAATTCCTTTTTCTTCAAGAACCAGGTTTCCGTCCTTTACATTGAGCATTTCTATGAGTCGATCGCTACCAATGATTCCTTCACTTACACCTGTGTAAAAACTATCTCTGTTAAGATAATCTAGACGATCCATGTCTAATTGACTCGATACGAGTTGATGAAGAAAAGCTTTGTGATACTTGTTCCTGAAAATGAGTAGTGCACGATTCATGTCATCTCCAAGCTCCAGACTCAACTTTTCAATGAACATGGCTGAAATCTCTTCGTGACTTACGCCATGAACAATATCGTATTCAAGCGCATGACTAAAAGGACCATGACCGATATCGTGTAACAGTATGGCTATCAATACGGCTCTTTCTTCTTCTTTAGTGATTTCGTGTCCCTTACGACGAATGACATTGATTGCAAGATCCATCAGATGCATTGCGCCAAGCACATGATGAAAACGAGTGTGAAGAGCCCCTGGGTAGACCAGATGACTCATTCCCAACTGCATGATCCTTCTTAATCGCTGAAGATATGGATGTTCGATCAGGTCGAAAATAAACTCATCAGGAATTGAAATAAAACCGTAAACTGGATCGTTAAAGATTTTCTTTTTATTGTTTCGGTTCAGATTAGGCCGTAAATCCATACTTTTAAAACGAGTTACGAAAATACAAAAAACAGCATAAATGCAGGGAAAAATACTTTGGGCAGATGATGAGATCGAATTATTGAAGCCACATATCATGTTTCTGGAAGCCAAAGGATACGTGGTAGATTCAGTAAATAACGGTTCTGATGCTGTAGATAAAAGTTCTGAAAATCATTACGATATCATTTTCCTGGATGAAAATATGCCTGGAATCAGCGGTCTAGAAGCGCTGTCCAGAATTAAAGAGAAAAAGCCTCATGTTCCTGTGGTTATGATCACGAAAAGTGAAGAAGAGTACATCATGGAAGAGGCAATTGGTAGTAAAATAGCTGACTATCTGATCAAGCCAGTGAACCCGAATCAGATCCTACTTAGTCTAAAGAAGAATCTGGATCATAGTAAATTGGTGTCTCAAAAAACGAATTCCAATTATCAACAAGAATTTAGGCAGCTTGGAATGCAGCTGAATGGTAGATTGGATGAAGAGGAGTGGATAGAGCTCTATAAAAAGTTGATCTTTTGGGAACTTGAATTAGACAAGATCGAGGACAAAGGGATGCGAGAGATTCTGGAGATGCAAAAGAAAGAGGCGAATAATCTATTTACTCGATTCGTAGAGAAAAATTACGAAGACTGGATCTCATCGCCCAATGATGCTCCCTTGATGATCCATCACTTAATGAAGGAAAGAATAGCCGCGCAACTTGATAAAGGCAAGGTATTTGTATTGGTAATCGATAATCTAAGATTTGATCAATGGAAGGTTCTACAGCCTTTATTTTCAAGATATTACACTGTTGATTCTGAAGAAGTAATTTATTCAATATTGCCTACGGCTACACATTATGCGAGGAATTCGTTTTTTGCTGGATTAATGCCTAGTGAGATTCAGAAAAGATTTCCTAATCTATGGAAAAGTGAAGAGGATGAAGGTGGTAAAAATATGCACGAAAAGGATTTTCTTGAAGCAAATTTAAAGCGACTTGGAAAGAATATTAAGTGGTCATATCACAAGATCACGAATTATGATGCAGGTAAAAAGCTAAATGACCAGTTC
>JALRFI010000165.1 GCA_023253775.1 Crocinitomicaceae bacterium
CATCAAAGAATGTGTGCATGAGGTGTTTGCCTCGTTATTTAACGACCGCGCGATCGCTTATCGCGTTCACCAAGGGTTTGATCATTCTTTGGTTGCACTATCAGCTGTCGTACAGAAGATGATTCGTTCTGATATCTGTGATAGTGGCGTGATCCTTTGGTACTGAGGCCATATAGAGTCGCACCTCCTGTCGCAGAGACGAACGCTCGCCAGTTCTTATGGATATGGATCCCTGCGAATTCATGATAATCGAGGCCTGCGCGTCGGAGCTTTCTGTCGTCCAGTGTAAATCCAAGAGGCTCGATCAGGTGAAGTTCGCAACCTGTGTTAGCCGCTAAGCGAATAATATTACCCGTATTGGGCGGTATTTCTGGCTCAAATAGTGCTATGTTGATCATATTTTTGACCGAGTCTCCAAATTTACCCAAATTTGTCCCAAATATATTTCGCTTTATGCGAAGGAGTAGTTTACAAGTACTTAATAACAATCGGTAAATTTTTTGTCGGAGACCAAATTGTACTCTTACCATGGTCTATGGAGTCTTAGTTTGAGAACCCAGTCGCGCACAGTGTAAAAAGCAAAACTATAAAAATTTGAAGCAGAGGGGCGGTGTCGCGAATGTCGTGGTTTAGAAAAAGCGCTGGCTCAGCGAGTCGGGTTGGGGTAGTCGTCAATGCCGACCAGGTCGTGGTCGCTCATATCGAGAACAGAAGTGGCACCCCCCACCTCGTAAATTGCCGCAGTGTTGCCATAGACTCTGAGAAGTCAGCGCCCCGAGTGCTTGCCCGTCTCGTCAAGGACTTGGCGCTTGAAGGAAAACTCTGTAATTTCGTCCTATCCTCCCAAGACTACCACCTGCATCTAATTGAAGCGCCAAAGGTCGAAGAATCTGAACTGCGCGCGGCCGCCCGTTGGAAGGTTAAAGACCTTCTGGATACAAAGCCTGAAGAGGTGGCGATCGATTATTTCCGCGTACCGCAGCACGCCTATCGCGGCCGAGATATGGTTTATGTAGTCGCCGTCGCAAAGACCCGTATCCGTGCCTTGGTGTCCATGATCGAAGAGTGCGGACTCGTCCTCGACAGCATCGATATACCCGAGTTGGTTCTGCGCAATCTGGCCGCTCATTTTGTGGGTGATTCAGACGGCGCGGCGTTCATGGATCTCAGGGGCAGCGGCAGCACGATGAATATCACTCGCGCTGGCGATCTATATCTTAGCCGTAGGATTAATTCAAAGCTCGATTCCAAAATAATTCAACCAATTCTCCTGAACAAACTTCGAAAGTTTCAATGTTTGAACCTCCTCCTGGCACTGTGTAATTACCATCGAAATTACCATCAACAAAAACATCAATAGAGGCTCCGTTCCAAGAATTTCCCTGATCGGACATGTTTAATGTGTAAGTACAACAATTATCAACTGATCCGTTCCATGAATAATAATAAGGTTCGGTTCCACCGCTTAATGTCAATACAATGGAACCATTATTTTGACTACAGGTCTCATTTGTAATTAATGTATCGATAACTGCAAAATTGCTTTCATTATTGACAATATTAAAGGTGTCTTGCAACTCGCAACCATTGGCATCAATGATGGTCACAGGGTATGAACCTGCTATTAAGCCAGTTAAACTATTGCTAGAATTGTTCGAACAATTTACATTCGAGCTAAATGCAATTCCATTGAACGGATTTGGACCATCTTGAAAAACTACATCCCCATTTTCATCTAAAATTTCGTAAACATTGTTTTGATTTTGTTGGCCTTCTGAATATTCGAATTCAATAAAATCACCAGTACAAACAGGAATTTCAACTGTGAAAAAGCTATTACCATTACCAGGTGGTACAGCATAATTTCCATAAAAACTTCCATTAACATAAACAATTACAATAGGAAGTGGATTACCACCCCATCCATTATTATTTAAGTCATAGCAATTTAAGGTATATGAACAGCATGGGTTTTGTAAATCCCAATCGTAAGTAATAGGACCTTCACCACCGGTTGGATTTAAGGTGATGGAACCATTTTGGTTACCACATAATTCATCGATTAGGATAGGGTTTCCAATTTCAAAATTAGCGCTCAAGGCTTCTACAGTTTCGGTAATTAGAATTTCGCAACCTGCATCATCCGTTATAGTACAATTATAAACTCCTCCAGCTAAATCAACTAAATCCTCAGAATTTTCACCTGTAGACCAATTTATTGAGATTGGTTGAACACCACCACTAATGGTAAGATCAATTGCTCCATTTAGATTGCCGCATGTTTCATTGGAAACTGTACTTTGAACAACAAAATTGCCAGTAGTGCTTAAAATGGAAAATTCATTATCAACCATACAACCTAACGCATCAAACACATTAATTTGATAAGTTCCAGCACTAAGCAAACTCAAATCTTGTGAGTCATCTAAATCTCCTGTTCCGTCATTATCCCAATCATAAGTATATGGAGCAGTTCCTCCAACTACTTCAAGATCTATTGATCCATTTCCCTCACCACAAAATTCATTGTTAATAACTGCTTGTGAAATTCCAAATCCAAAAGTGACATTCATTAATTCAGTTTCCAAGAAAGAAGTACATCCTTGATTATCGGTAACTAACAATGAATAAGAACCCTCATCTAATCCTGAAATATTTGCACTGTTTTGGCCTGATGACCAAGAATACGTATAGGGTAGGCTACCACCTGAAATAAATGATTCAATAGCGCCATTGACTAAATTACAATTCTCATTAGTTACAACTAGTGAATCAATAGCTAATCCTCCTTGGTAATTATCCACATAGAATGAATCTATCATTGTACAACCACCCCCTGGTCCAAAATTACTTGATAGCTCCACCACATACCATCCGGAAGTTAGGTCAGAAATAGTAGGTGTAGTTTCTCCATTGTTCCAATTAAAGTTTTGAGGCCCAGCAAGGATTATTAATTCAATTGAACCAACATTGGATGAACAAGTATCTGCAACAATAGCGGCAGAATAATTAAAAAATCCATCAGATTCAACAAAATAGTTTTCCTGAGATTCACATCCATTCACATCTGTTATCAAAACTGAATAAAACCCTGAATTTAAATTTGTCAAATCCTCAGTAGTTTGTCCATTACTCCAAGCGTAAGCGAAAGGGCCATTGCCACCAATCATGGTAAGATCAATGGATCCTTGTGCATCTTCGCAAAAATCAGGATTTGTTATGGCTTCAACAATTAGCCCACCATCGTTATTTTCTATTGTATAAGATTGTAAAACTATACAGCCTGAATCATCAGTTATGGCACATTGATAAACGCCACTTGAAAGGTTGGTTAAATCTTCCAATGTAGAACCATTGCTCCAAACTGTAAATATGTTACCGGTAGCACCAGTTATTGTTAGATCTATAGAACCGTTTGATTGGTCACATTCGGAATCAGTAACGGTTGCAGTAACAATAAAACCTCCCGTATTATTTACAACAACAAAAGTTGTGTCATAGTTACATTGTGTTCCATCAAAGACAGTAACAGTGTATTCCCCTGCAGATAAACCACTAATATCTTCTGCTGTAAATCCATTGTCCCATTCATAAGATAAGGGTCCGATTCCACCTGTCATTGTTATATCTATTGAACCTGTTCCATCACCACAAATCTCTTCTGTTAAATTAAATGAAGAAAGTGCTAAACCATTACTTTCATTAACAATGGTGTACGTTTCGGAAAGTGAACATCCTAATTGATCTATTAAATCGATAGTATATATTCCAGCTTGGATATCAGAAAGATCCAAAGTAGTTGCTCCATTACTCCAAGAAGCAATTACATTTCCTGTCCCCGTAACAGATAAATCAATGTTACCATTGTTGTCTGAACAAGTTTCATTGGAAAGCACTTCATCAGTAATTTGCAAATTACCTGAAGTATTCTGAAGATTGACAATCACACTATCTGCACATCCATTGTCATCAGTTACAACTACTGTATAAG
>JALRFI010000239.1 GCA_023253775.1 Crocinitomicaceae bacterium
TCGTTCGTTCAGCAAGAGACATCATTGAACTGCGTCATATCATTGCTTCCAAAAAATGCAAGGCCAAGGTTATAGCGAAGATCGAGAAACCCGAAGCAATTGAAGAGATCGACGAGATCATACATGAGAGTGATGGATTAATGGTAGCAAGAGGGGATCTTGGTGTTGAAGTTCCATACCAGAGCGTACCTCTAATCCAGAAAATGTTGATCAATAAGTGTATTCTAAATGCCAAACCGATCATTGTGGCCACACAGATGATGGAAAGCATGATCACAAATATCACTCCAACGAGAGCCGAAGTGAATGACGTTGCAAATGCGGTGTTGGATGGTGCTGATGCAGTAATGCTTTCGGGAGAAACTTCTGTTGGTAAATTCCCGGTTCAGGTCATTAAAACCATCAGCAATATCGTCAGTGAAATGGAGAAATTTGAAGGAATCTACAACAAAGAAGAGGTCCCCGAAAAAAATCAAAACCGATTCATCACCGATTCCATCTGTTTCAATGCATGTCGTTTATCTCAAAGGGTTCAATCTGATGCGATCATCACCATGACTTTTTCGGGATATACTGCCTATAAGATAGCATCCCAACGTCCGAAAGCCCCGATCTTAGTGTTTACAAGTAACCGTCAAATCTTAACCCAATTAAATCTTGTTTGGGGAGTACGAGCATTCTATTACGACAAAAGAGTGAGTACTGATCACACCATTGCTGACATTAAATACCTTCTCAAGAAGGATGGGTTATTAAAATCTGGTGATCTAGTGATCAATATTGCCTCAATTCCTTTAGAAGATCTTGGAAATTCGAACATGCTTAAACTTAGTTATGTAGACTAGTGAAGACACTCCTTCAACTGATATCATTTCTTCTTCTATCAGGTTCGATATTAGCTTGTAATGTTGATGTTGTGATCAATGAAGGAACGAGTATCAACATTTGTCAAGGTTCAGGAACAACGATCAATGCATCGGCAGGATATGTCAGCTACAGTTGGTCAGGGCCATCTACAGGAACTTCTGCTTCATTAACTCCGACTCAATCGGGAACGTATACCGTGGATGCAGAGGATGCTTTGGGTTGTATTTCTTCAGCAAGTATCTCTGTTACGATTGCTCTGAATCCGACTCCGACGTTGATCTCCTCTGAAGGAAATGTGATCTGTAACGGACTGTCGACTGCAATTTCAACCATCCAGGGCTATAATAGCTACTTCTGGTCTACGGGAAGTACTCAAGCATTGATCACTGTGAATCAAGGAGGTGTATATACTGTGGAGGTAGTCGACGCAAATGGATGTCTAGGAAATGCTGCAATTCTGATCGATGAACCCAATTTTTCTTTAACAACCAACACCACAACGGTTTGTCTTGGTGGTGCAGCATTACTAGCTGCAAGCGGAGGAGGAACTTACTCTTGGTCTAATGGTGAAACAGGAAATAGTATTGTGGTGGGACCAACCCAAAATACGACTTATTCAGTAACGATAACAAACGGATCCTGTACTGAAACACTCGATCAATTGATCTATGTGGAACAGATTCCTTCCGCTTCAATTCAGGATACATTTTTTGTACAACCCAGTGTTTCAATAGCGATCTCGGGACCAGAAGGCTACGATGAATATTCGTGGTTCCCTTACGACAACTTATCCGCCATCAATTTACAGAACACCAGTTTTTCAGGGAATCAATCTACTACTTATACCGTAGTTTCAATGCTGTCACAAGGATGTCAACGGATCGATTCAATCTGGGTATTTGTCATCGATCTCACTATTCCAACAGGTTTTTCGCCGAATGGAGATCAGACGAATGATCGATTTGTTATCCCTGAACTTGAGTTTTATTCAGGAGACATCATTATCTGGAATCGATGGGGAGATAAAGTTTTTGAAAGTGACAACTATCAGAATAACTGGGACGGCACATGTAAAGAACAATTCTGTCTAACCCAAGGTCCATTACCTGAAGGCACATATTATTATCAGATTACATTGAAGGACTTAGTGTACAATGGTTTTACAACTTTAAAGCGATAACATGAGAGCGCTCATTATCACTTCTTTAATTTCGCTATTGTCTCCGTTAATTCTTGGACAAAATACGATCCGATTCTCGAATTTCAATTTCACGAAATCCATCTATAATCCTTCAGCTATAGCGACTGATGCTCAAGTAAGTTCGGACCTGGTTTATCGTACCCAATGGGTTGGACTTGACGGGGCACCAACGACGATTGGATTCAACGGAGGTTATGAGATCAATGAGCTCATGGCTGTTGGTATCAACTTCTTAAACGATCGGATAGGATTAAATCAAACGAATTCGATCTCGGCCATGTATGCGTATCGATTGTTATTCGATGACAAACAATATCTTAGCTTTGGTTTAGGTGTTGGAGTTGACAATATTTCCTGGAATCTGAACGAGGCAACTACTATTCAGGCAAATGATGCCGCATTTTCGACTGGGTATTCAACTTGGGCATTCAATTCTTCCGTTGGATTGTATTATAAAGCCAAAAAATTCTATGCTGGAATTTCAGTTCCTCAGATGTTTCAGAATACACTCTTCGGACAAGATAAAGGAATGAAGCTCATTCGATTCCATTACCACGCTCTGGCAGGTTATCATTTTTCAGTGAGTGAGCGATTTGTTTTTCATCCTTCGTTACAACTGAAATATACCTGGAATGCACCGATCCAGGGAGATGCGATCCTGAGAGGAATTTGGTCTGACTTAGGTTTTTCCTTGGGTTATCGGTCTGAAAATTCACTCATTGCCGGAATTGATTACACATTTGGACAAAAGATCCGTATTGGATATATGGCAAACTATGATCTTGGTCCTCTTGCCAGGTCAAAGGGCTGGTCACATGAAATATACTTAGGCTTGGGATTACCTTATTACAATTCCAATGTTGGAATAGACGGTCGTCTTTACGTTAATAAGAAAGGTGGATACAAGACCAACTACAGAAGATCAGCACGCAGAAAACAGTCAAAAAGACCCTACTAATCCGAAAGCTGTTCATAAGTCTTTTCGTTGTTGAAAATTCAACAATTAAACATATTTTAATTTGATTGGTTTTAGAAAGGAATAGCAAAGGCTAATGTATATTTGTAGCCTAATTTGAACAGAATTAATAATGAGTGTATTTTCTCAACGTCACATTGGACCAAATCCGGCTGAAAAAGCCGCAATGTTAGCAAAATCGGGAGTTTCTTCTATTGATGAGCTCATCGACAAAACGATCCCAGCACATATTCGATTGAATAGAGAACTTGTTATCGATAATGCCTTATCAGAACAAGAGTACTTAAATCATATTCAGGAGCTCGGTAAAAAAAATAAGGTCTTTCGTTCATTCATCGGAATGGGGTATAACGAAACAATCGTACCTTCTGTGATCCTGCGCAATGTTCTGGAAAATCCGGGATGGTATACCGCCTATACTCCTTATCAAGCTGAAATCTCTCAAGGAAGATTGGAAGCATTGTTGAACTTCCAGACTATGGTTCTTGAGCTGACAGGTCTTGAGATTGCCAATGCGTCTCTTCTTGATGAAGGAACTTCGGCTGCCGAAGCTATGATCATGTTCTGGAATTCACGTTCAAGAAATGATGTGAAGGAAGGGAAAAACAAATTCTTTATTGCGGATTCATGTTTTCCTCAAACCATAGATGTTGTTGTAGGTAGAGCAAAGAATCTCGGAATTGATCTTGTGATCGGAGACGCTCAATCTTTCCAGCCAGGAAATGAGTTTTTTGGAGCTTTGATTCAGTATCCTGATGCCAGAGGAGTGGTAACTGATCTGAAGCCTTTTATATTAAGATTGAAAGAATCAGGAGTTCAGGTTGCCGTTGCAGCTGATATCCTTTCACTTGTGATCCTTAAATCACCGGGATCTATGGGAGCCGATGTTGTTTTCGGATCTTCTCAGCGCTTCGGTGTACCAATGGGATACGGTGGGCCTCATGCTGCCTACTTCGCGGCTAAAGACGATTACAAAAGAAATATGCCAGGAAGGATCATCGGAGTGTCCAAAGATGCTGATGACAATCTTGCTTTGAGAATGGCTCTTCAAACCAGAGAGCAGCACATTAAAAGAGACAAAGCAACATCGAATATCTGCACTGCTCAGGCTTTGTTAGCCGTTATGGCAAGTATGTACGCAGTATATCATGGCCCATCAGGAATGAGAGATATCGCTTTGCATTGTCATTCACTTGCTTCAAAATTGGCAGATGGATTAAGAGCACTTGATATTCAGGTAGCTTCAGATAATTACTTTGATACTGTATGGGTGAAGGGGGTTCAGTGTTCTGCAATTCAGTCTTATGCTGAGGAAATGGAGATGAACTTTCATTACATCAATGATAATGAACTGACGATCAGCTTTGGTGAGCCACATACGACAGCTGATGTAGAGAACATACTTTCCATTTTTGCTAAGACCGAAGGAAAAGAAACTACTGAAGTTACGCCTGAATTGCACGCAAATTTAGTTGGAGGTTACTTAAGAACGGATGTTGTATTTACGCACGCAACTTTTAACAGGTATCATTCTGAATCAAAAATGATGCGTTATCTCAAGCGTTTGGAGAATAAAGATCTTTCGTTAGTCCACAGTATGATCCCACTTGGGTCATGTACCATGAAATTAAATGCGGCAAGTGAGTTGATTCCAATCACGAATCCTCTGTTCGCCAATATGCACCCGTTCGCACCAATCAATCAGGCAGAAGGATATCACAAAATGTTCCGTCAATTGGAGAAAGACCTTTGCGAATGTACCGGCTTTGCTGCAATGTCGTTACAACCTAACTCAGGTGCACAAGGAGAGTACGCGGGGTTGATGGTAATCAAAGCGTATCATGAATCGAGAGGAGATTTTCAGCGAACTAAGATGATCATTCCTTCTTCAGCGCACGGTACGAACCCAGCTTCTGCTGTGATGGCGGGAATGGAAGTGGTTGTTACAGGTTGTGACGAAAATGGAAACATTAACATTGATGAATTAAGAGAAGTAGCCAATGAGCTAAAAGATACACTTGCTGGATTGATGGTGACATATCCATCTACTCACGGTGTTTACGAAGAAGGTATTCGTGAGATTACTTCGATCATCCATGAAAATGGGGGACAGGTATACATGGATGGTGCTAATATGAATGCTCAGGTAGGATTAACTAATCCTGGTAACATTGGAGCAGATGTTTGTCACCTGAACCTTCACAAAACATTTGCGATCCCTCACGGTGGTGGTGGACCTGGAATGGGACCAATTGGAGTTGGTGCTCACCTTGCTCCTTTCCTACCTGGAAATCCATTATTGAAAACAGGTGGAGATCAGGCAATCCATGCGGTTTCTGCCGCGCCATATGGTTCTGCTTTAATTCTTTTGATTTCCTATGGATACATCAAGATGCTAGGAGCAAAAGGATTGCGTCATGCAACTGAGATGGCAATACTGAATGCGAATTATATTGCGGCTTCTTTGAAAGGTCATTATGATGTATTGTATGCAGGTAAGAATGGAACAGTTGCTCACGAAATGATACTTGACTGCCGTGAATTCAAGAAAACAGCTGACGTTGAAGTTGCAGACATCGCGAAGCGTTTGATCGATTTCGGATTCCACGCTCCTACTGTTTCTTTCCCTGTTGCAGGTACTTTGATGGTTGAACCAACCGAGTCAGAAGATAAGGAAGAGCTGGACAGATTCATTGAAGCGATGATCAAGATCAGAGCTGAGATCAGAGAGATCGAAAATGGACATGCAGACAAAGAGAATAACTTGTTGAAAAATGCTCCACATACTGCGGATTGTATCATCAATAAAAACTGGAACTATCCGTATTCACCTCAGGAAGCTGCTTACCCTGTTTCCTATTTGAAAGATTTCAAATATTGGGTACCTGTTCGAAGAGTGGACAATGCATATGGAGATCGTAACTTGGTTTGTTCATGCCCTAGTGTTGAAAGCTACATATTGAGCTGACACTATCCTTGAAGAATAAAAAAAGCCTGTTTATCAGGCTTTTTTACTTTTATTAGGTAAATGCTTTAGCATTTAATTCACTTTGTTCTAAAAATCAATTAGTCGTTCTCTTCCTTCCTAATTTTCGTTATGAATGGCTCTATTTTTTCTACCAATCTTTTTTCTACCCATGGTTTTTCAATGAACTCTGTGAGCAAACCTGTTTCAATTAACTCACTGACTACAATACTATTTGATTGACCAGAAAGCATAAAACAAACCAATTCAGGATGCTTTAATTTAACTTTTTTTATAAGGGTTGCCCCGCTCATTTCAGGCATTTGATAATCAACAATCAAGAATAAAATGTCGACACCATAACTCATTAATTCCTCAATGCATCCTTCAACTTCCATTGGATTAGTCAACGTCTCTATCAAAGTGGTAGAGGGTGAAAAATACTTTTTTAATTGGTATGAAAGTACATCAACAATTGTACGATCATCATCAACGCAGACAATAGCGTATTTCATAATTATATAAATGGAAATTTAAATGTAAAAGTAGTTAATTCATCTGTAGAAATTACCTCAACTGTAGCATAATGTTCATCTAATATTTCCTTAACAATATTGAGGCCAATTCCGGCGCCTGATTTTTCTTTCTTTGTTGAGACAAATCGATTAAAAATATTTGGTAATACATCATCAGGAATTTTAGGCCCATTATTTGAAATACTAATTTTGGCAAAACCATCTTCTTTGGTTAATCTAATCTGAATGATGCCTTTATGATCCATTGCATCTATTCCGTTCTTTATTATATTCGACCATACCTGATATAGTTTCGCTTGAAATGCCTT
>JALRFI010000067.1 GCA_023253775.1 Crocinitomicaceae bacterium
GTCTAGGTGCTGCATTTTTACACACTGGTGTAAATTATATCTATTTCAACAGCGCCGTTGAAGCGATTGTTGACTCTGGAATATCTAGAGTACAGTTATTTGAGGCTTTGACCTCTACCTCAGGTGTGAACTTAAGTTATATCGAACGCGGTGTTTCTTTTAAAGTAGCAGAGCAATCAACGTTCCTTGAAGTTTCCTATTTGTTGATCTTCGGAGAATTACCTACTAAGGCTCAATTAACCAAATTCGAAAACGACATTCGCAAATACACACTTGTGAATGAAGAAATGAAAAATATTCTTGATGGATTTCCGAAAACGGCTCATCCAATGGGTGTTCTTTCTTCACTTACAAGTGCATTGACGGCTTTTAACCCAAAGGCGGTAAACGTGAACAACGAAAAAGAAATGTATGATGCAATTTGCAAGACAATGGGTAAATTCCTTGTTATTGCAACATGGACATACAGAAAGAGTATGGGTTATCCTTTGAATTATTATGATAACACAAAAGGATACGTTGATAATTTCCTTCGTTTGATGTTCGAGCTTCCTACCGGACCTTACAATATTGATCAGAAAATCGTATCAGCATTGGATAAGTTATTCATTCTTCACGCTGACCATGAGCAGAACTGTTCTACGTCAACAGTGAGGATGGTAGGTTCTTCTCATGCAGGATTATTTGCTTCGATCTCTTCAGGTGTTTCTGCACTGTGGGGGCCGCTTCATGGCGGAGCCAACCAGGCAGTGCTGGAAATGTTGGAGCTGATCAAAAATGACGGAGGTGACGTTGATAAGTATGTTCTTAAAGCAAAAGATAAAGATGATCCCTTCAGATTGATGGGATTCGGACATAGAGTATACAAGAATTTTGACCCGAGAGCGAGAATAATTAAGAAAGCTGCTGACGATGTGCTCGGTACATTAGGAGTTGATGATCCAGTTCTTGAGATCGCTAAGAAATTGGAGAAGGTAGCGTTGGAGGACGAGTACTTCAAAGCACGAAATCTATATCCGAATGTTGACTTCTACTCTGGAATCATTTACCGTGCATTAGGTATTCCAGTAGATATGTTCACTGTAATGTTTGCAATTGGACGTCTACCGGGATGGATCGCTCAGTGGAAAGAAATGAGAGCGAACAAAGAACCAATCGGTCGTCCAAGACAGATCTACAACGGAGCTACTCCAAGAGACTACGTTAGCTTAGATAAAAGATAATAAGAAAAGGCGCCCGTGAGGCGCCTTTTCTTTTGTTGCTATTTTCTTAATTTATTTCTGAATTATCAGCTGTTTTCTTGCTGCCCTCATAGATCACATATTTTCTGAATTCGCATTCAAGATCTCCATTGAACAATTTCAATTTTTTGTCCGGTTTTAATCCAATGGCTATGAAACCTTCATTACTTGCAGATAGCACCCAGCAATTGAATCCAGGCATGTCATGTTTCATCCATGTACCCAACTCTCCATATAATTCTTCAATTTCATCCCCTATTCGAACCCCATACGGCGGATTCGAAATCATTGTACCTGTAGATTCTGCTTTTTTGAATTCAAGAAATGAAGTTGGCGAAATTTCAATGAATCGGCCAAAAGGCAGTCCTCTGAGGTTTCTTCTTGCTTTTAAAACCATTTCATCGCTAATGTCGCCTCCCTTTATTTTACATGGTAGTTCTGTTAATTTTCGATTGATCCCTTCTTGAATTTTTTCCCATGCATCGCGATCGAAATTCTTCAGATTCTTAAAAGCAAAATGCTGTCTTTCCATTTGTGATGGTAATCCAGTTGCTAGAAATCCAGCTTCAATCAAAATTGTTCCTGAACCGCAAAAAGGATCCATGAAATAACTTTTTCGGTCCCAGCCAGATAAGCGAAGCATTCCAGCCGCAACCACCTCATTTAAAGGAGCTTCTCCTGCACTTTGGCGATATCCTCTTTGAAATAATGGCGCTCCACTCGTATTAACCCCAATAGTCACTTCGTTCTCTTTCACATATAGGTCAAAAACTACTTGAGGACTCTTTATGTTGATGTCAGGTCTGTCACCTACTTTATTTCTAAAGGTATCGACGATAGCGTCCTTCACCAAAAGATACGGGAAATGGGTATTCTTGAATAAGGTAGAAAAGACTGCTCCTTTCACCGCAAAGCTATTCTTAATATCAAAGATGGAAGTCCAATCGATCTTCATGCACTTGTCATAAAGATCCTTATCATCCCGAATTCGGAAATTCGCCAATGTAACTAAAACAGATATTGCACAACTAGAATACAAGTTTAGTCGATAAACGTCCTCCCAAGTGCCTTTGATCTGAACGGCTCTGTTTAAGACCATAACATCACTGTATCCTAGTTCAATCAATTCCTCCTTCAACGCATTTTCCAATCCGAAAAATGTTTTCAATGTAATTGTAAGGATTCCTGAGGTGTTCAATGCATTAGCCATATTCGCTATGAAAACTTATTTTTGTACAAAAGAAAGCATTTGAAACCAAACCGAACCTATTTACTTTTACTATTCTTGCTTTTGCAGACCGCCTCTTATGGGCAGCAAAAAGTAGGGGTGGTGCTATCAGGGGGTGGTGCTGCGGGTTTTGCGCATATTGGAGTTCTAAAGGCTCTCGAAGAACGAGGCATTCCTATTGATTATATTACTGGTACTTCGGCTGGAGCACTAGTCGGATCATTGTATGCAATCGGTCTAAGTCCTCAGGAGATCGAAGCATATGTTCTTGATGAATCATTCCAGCTCATGACTAAAGGGAAGGTGGACCCTTCGAAACGTTTTGTTTACCGAGAACAAGACGCTAATGCCTCCCTGATCGATTTCAGCTTTTCAAAGGATAGTGTTCTCCGAAAATCCTTACCCACTAATTTTATTTCGAGTTCATTTTTGGATTTTGAAATGTTGAAACACCTGGGCATGGCAGGTGCATGTGCCGGAAATGACTTCGATAGTTTATTCGTTCCTTTCCGCTGTGTTGCTTCGGATATTGCAGACAAGCGCAGTGTCGTATTTGATTCCGGTGATCTGAACAAAGCGGTCAGAGCATCAATGACATTTCCTTTTTATCTGAATCCAATCAGGATAGATGACGTGTTGTTTTTTGACGGTGGACTCTATGACAACTTCCCTGCAGATGTCATGTACAGCGATTTCAACCCGGATTTTATCATTGGAAGTAATGTATCCTACAATGCATCTCCACCAGATGAAGGAAGCCTTATTTCACAGGTAACGAATATGCTTGTGTTTTACCAAACGTACACTCTACCCTGTGATGCGGGCGTGATCATTGAGCCAAAAACTCAAGTTTCAACATTTGGATTTAATGAAGTACAAAAAGCAATAGAGGATGGATACAACTCCGCAATCATATATCTAGATTCTATAGAATTGCATGTAGAACAAAGATTAACAAAAGAGGAGATCACAGCCAGGAGACTTGCGTTCAGATCAAAAATACAACCCTTGAACGTCAGTTCGATCACGAACAACTATTACAGAAGGAAAGACATCAAATATGCTCGAAAATCAATGCTTCGTTCGAGAAAAAATGAGATTGTAGACAAGGAAACAGTTGAGCGTCGATATTACAGATTATACGCTACTCCTCAGATCGACTTTATTTATCCAACACTGAAACTGAAACAAGACAGCACCTATGATCTGAATCTTGAGATCAGAAAAGCCAAGGATTTCAATCTGGAGGTAGGCGGTCATTTTTCATCCAGAGCAGTAAATACAGGGTATATAGGCCTTACCTATCGTAGCATTGGTAAGCTCGCGTCATCTGTACATGCTGAATCTTATTTTGGTAAATTCTATGGATCTGCAAAAGCCGAGTATTCTCTCGAGCTACCTTCTATTTACCCCATCTCAGGATCCATTTATTTCGTTATGAACAGATGGGATTATTTTAGAAGTTTCGCAACCTTTTTTGAAGATGTGAAGCCTTCTTTCCTGATACAAAACGAAATGTATTATGGTATGAAACTCAAGCACCCGATTGGAAACACGATCAAAAGTACGTTTGATTTGAGGCTCGTTAATCTTGAAGATGACTATTATCAAACGGACAATTTTACCAATAAAGACACTGCTGATTTCACTATTTTCAATGGAGGAACAGTATCCTGGGAATTTGTTCAAAACACGCTGAATCGAAAGCAATTTGCTAGTT
>JALRFI010000108.1 GCA_023253775.1 Crocinitomicaceae bacterium
GTCTTAAGCAAAGATGACAACGGAATTTATCGCTGGTTTGCTGATGGTGAGCTAAACACGGCTTATCTCGCACTCGATTACCATGTCGAGAATGGTCGGGCTGATCAGGATGCCATCCTATTCGACTCTCCTGTAACTAATACCAAAAAACGTTACACCTACTTAGAGCTGCGTGATGAAGTCGCCAAATTTGCAGGCGTGCTAAAAGCACAAGGCGTTGAAAAAGGTGATCGTGTTGTTATTTACATGCCGATGATCCCAGAAGCGGTTATCGCCATGCTGGCTGTTGCGCGTTTAGGCGCAATTCACTCAGTCGTATTTGGTGGATTTGCACCACACGAACTTGCTGTGCGTATTGATGACGCAGAACCTAAAGTGGTTGTTACTGCATCATGCGGTATCGAAATCGCCAAAGTATTGCCATATAAGCCGATGCTAGATGAAGCGATTGAAAAATCAGCTCACAAGCCGGGTAGCTGCATCGTATTCCAGCGTCCACAAGTGCAAGCAGAGATGATTGCTGGCCGTGATAATTTGGATTACTGCATTTACCAAAAACCTCAAGGTTCTTATCGTCTGACCATTCAGGATTGAAAAGTCGGTGAGCAGCATTGAAGGTAGTACGCCTACACACTTTCATAGGTCCAATTTTTAGCTATTTCATTGTAATGATTCAGCATGATTAATCTAAACCATACCGTATAATTCGTAGGGTTTTCCTTCATATCATGAATCAGAAAATCTGGGTTGATGTATTTATATTCCATTGCTTCGTCTCGATTCAATTCTGGCAAAGAATCCGATTGTCCTACAAAGACGTGATCAAGTTCATTTTCAAAGAGTGAATTGTCCAATTCTGCCTTGTATATAAAGGAGAAACAGAAAGTTAACATTGTTTTTATCCCCATTTCTTCTTTTAATCGTCGATGTGCAGCAGTTGCTGTATCTTCTCCTGGTCTTGGATGACTACAACATGTGTTGGTCCATAATCCGGGAGAATGGTATTTATCCAGAGCCCTTCTTTGCAATAGTAGTTCTCCGGAAGAATTAAATATTAAGACCGACAAAGCTCTGTGCAACAAACCATCGATGTGGGCTTGGAGCTTTTCTTCAGATCCGATTTCCTGATCATTTTCATTAACAAGGATGACTTTGTCTTCCATTAGATCAAATTCAAATTATGTCTAAGGTACGAAGAAACAAAGAGTCGATATTTCTTGCCATTTGGGATACGAATTCTTTCATTCAGGATTCGCTGGGCTTCTAAACCTTTGATCTTAGCAAATAGTTTGTAATAGTAGATATAGGCCATGTATACCCCAAATCTCGAATTCTTAGGCAATTGTTTGATTCCTTCATACCCTTGGCGGAAATCTTCTTCAATGTCTTTTTCGATCTCTTTTTTAATAGTGGAATCGAATTCTTTCATGTCAATTCCTGGGAAATACGTTCTTCCCAGTTCATGGTAATCTGCTTTAAGATCTCTAAGGAAATTGATCTTCTGAAAAGCCGATCCTAATTTCATTGCAGCAGGTTTAAGCCTTTCATATTCTGCTTCGTCACCATGAACGAAAATCTTCAGGCACATTAGTCCTACGACCTCAGCAGATCCCAAGATGTAATTTTTGTATCCAATTTCGTCATAATCCGACTTTCTCAAGTCCATTTCCATACTGTCAAGAAATGTCGTGATCAAGTCGTGCGGAATTCTATATTTATTCACTGCCCATTGAAAACTATTGAGAACAGGATTGATCGATATTCCTTCCTCTATTGCTTGAAAGGTTTGAGCTCTGAATTCAGTTAGCATCTTTTCTTTCGGATAGTCATGAAATGAGTCTACGATCTCATCTGCTAATCTTACAAATCCGTATAGGGAATAGATTGGCCTTTGAATTTCCTTTGAAAGGAATGAAATTCCCAAAGAAAATGATGTACTGTATCGTTTAGTAGTCAATTCACTAACCTCAAAAGAAACGCTATCAAATAATTCTTTCATTGTAATCAGTTTATTGGGTTTTCTTGGTTTATCACTTGAGCTACCACCTCACCGGAAATAATGGATGGAGGAACTCCTGGTCCAGGAACGGTAAGCTGCCCTGTGTAATATAGGTTTTTAATCTTTTTATGTTTGAGTGATGGCTTCAATATTGCCGTTTGTTTCAAGGTATTTGCAAGACCATAGGCATTACCCCTAAACGCATTGTAATCGGATTTAAAGTCTGAAACACAATAGCTCCTCTTGTAGATCACATGATCTCGGATACTTTCACCTGTATGTTTTTCAAGGCGATCCATCAACATGTAATAGTATTTTTCACGTGTTTCCTCGTTGTCTTCCAGATCCGGTGCAATTGGGATCAAAAGAAACATATTTTCTTTGCCTTCAGGCGCAACCGTCTTATCTGTTTTGGATGGTACACAACAATAAAACAGTGGTGCACTTGGCCATTTAGGTTGCTCGTAAATTTCTTTTGCGTGTTCTGTAAAAGGCTCGTCAAAAAACAAA
>JALRFI010000132.1 GCA_023253775.1 Crocinitomicaceae bacterium
TTTATAACTGCCCAACGAAATGTTGCTGATTCGGCAATTGGGACTCCGTTGATCGGAGTTCATTACGGAGGCAACTGGACCGCAGGCGATCTCGCAGATCGATATGGCTTTCTGAGTCATGTGGGTGTGATAGCAGGATATAAAACAAAATCGAATTGGTTTTATGGGCTTGAATCCTCCTTCATTTTTGGTAACGATGTAAGAATGACAGGATTATTTGATCACCTCATTGATTCTCAGGGAAATATTACAGATGTCAATGGAGATATTGCACTAGTGGTTGTTTATCCAAGGGGCATTAACCTGAATCTTGCAGCTGGTAAAGTATTTCCTGTACTTGCCCCTAACAAGAATTCTGGGATCTTTATTCACGGTGGTGTAGGTTATCTCAATCACAGACTAAGAGTAGAGACTCAAGATCAGGTCATCCCCCAATTGGAGCTTGACTATCGTAAAGGTTATGATCGCTTAACTACTGGAGTCAACTTTCATGAATTCATTGGATATTCCTTCATGGCAAACGGAGGGTATTTTAACTTTTTCGGCGGCTTCTACGCTTCCCAAGGATTAACTCAAAACAGAAGAACCGTGTTCTTCGATCAACCCGATATCCCCGTCTCCACTGAAACTCGTATGGATATTCAATATGGATTCAAATTGGGTTGGTTCATTCCTTTCTACAAGAGACAGCCGAAAGAATTTTATTACAACTAATGATCTTCATCTACAATTTCGGCATCATCCTTTACGGATTAATTATTCGAATTGCTTCATTGGGTAATGAAAAAGCGAAGAAATGGGTTGCTGGTCGTAAAAACTGGCGAGAAGCCATTCAGCTCGATCAAAATAAAAGACTGATCTGGTTCCATTGTGCATCATTAGGAGAATTCGATCAAGGCATACCGCTGATCAAGCTGATCAAAGAAAAACAGAAAGATGTCTCGATCGCTGTGAGCTTTTTCTCACCATCCGGGATGGAGCATTACCAAAAAAGAAAAGCTCCGATTGATTTCGCATTTTATTTGCCAGAGGATCGAAGTTCCAATATGAAAGATCTGTTTATAAAACTTCAACCTGAAGCTCTATTCCTGGTAAAATATGAATTCTGGCATCACTTAATTGAGACATCGTCAAAGTCGAATGTGCCAGTATATTCAATAAGCACCCTCTTACGACCTCAACATCGCTTTTTTAAATGGTGGGGATCGATCTTTCGAAAGGACCTCTCCAAAATTGACTTTTTCTTTGTTCAAAACAAAGAGACATCTATCCTTCTTAATTCCATAGGTTTAGACAATCATCTAAGAGTGGGTGACACAAGAATAGACAAGGTAATTTCCAACCTTAAAAATGCATCAGAAGACCTTAGACTGAAAGCATTTTGTGCTGACAATGAAATTTTAATCCTTGGCAGCTCATGGCAATTTGAAGAAGAAATCCTTCTCAGAAGTCAATGGCATAAGAGTGGTCAAAAAACCATTATAGCCCCTCATGACATCTCTCCAAATAACGTAAAAAGAATTCAGTCCTTATTCCCGGATTCTGAGCGATATTCAGACTCCCCAATAGGAAACAAAATATTAATTCTTGACACAATCGGACATTTGTCAAATGCCTATCAATATGGGCATTTTGCCTTCATTGGAGGAGGATCTACAGGTAAACTCCACAATATTTTGGAACCTGCAGTTTTTGGTTTACCAGTTGTTTTTGGCCCAAAATACGATCGCTTTCCTGAAGCAAAAGCATTCATAGAAAGCAATATTGGTTTCTCTATAAAGAGCCATCAGGAATTTAATGAAACACTGGATCAGATCAAAAAGAATCAAAAAGAAATTCTATCCGGTCTTGAAAATTATTTGAATGAGAATCAAGGTGCTTCAGAAAAGATTTATTCCAAGATCTACAGTTGATCTTTCGTCTCTTCGATAGATTCCAAAATTATTTTTGCTGCAGTCCTAATTTCATTCTCTGAAATGTTCAAGGGTGGAGACAACCTAAAACTATATGGATGAGATAAAAACCAAAAGCTGATCAAACCTTTTTCCATACACTTTAGAACCACCTTTTTCACCCTTTCTTCGGAAACCATATCAAAAGCGAACATCATACCTATTCGTCTCACAGAAATTATTTCATCCGACGCTCTCAATAATTGTTCGAAAAGCGCTCCCTTTTTTTCCACTTCTGTAAAATCAATTTCTTCATTAAAGACCTCAAGACAAGCGGCAGCACCTGCGCAAATAACAGGATGACCTCCAAATGTTGTAATGTGCCCCAACATTGGATCGAATGTGAACTTATTCATATGATCCTGACTCGAAACAAGTGCACCAATTGGCATCCCTCCTCCAAGAGCCTTCCCCAGTGTTAGAATATCCGGAAAAACACCGAAGTGTTCAAAAGCGAACATTTTTCCTGTCCGTCCCATGCCACATTGAATTTCGTCAAAGATCAACATCGCTCCAGTTTCATTGCATTTTCCCCTAAGCGCGAGCATAAATTCCTTTGATGGAATCCTGACTCCTGCATCGCCTTGCACAGTTTCAATGATCACTCCTGCTGTTTTCTCAGAAATTTTCTCTAGTCCAGAAATATCGTTGAACTGCAAAAAATGCACATCGGGCAATAACGGCCGAAAAGCTTGCTTCTTTACCTCATTTCCAGAAATGCTCATTGACCCATGAGTGCTACCATGGTATGAGCCTCTAAAAGAAATCAGTTCAGTTCTTCCAGTCACCCTTTTCGCGAGTTTAAGCGCAGCTTCATTCGCCTCTGTACCGGAATTTACAGTGTACACTGAATTCAAGTTTACAGGAAGAAAAGCGACGAGCTTTTGTGCAAGGCTCAACTGTGCATCCTGAATGAACTCCCCGTATACCATAACATGCAAATGCTTATCGATCTGTTTTTTAAGGGCGTCAACGACAAGAGGGTGTCGATGACCAATATTTGAAACAGATACACCTGAAATCATATCCATATAGGATTTTCCAGACTTATCATAAATATAAATCCCTTCCGCTCTGTCTACATCCAGAAGGAAGGGATATGGACTAGTTTGTCCCTGTATCGCTAGAAATTCGTTTTCTCTATCCGTCATTTACTCTTTTGGCGGTGGAGGTCCAGGTCTTCCAGGCCCACCATTTTGCTCCTGTCTTTTCTTGACTTCTTTCAGCAGCTCCTGTTTAAATTTTCTCTCCAAACTTACAAGTTTGACCGATTTCTTGTATCCGATGACACCAGCTATTTTTTCACCATATTCTATTTTCAGCTTTAATTCGTCGGCATCTTTTTGTTGAATTGCCACAACTTTCGTTTTCACTTCGGCCTCAGAGAGCGTTTCAAGATTAGTGTTCAAGTCCTTCGCCAATTCTCTTTTTTCCTTGCGGTTATCTTTGATCTTTTTCTCCATTTCATTGTATACCGGCCAAAACTTCTCGGATTCTTCTGTCGACAGATCTAATTCTTTCGTGATATACGTAATCTTCATTTGCTGAATCTTCTCTTTTTTTGCTTTGCCATCCCCTTTTGGTTGCGCCAGCACAGGCAAGGAAAATAGAATTACCCATAAAAAAACTAACTTCTTTATAATCATCTGTTTTAAAAAATATTAACTAATTCTTCATCTTCTTCGGAAGATTGATCCTCTAAAAATGATATGATCTCTTCGTCAGAAAGACTTGAAATCACTGAAAGCTTCTTCAGCAACAGGACCACCCTGAAGAATTCTATTGATTAAAAGATCATCTTCAGGTTTATTCATTTTCTATCAGGATTTACGTTGAATTACTTTTTTAGCTGCTTCAACAATATTCTCAGATTCAAGACCGTACTTCTTCATCAATTCATCAGGAGTACCGCTTTCTCCAAATTTGTCATTCACTCCTATATACTCTTGTGGAAGCGGGTTGTTTCTTGAAAGCAACTGAGCCACAGAATCTCCTAAACCTCCATTCAGCATGTGCTCTTCTGCTGTAACGACGCATCTTGTTTTTGCAACTGAATCTAAGACTGCCTTTTCGTCAAAAGGTTTAATCGTGTGCATATTTATGACTTCAGCACTGATTCCCTCAGCTTCAAGCTCCTTTGCAGCCTCAATCGCTTTCCAAACTAAATGTCCGCACGCTACTATCGTAACATCAGTACCATCAATTAATTTATCAGCCTTACCAATGACAAATTTCGCATCCTCTTTCACGAATATTGGAACTGAAGGTCTACCGAATCTTAAATACACTGGACCAACATGCTCTGCAATAGCTATAGTAGCTTGCTTTGTCTGATTAAAGTCAGCAGGAACAATAACAGTCATATTTGGAAGCATCTTCATCATTCCAATATCTTCCAATATTTGATGCGTCGCCCCATCCTCTCCAAGAGTCAATCCGGCATGCGAAGCACAAATTTTCACGTTCTTATTTGAATAGGCAACAGATTGTCTAATTTGATCATAAACTCTTCCTGTGGAGAAATTTGCAAACGTCCCTGTGTAGGGAATTTTCCCACCCACAGCCATTCCAGCAGCCAATCCAATCATATTCGCTTCAGCAATTCCAACCTGAAAAAATCTTTCGGGATTTTCTTTTTGAAATGCATCCATTTTTAAAGATCCTGTCAGATCGGCACACAATGCCACTACCTGGTTATTCTTTTTACCAAGTTCTGAAAGTCCCTCTCCAAATCCTGAACGCGTATCCTTTTTTCCTAAAACCTCGAATTCGATCATAGCTTATAAATTAACTGAAGTTGTTTTGTTTGAATAAATTCTAAAATTCTTTTCTATTGTATATGATGAAGAACGCAAATTCTTCTGACGATATACGATCCTATAGTTACCGGGCTGTAATTGCCAGCTGCCAGTTAACGTGGTTGCATCAATGTTACATACCCATTCAGGCTTCCCAGTATCGCGAATAACAAATACTTGGGCATTGACAGAGTTACCAGCACGATAAGTTAAAAAACCGGGCGCCATTACGTCCACTGTTACCGTACTACTTTGAGTAACATCCACTGTCATGTATGTTCTAGGCAACGTAAGCACTTCAATGTTATATTTACCTACGATATATTTATCGGTGGTATTCATCTTTTGCACATTCAAGGTCACTGGATTTGATTCCTGCATTACTCTCGTATCGATCTGATAAGGCTTGGTTGCATTGATAAACCTTACCTTAATAAACCCTTGAGGACAATCAACAGGGATAATATTGTGAGTGTTCTTCTGAATGGTAATGTTCTTTTTTTCAACCTTCGGAAGTGTGTTTACTACGAGATCATATTTGTAATTCGGATCAATGATCAAGGTATCCGGATTCCCGTAACGATTGATTGTATGAACAAACGTGTAAAGCAAATTATTTGTCCCTGCTTCGTACAAGAACATGGTCACATCAGTCTCTTTCGGATTTTGATTGATGTCATTCAAGTTGATCTGAACCGTCGTATTTCCCAGTGCTTTCGATATTACATTTTTCAACACATTTCGAAAAGCATCCTTCGTTTCAGCATCAGCATACGGACCAATACAATTGAATTTCTCAAGATAAGACAAGTCCATTCCGAGTCCAATAACGAACGGAGTAACCTTCACTCCTTTGTCCTTTAATTTTTTTGCGATCACACAAGGATCGTTGTCACATGCTTCGATGCCATCAGTGATGAGAATGATAATATTCTTCGAATTCTGATCAGGGAAGTCACCTGCAGCAGCTTCAAGAGATCTTGCAATTGGCGTCGTTCCTTTTGCCTGAATTGATTTTATGCGGTACTTAATTTTATCATGATTCCCTTGTCCGAAAGGAATTTCCAACTTCGTGTCATTACAATCCTGATATGTTGCAGTTATTGGGGATTGATGACCATATACCCTTAATGCAATCTCAAGATTTGGAATATCCTTGAGGCTATCAACGGTTTGAGCGAGTAATTCTTTAGCTGCTTCTAATCTGGTTTGATCCTCCCAATGTGCGTTCATACTATTAGAAGCATCAAGAATAAAAAGGATCCGGGTGAGTTGTTCCTGTCCGAAAGTAAATCCAGAAATGAATAACAACCATATTACCAGGATCTTCTTCATTAATAATCTCCTAAAGTTTCTTCCAATTGACCTAACGCCGACGCAAGTTGGTCCGGATTTGGAGCAACTCCGTGCCATTTATGAGTCCCCATCATGAAATCAACCCCTTGTCCCATTTCCGTTTTCATAATGATCACTTTTGGTTTATCATTCCCTACATTTCCCTTCGCCGCAGCCAGTGTTTCTTTCAAACTCTGCATGTCATGCCCATCCATGTGATAAACTTCCCATCCAAAAGCTTGCCATTTAAGTGAAAGATCTCCCAAGGAGATCACATCCTCTACATCTCCATCGATCTGTCTTCCATTGTAATCAATTGTCGCAATAACATTATCCACTTTGTGAGCTGCGCCGTACATCGCCGCCTCCCAAATCTGTCCTTCTTGCAATTCTCCATCGCCGTGGAGACTGTATACAATTGACTTATCGCCGTTCAACTTTTTAGATTGAGCCGTACCTATAGCATTTGAAAGACCTTGTCCCAGTGAACCGGAGGCCATTCTTATACCAGGCAATTTCTTATCGGTAGATGGATGTCCTTGTAATCTACTTGACAACTTCCTAAATGTACCCAATTCATTTACAGGAAAATACCCTGATCTTGCCAAGACACTATACCAAACAGGAGAGATATGTCCGTTCGATAAATAAAATACATCCTCCCCCTTCCCGTTCATAGCAAATTCAGACGAATTGTGGTTCATAACGTCAAAATACAGAACGGTTAAAAAATCAGCACAACCCAAGGAACCTCCTGGATGTCCGGAATTCACTCCAGCAACCATTCTAACGATATCTCTTCTTACCTGTGACGCTATTTTTTCTAACTGTTGATTTTCCATGCGGGGATTGAATTTTTGTTCTTGCAAAACTAACTTTAATTATTAATTTTAGGGCCCACTGAATTTGAGGTTTTATCCCCAAATGCAACTTTTTATAAACAAAAAAAGTCTTGTATTAAGATTCACAAAAAAACCATGAAAAAACTACTTCTTTCTTGCTTATTTCTGATATCGGCATCCATTGTGTTCAGTCAGAAAATCAATGAAAGAGTTTATTCTTCCTACTCAGAAGATGAACTCGCAACTACCATCTCTGAGCAACCAGAAATGGTTGGTATTTTGAATTACGCAATCGATCACGCTTGCTACATTACAAATGCGACATCAGTTAAATCGACAGATGGTTTTGAAACCATCACCTGGAACTCAGAGTCAGTTCCTTCATTTGTTGATCTTAAGAAAAAAATTGAAAAGCAAAATCAATATTTTCTTATTTCAGGGACGAATAAAATGCTTGTGATCAAGTCAGAATGGGTATTGAAGAACGAACTGGAAAATCAGAAAAGATGAAAACACTAAAATTACTTTCTTTATTTTTCACGGTTGTTGGACTAAGTGCAAATGCTCAAATGATCAACATGGGTGATGCAGGTTATCCTCAAAATAATCCTGCTGATTGTAATACTTTCGGAGTAAGCTCAACTAACTTTCAGGATCAAGGGGGTGGTGGGAACTACACTCCTAACTTCAATGATACAATCGTTTTTTGTCCAGACCTTACAACAGGAACAAAAATGTCCATTACTATGGCGATCAATGCTGGATATACCTGGAATGTTGATGGTTCTGACTTTGTCTATGTGTATGACGGACCGAACACAAGTGCTCCACTTCTTGGGGTTCACAATTCAGTTACAGACCCAACGGGCTTTACTCATCAGGCAACATGGGATAATCCTAGCGGGTGTTTGACAATAGTCTTTATTACCAATGGTGCAAATGAAGGCACAGGTTGGTTAGGAAATGTTCAATGTGGGAACCAGTTTCAACCGTTTGAACCACATCTTGAAGCATACGTAAATGGTGTTGGTCCTGATGTTATTAACCCAGCAGACACAGGTTTTGTCGACATTTGTTTCGGGGACAGCATCATGTTCATCGCTAAACCAAATTTCCCATATTCTCTCGAAACAACTGGGTACGGATATTCTCAAGACGTGAATTCAACTATCGATTTTGATTGGTACATCACAGATGGAAACACTTACCCGAACAACGATACGATCTGGTTCACCCCACCAGCCAGAGCTGGGTATCTTGTAGACCTGAAAATGACAGATATCTTTCCACAAAATGAACGAGTAAGATGTAAGGTCAGAGTATCCCAGCTTCCAATTTTTGCTGGTACAGGGCCAATCGATCCGATAATTTGTTTAGGAGAACAAACTGAATTAATTGGTGGTGTAACAGCTACTGATACCGTAGGAGTAGCAGTTCCTCCGGGCACATTCAATTTAGGAGGTAATTTTGCCGGTTTGACATACTTACCTGATGGTTCAGGCCAGCAATATCAGGCCCCAATTGTTATTGGAGGCTTTCCTTCAGATGCTACAATTACCAATGCGCAAGACCTAAATCAGGTTTGTATCACCATGGAGCACTCTTATTTAGGTGACTTAGAGATCTGGCTACAATGTCCATCTGGGCAGATTGTGCCATTAGTGAATTCGTATAGTCCAGGCAATATCCCTGGGGGAACAAGTGGAGGAGGTACTTATCTTGGTCATCCTATCGATGATTCAGGAGGTGGTGGACCAGGTGTTGGTTGGGAATATTGTTTCAGTACTGTATTTAATACCATCGGATCAATGACGTCCAACTTAGGAAACACTGTACCTGTAACGTCACAACCGCCATTATCAGCTGGAAACTCAATCGATCCTTCTGACGTTTATGCTCCGGAGACTACTTTTGCTAATTTCAACGGATGTCCGGTTAATGGTACTTGGACCATCTTTGTGCAAGACAACCTAGGAATTGACGACGGGTATATTTTTGAATGGGGATTGTACTTTGACGCGTCCTATTTCCCGGGGATGGGAAGCTATCAAAACTTTATTGTAAATGACTTCTGGAGCAATGATCCAACGATCATTTCAGGTCAAGCAGATACAGCAATCGTAGTACAACCTAACGTTTCAGGCAATTATTCATATACATTTAATGTTATTGACAATTTTGGCTGTCCATATGATACTACTGTTTCGTTGCTAGTTCAACCGTTACCTGAAATATTTAATGATACCACTGTTTGTGGAACAATTTTCCAAATTGCAGGTACGACTTCAGTCGCTGGTGGTGTTTGGACTTCTCCTGATGCAGAGATTTCTTTCTCAAATGCAAATAGTGACAACCCATTGGTCACTGCATCAACGACAGGACAGTATACAGTAACCTACACGGATACCGAATGTAATACCGCCGTTTCTTCGGATATTTTCTTTCCACCGCCGGTTTCAGTAACAGTGCTTGATACATCCGTTTGTATTGGAGCGCCTTTGACGATAACTGCCGGAACGCAAAATACGAGTACAATCAGTTGGAGTAATGGTGCAACTGGACAAAGTATTTCTATCTCGCCAATAGATCCTGTTCAAAACTACATTGTTACTGCATCCAATTTGTGTTATTCTATGAGTGATACAGCGACTGTTTCTACATTCATCTGTGATATAGAGGCGCCAAACGTGATGGTACTTTCATCTCAAGCTGGAAACAACACATTCTTTGTGCAATACCAAGGCATTGCTGAATTCCAGTGTAATATTATAAACAGATGGGGAAATCCAATCTATGAATATAATGATCCGGCAGGACATTGGGACGGAAAAACTATGAAAGGGGATTTAGTGGACGAAGGGACATACTTTTACATCATCAAAGCCAAATTTGCTAGTGGTGAAGAAGTCACCAAACACGGATTTGTGCAAGTAATCTATTAAAATTAAGCGGTTTTCGAACCGCTTTTTTTTGAATGTGATTTTATCATGACCTATGAGTTAACTTTGTTGTATGAAAGAGATGAAAAAAGTTGGAGTAAATGGTTTTGGAAGGATCGGTAGGTATTTTACGCGTCTCGCTATTCTTTCGGATAATATTGAGGTTGCTTTAGTCAACGACATAACTGACATTGAAACATTGGCTCACCTTTTAAAATATGATTCTATTCATGGAATATTCCCGAAACAATTTTCGATTGACGATGATTATTTGGTATTTGAAAATGGGAAAAAAATACGTTTTACTTGCAACAGGAATCCAGAATTGATCCCATGGGGAGAAGAAAAGGTAGAGACTGTGATAGAATCTACTGGATTATTCCTGACCAAACAACAAGCTGAGAAGCATATCCTTGGAGGCGCGAAAAAAGTGATTATATCTGCACCTGCTAAGGATGATGATATTCCAACAGTTGTTTTGGGTGTAAATGAGCAAATTCTTGATAAAAATCCTGTTATCATTTCAAACGCTTCTTGCACCACAAACAATGCTGCACCTATGGTGATGGTTATGGAGAAGATCTGTGAGATCGAAAGTGCATATATCACTACCATCCATAGCTTTACATCCGATCAAAGACTTCACGACGCCCCTCACAAAGATCTGAGGAGAGCACGTGCCGCAACTCAATCAATCGTTCCAACAACAACAGGAGCGGCAAAAGCTATCACGAAGATATTTCCTGATCTTGAAAAGAAAATTGGAGGATGTGGGGTTCGTGTACCTGTTCCAGATGGTTCATTCACAGATTTGACTATGGTGGTTAAAAATCCGCCTACTGTAGAACAGATCAAGATGGCCATGAAAGAGGCTTCAGAAACGTATTTAAAAGGAATTCTTGCCTACACTGAGGATCCAATCGTTTCAGTGGATGTATTGGGAAATCCTAATTCTTGCCTATTCGATGCCGAGCTTACTAGCGTGATAAATAACATGGTTAAAGTTGTGGGATGGTATGATAACGAATCAGGTTATTCGAATCGTTTGGCTGAATTAGTTTTGAAGCTCTAAGGCTTCTTAAAAACCCAACTTTTCGGATATTTCTCATTGTTACTGCCTGCCGCAGATATTGCTTCGTTTCTTGTTGAAAAAGATGCGAGACTCACCAAATAGATTCCACCAACATTTTTTACCACTTCCGTTGAAAAGCCTTCGCTCGCCAGTTTAGATGCGAAGCGATCGGCATTCGCTTCCTCTCCAAACGAACCGACGATCACATGAAAAGGCAAACTACTTTCTCCCGATTGTGTTTTCTTCGGCATCGGCTTAGAAACCTTCTTTATCTTAGGTTTTGAAACAACTTCTTTCACCCCTTCCTCAACTATTTCCTCCTCTTCTTCCTGAATCAATATCTCTTCTTTAAATTCATTTTCGGTTTCAACTGATTCAACAGGATCATTTTCAGGTTCAGGCTCCACCACTTTGGCCTCAGTTTTAACAGATGGATCATATGACAGGAATGGCAAATGAGATTTAACATCATTGTAAAAAATTGCGACTGTAGTTAGACCTCCAAAAACGATCACAAAAAAGGTAATCATGGTATAAAACAAAGGACTCTTCCGTTTTTTGTCTTTTTGAGTTTTTTCGATTATGGGTTTTTTAGGAACCTCTGGCTTTGTTGCATTGATCGGCGGAACATCCAGATCATCTTCCCATTGCTGTTCTTCAGTATATACGGATACTTCTTCTTGTATCTCTTCTTTCTGTTCAGGCTCCTCCTCAATGATTGATTCAGCTTCCTCTTGGTGGCTATCCGGTACCAAGATCTCCGTGTCTGATTGAACTTCTTCTGCTTTCTCGTCCTCAATTTTAACCTCGATCTGTTCTTCTATTTTTTCTGAAACATCATTTCGAACAAAATGCTCGCTATCTGGTTTCTCTGCATCAATATCTCTTACCATTTTAGAAGTACCAATCCACTTTTCAAAGACAATATCCCCAGACCCATCCTTTTTGAATGTTCCAAATTGATACATGTCGTAGGAATCACCAACATTTAATTTAGCTTCAATTTCTCTTACATATTTAGCAATAAGGTTTCTCGCCTCGTTTTCTTCCCACCCTTCGCGCTGCGCTATATAATTGACAAGAGTTCCATCATCATGTTTCAAAAAAGGCATGAACATTACTTCTCCAGTTTCCTTGTTCGTTAATGTTAACGCGCCCAAACCGGGAATAATAATGGTATTCTGTTCTTTTAATATGTCGATCAAATACTTATCCATAGATGGTAATTTGAGTTTATATCAACCATTTAAAAAAGTTCATTGAACGCAAAAGTATCCTTTAAGCGAACTCCTTTTTCTGTCATTTGAAGTGTACAACATTCATTTACGCTATCGTGCTCCAGAAACAAAACAAATTCCTCTTCAACGGCTCGAGTTAAAAACTTTGCCTTCTCCTCCAAAGTGATCAAAGGTCTTGTGTCATAACCCATCACATAAGGCAATGGTATATGCCCTGTGCTAGGCAACAGGTCAGCCATGAATACGATGGTTCTTCCTTTGTATCTGATGTGGGGAATCATCATACTATCGGTATGTCCATCCACAAATAAAACATCCAGATTATTAAAAACATCTCGTGAAAAATCTCCTTCGCGATCAATAAATTTCAATTGACCACTTTCCTGGATCGGAAGGATATTTTCCGTTAAAAATGACGCTTTTTCTCTCGGATTTGGATTGGTAGCCCACTCCCAGTGATTTTCATTGCTCCAGAATGTCGCATTTTTAAATACCGGACGATATCCATCCTTTTGAGTATTCCATTCGATCGAACCTCCACAATGATCGAAATGAAGGTGAGTTAAAAATACATCCGTAATATCATCCATCGAAAACCCTAGCTTACTCAGATTCCCTTTTAAAGAATCATTTCCGTGCATGTAATAATGAGAAAAGAACTTTTCGCTCTGTTTATCTCCGATTCCAGTATCGATCAGCAACAAACGGTCACCAGCTTCAATCAAAAGTAATCTCATTGCCCATGAGCACATGTTGTTTTCGTCTGCAGGATTTGTCTTTTGCCAGATCGTTTTCGGCACAACTCCAAACATAGCTCCCCCATCCAATTTAAAATTTCCTGAGTTAAGCGGATATACTTTCATACGTTTCCTTTGTCGAGCGATTAATTTCTAGAGGATAGGTACATGAATATGATCCCTGTCAAAGACAATATCAATCCAAATAACTTTCCTATTGTAAGTGATTCTTTAAAGATAAGAAATCCAACTATAGCTGAAAGAATAACGATTCCTACATTATTAATCGCTACGACTGTAGAATCTTCCCAAGGAAGAATACTGTAGGAGTGGATCAGCAAATAGATCGAAAAATAATTGGGAATCCCTAACACTACCCCAGCGATCATATTCTTCCAATGAAATGATGCTTTCTTTCGAATGATCTGGGTAATCAGAATGAGACTTCCTATTATCCCGGCCATACCGAAGCCGAATGCAGAAAACAGAGACGTGGTCAACTGACCCAATTCAAATTTCTGAACATAGTTCAACAAAAAATCAAGTATTCCGCTTCCAATAAACAGAAGAATCAACATCCATCTGGCCGAATTTTCGTTCTTCACTTCCTCTTTCGAAGAAGTAACCAGAACAACTCCTGTAAATGCCGCTAGAATTCCGGAAATTTTCATCCATCCAAAGCTTTCTTTATACCAAAGGATCATGATCAACATGGTCATGGCCATACTCATTTTGACAGCAGTGGACGTCATCGCCACACCATTCATCTGGGAACTAATGCCCATTACAATGAACAATGAGATAAAAAGGAAAGCACAAAGCACGGCATAAGCGATCCAGCATCCCGACCCGTAAGATGCAGGGGTCCATTGATCTCCATAGAGCAGGATTCCGCACAAAAAAGCCGTGAAATAATTAAATACAATTGCCTGAAAAGTATCTATCCCAAACT
>JALRFI010000142.1 GCA_023253775.1 Crocinitomicaceae bacterium
GACGCAGCATTAGATATCACAACTCACGATACTTACTTCGTTGTAGCTCACTTCCATGTCGTAATGGGATTATCTGCAGTATTCGGAATGTTTGGTGGAGTTTACCATTGGTTCCCTAAGATGTACGGTAAAATGATGAACACAAGGCTGGGTTATGCCCACTTCTGGATCACTATAGTTGGTGCTTATGGGGTATTTTTCCCAATGCACTTTGTAGGAATTGCAGGAGCGCCAAGACGTTATTACGATTACACAGTTTACAATGAATTTGATTCAAATACATTGGAAATGATGATGGACTTAAATCAGATAGTTACTATGTTCGCGATTATAGCGGCTCTTGGACAGATTCTATTCTTGTTTAACTTCTTCTATAGTATTTTCAGAGGTCCAAAAGCACCTCAGAATCCATGGAATTCAAACACATTGGAATGGACAACTCCGGTTGAACATATACATGGTAACTGGCCAGGAGAGCTGCCAACTGTTCACAGATGGCCTTATGACTATTCTAAGCCTGGTGCTGAGGAAGATTTCATTCCACAGACTGTTCCATTGGCTGAAGGAGAAGAAGAGCATTAAAAAACAGATAATAATCAAAGGCCTTCTATCGCAAGATGGAAGGCTTTTGTATTTTTGTATAAATACCTAAGCGTGGAAGACACTTTCGATTATAGAGAAGAAGCAAATAATCATTCCGATCAGGAATATGATAAGGTTCTTCGACCGAGAACGCTGGATGATTTTGTAGGTCAACCAAGTGTCGTAGATAATCTGGAGGTGTTTATTCAGGCAGCTAAACTTCGCAATGAACCTCTGGATCATGTTCTTCTTCACGGACCTCCGGGATTAGGTAAAACGACCCTAGCCAATATTATTGCAAATGAGCTTGGCGTTGGTTTTAAAGTGACCAGTGGTCCTGTTCTTGATAAAGCAGGGGATCTTGCAGGATTATTAACAAACCTTGGTGACGGAGATGTCCTTTTTATTGATGAGATCCATCGTTTGAGTCCGGTTATAGAAGAGTACCTCTATTCCGCCATGGAAGATTATAGTATTGATATCATGATCGATACTGGCCCAAATGCGCGCACCGTTCAAATAGCACTAAATCCATTCACTCTGATTGGAGCAACAACCAGATCTGGTTTACTAACCTCACCTTTAAGAGCACGTTTCGGTATTAATTCCAGATTGGAATATTATAACTCCGAGACACTTACTGCAATTGTTGAACGATCATCGGATCTTCTTAAAATTCCAATCGAGAATGAAGCGGCTTATAAAATAGCGAGCAGAAGCCGTGGAACACCTCGTATAGCCAATGCTTTGCTCCGAAGAGTCAGAGATTTTGCTCAGATCAAAGGGAAAGGTATTATTGATCCTGAGATTACTGAGTTTGCATTGAAGGCATTGAATGTCGATGAGAATGGATTAGACGAAATGGATATAAGGATCTTAAAAGTCCTTATAGAAAAATTCAATGGAGGTCCTGTAGGTATTTCAACGATTGCTACAGCGATTGGGGAAAATTCAGGGACACTTGAGGAGGTTTACGAGCCTTTTTTGATCCAGGAAGGATTTTTAATGAGGACGAACCGAGGAAGACGAGCGACAGAAAAAGCATTCAGACATCTTGGAAAAGATCAGGGATGGATGCAGGGAGGATTATTTTGAAATGATAACAAACGACTATAAAGAAATGATAAAGGCCAAGGCATATGAACTTGGTTTTTTTCATTTTGGTGTATCAAAAGCCGAATTCCTGGAAGATGAAGCCCACAAGCTTGAAGAATGGTTGAATCGTAATTATCAGGGTAATATGGCCTATATGGCCAATCATTTTGACAAAAGACTCGATCCAAGAAAGTTAGTTGACGGGGCCAAAACAGTCATATCCTTATTATTGAATTATTATCCTGAAAATGAAATTCAAGGAGAGGTCAAGATCTCGAAATACGCTTATGGAGAAGATTATCACTATGTGATAAAGGACAAGCTCTTCGAATTGATGCAATTTATAAGAGATGAGATCGGGGATGTAAATGGGCGTGTGTTTGTTGATTCTGCCCCGGTCATGGATAAAGTTTGGGCACAAAGTGCTGGTTTGGGTTGGGTTGGGAAGAATTCAAACCTAATTCATCCGAAACACGGATCATTTTTCTTTATCGCAGAATTGATCATTGACCTCGAATTGACTCCTGATGGACCTATTAAAGATTATTGCGGGACATGTACAAAATGTATCGATGAATGTCCGACTGGTGCCATAGTTGAACCATATGTTGTAGATGGGTCGAAATGTATTTCCTATCTCACGATCGAGTTGAAGAATCAGCTTATGCCGGAGGAATTTAAAGGAAAAATGGACAACTGGGCATTTGGATGCGATGTTTGTCAGGATGTTTGCCCTTGGAATAGGTTTTCGAAAGCGAATTCAGAAAAGAGATTCGAACCCAAAATGGAAATGCTGGAGTTTGGAGTCAAGGATTGGCAAGAACTCACTGAAGAAACCTTCAATGCACTATTGAAAAATAGTCCGATTAAAAGAACTTCCCTTGAAGGGATGAAAAGGAACGTTCGATTTTTAACGAAATAATTTAATTGCCATCTCGACACTCTTTTCGTCAGTCAGGAATTTTCGTAATTTGGAGTTTCTAATACCTAACAATATGCTACCATATCAATCAGTTGACACTCCCGTGTCATTGAGTATGGCACCATTTTCCGGTCCATGGACAAAATGGGAAGCGGCGCATCTACTTAAAAGAACCATGTTTGGCCCTACTAATCAGCAGATTCTTGATGCAGTTGCTGCAGGAATGAATGCGACCGTTGCGAATATCTTGCAAATCCCTGTTATCGATCAACCTTTAGCTTTTGATGCCGCTGAAACCATTGTTCCTTACGGATCGACATGGGTGAATGCTGTATACCCATCCAACGCGGCTCAAGCTCAAACTGTTGAAACTGCACGGCAATCATCTCTTGGTGCCTGGATCATGAAGCGTTTGAATACCGAACCTTTGTCCATCGCAGAAAAACTTTGTTTTTTCTGGGTGAATCATTTCGGTGTGACAGCTATTCAGGATTCAAGAGGCACTTATAATTACCATATGCTATTAAGACAGTATGCACTTGGGAATTTCAAGCAAATGATCAAAGATGTAACGATCGATCCGGCAATGCTCTTGTTTTTGAATGGTGCTACAAATACGTTGTATAGTCCTAATGAAAATTACGCACGTGAACTACTCGAGTTGTTTACGATAGGTAAGGGGCCTCAGATTGGACCAGGAGATTATTCCCATTATACAGAAGAGGATGTAGCTGCTGGTGCGAAGATACTTACCGGATATATAGTTGAAGGACTTAGAAGCGATACACTAACGACCCCTCAGGCAACATTCTATCCAATATTACACGATACTACCACCAAACAATTATCTTATCATTTTGGAAATGCTGCAGTAGTAAATAATGGGGCATTTGAATATTCAGATTACATCGATATAATATTCCAGCAAGACCAGGTGGCAACGCATATTTGCACGAAATTGTATAGATATTTTGTGAATTATGATCTGACTCCCGATGTTGAAGTGAATGTTATTCCTGTTATGGCTCAGACTATGATAATCAACAATTACGAGATTCTACCTGTGTTGGATGAATTATTCAAAAGCGAGCACTTTTATGATATATCGCTAAAAGGAGCAGTGATTAGAAATCCACTTGAAGCTATTTTTGGAGCATTTAACCCCGCT
>JALRFI010000199.1 GCA_023253775.1 Crocinitomicaceae bacterium
TCTGCTTTCGATGTAGGATTCGACAAGGCAAAAATAATTGGCTCTTTGTTGATCCTACTCATCTCGCTCACGACTTCTTGAGTTCTTCGAGGTCCTTGTCGATGGAACCGTTAGTGTAGTTCTTGGCGTACTTGGTGAAGGCCTTCTTCTTGGACTTGAACCAGTTCTTGTAGAAACGACGTCTAATTTCATCGTTTAAGTGCTCCGCCCAGACGGTCTTCTTGCCGCGCAAGCCCTTCGGCGTGCGCACGTAGCCGACGAGGCCGACGACGATCAACTCGGGGCACTCGATGATGGTCACCGACTCGCACGTTTCCTTCTTGTGCAACTTGGAACCAGGCTTGTCCACATCTCTGACGATGTGCGTCATGCCGGCTTTGAAACCCATAAAGGCAGTCAAGTGCGGCGGCTTGGACGCATCATCCTTCGGGAAGGATTTTACCTTACCTCTGGAGCGCTGGGATCGCTTCTTCGGCAAAAAACCCAAGTGACCAAGACGGGGATCTGTTGTTTAAATAGCGAAAGGAGAAAGAGAAAATGTCAGTAAGAGGGCTTCAGCATTTACTAAAAAGAAATCTCGGAACGGGGCGCCACCCGTAACATTTCCACGTCTATTCGCGCACTTGCGCGTAAGAATCGCGCAAATAAACTCATACTCCGCGAGATACTTCGCTCGAGTAACTTTTCCATCGATCGCAAACGCCGCGAGTGGCGCGTGAACGAAAGACCGGAAAAATTTCGCGCCTCCTCACAAAAGCCCTCCTACGAAAAATGCGCGCGCAAAACAAAGAGAGAAAGAGAGTTGAGTCGACGCGACGCGAACGAATCAATTCTCAATCGTCGCGTGAATCGAACGCAGGATGAAATAAAGAATCTAGGGAAGGAGCTATCACTTACGTTCAAACTTTCTGTGAGACATGTTGTTTGTGTGTTCGTACTGCACAAATTTGTGATGAGTTTCGGCTGCTGCTAATGTTTTTTTTTCTCTCTTCTCTTGGGTGCTTGGGATGTGGTGAATTCATCATCTCCTCCATTCCCTTATCCTTGATTAATCCTAATGCCGCTCTAAATGCAACGAATTCTTTCATTTTCGACATATCAATTCCATAGCAATCTGGGAAACGAATCTGTGGGGCTGAAGAAACGATAACGATCTTTTTTGGCTCCAATTTATCAATTAAGGATAAGATACTTTTTTCTAAAGTTGTACCACGAACGATCGAGTCATCAATCAAAACTACTGAATCTACCTTTTTATTTATTACTTCATAGGTAGTATCATATGCCTGAGAAACCATTTCATCTCTTTCTTCATCCGAAGTAATAAAGGTTCTTTTCTTTACATCTTTTGCTACTAATTTCTCCACCCTAGGTCTGAAGGTCAATAACTCCTCTAAATCATTCTCAAAAAGAACACCATCCATTATGGCCTTCTTTCTTTCCTTCGCTAAATAATCCTCAAGACCATCGATCATTCCCAAAAAGGCCGTTTCGGCAGTATTCGGAATATAAGAAAATACCGTATTCTTTAAATCATAATTTACTTCCTCCAAAATTTGAGGAACTAAAAGCCGTCCCAGTTTTTTTCTTTCTGAATAAATATCTGGATCAGAACCCCTAGAGAAATATATACGCTCAAAAGAACAAGATTTTTTCTGTAATTCTTGAATAAATTGCACTTGCTTAAAATCTCCTCTACGATCTATCACCAAAGCATGGGCAGGATTTATCTCCTGAATATCTGAATAATTACAATTAAAACTTGTCTTAATTGCTTGTTTTTCGGAAGCTACCACAATAACTTCCTCATCTGCATAATAATAGGCCGGACGAATTCCAGCTGGGTCTCTAGCGACAAATGAAGCTCCATATCCGGTCATTCCCACCATCGCATAGCCACCATCAAAATCCCTACAAGATTTTTCTAATACAGATTTTAAATCAATATGGTCCGCAATGACATCCGATAATTCCGGGTTTTCATACTGATCCTTGAATTTTAAAAATTGTTTATTATTTTCTTCATCCAAAAAATGACCAATTTTTTCCATTACAGTAACTGTATCCACCTTCTCTTTAGGATGCTGACCTAAATGAACTAATCGGTCAAATAATTCATCAACATTCGTCATGTTGAAATTTCCCGCCATTACTAGATTTCTATTTCTCCAGTTATTCTGACGAAGCATTGGGTGACAATTTTCTATTTCATTTCTTCCATGGGTACCATATCGTAAATGGCCAAGTAAAACCTCTCCTGTAAAAGCAACATTATCCCTCCACCAGTCTGCATCATATGTATGATCAATCCCAGTTTCCTGACGAATTTCCTTTATTTGCTTATAGGCCTTTCTGATTTTTTTATTGATCTTTCCAAATATATCCTGAATTGGGGCATCTTCCACAGATCGATATCTAGAAATATATCTTTTGCCCGGATCTACATTGATTTTAATATTGGCTACCCCAGCACCATCCTGTCCTCTGTTTACCTGTTTCTCCATCATTAAATACAGCTTGGTTAGTCCGTACGTAGGAGTTTTATACTTGTCAAGATAGTATTCGAAGGGTTTACGAAGTCGAATAAGGGCTATCCCGCATTCGTGTTTGATAGATTCAGACATTAGCTTAAAACGATGACCAATTACCTAACAAAATTACGTAAATTATTTTTTCAAACTAATAAAAATCTAAAAATTTGGAAAGAAAAATAGTGCAAGGAAAATCAAAGCTAAAACAGTAAATAATATTTTCTTAT
>JALRFI010000232.1 GCA_023253775.1 Crocinitomicaceae bacterium
GATAAAGATAAAAGTAGAAGGATATCCCTTAGCTTCATCATCCACAGTACTCTGGCTGTTTAACTGGCAGGGTTACTGCCTGTAGATACGTGGAGATTAGCTTAAGGGTTACCTAAGTCTTCTTCTCTATTCTGTTATCAATCTTAATACCCATACCTTTGCTGTCTCCAATGGAGGAACTTTTGGTAGCTGGCTGTATATCTGGCTGTGATCTTCGGGGTGTGTGAGAGATAGACTGACGGATCCTGAACGTAATCTACATATGTCCCATAGTCATACTGTCTGAAGGCGTTCAGAATAAGTTGACGTTGGGACTTGGAGAAATGCCCTTGGTCTACTGGGAGGGTGGTGCTGAGGACTGCCTACAAGTCCCATTTTGCTCTACATTGATTGAAAGCCAGTATCGCCTCACTTGTACCTTCTACCTCCATTTCAAAAAATGCGGCCTTAAAAGCTGTGGTTGCGAGGTATCTCAAAATGTTGCAATAAATACAACAGCTTTGAACAACGGAGTATACTTTGTTAACCTTTCAGTTAACGGGACTGTATCTTCTGAAAAACTTGTTGTAAGGAAATAATTCCGACTTAAGGAATAGTTGAAGGGGTCGGGCAACCGACCCCTTTTTTATTATGCTAAAAAAAAGATTGAGTACATTTGACGACTAAATTCAAACAATCAACAATGAAAGCATATGTTTTTCCGGGCCAGGGAGCTCAATTTTCAGGAATGGGAAAAGATCTATATGATAATTCTCCACTTGCAAAACAAATGTTCGAAAGGGCAAATGAAGTTCTTGGTTTTGAAATCACTAAAATAATGTTTGAAGGTTCTGATGAAGAACTAAAACAAACAAAAGTAACTCAGCCTGCGATTTTCCTTCACTCAACGATTCTTGCGGCATGTTTAGAAGATTCGTTTCAGCCTGATATGGTAGCCGGACATTCTCTGGGTGAATTCTCCTCATTGGTAGCAAATAAAACATTAAGCTTTGAAGACGCATTGACATTGGTTTCCAAAAGAGCGATGGCCATGCAAAAAGCTTGTGAAGTTGAACCTTCCACAATGGCAGCAATTTTAGGATTGGAAGATAATGTAGTCGAAGAGATCTGCGGTTCAATTGGAGGAGTTGTAGTTCCTGCGAATTATAATTGTCCCGGGCAATTAGTTATTTCAGGGAGCTTCCCTGCAGTTGAAGAGGCTTGCGCTAAACTTACTGAGGCTGGTGCTAAGAGAGCAATGATCTTGCAAGTAGGTGGGGCATTTCACTCTCCTTTGATGGAACCGGCACGGGAAGAGCTTGCTGCTGCGATTGAAGCAACAGTGTTCAAGACTCCAATCTGTCCGGTGTATCAGAACGTAACAGCTTCTGCAGTATCCGATCCGGAGCAAATAAAAAAGAATCTGGTAGCTCAATTAACCGCACCAGTCAGATGGACGCAGACTATGAATCAAATGATTGCAGACGGAGCAACAGAAGTCATCGAGGTAGGCCCAGGAAAAGTATTACAGGGCTTATTCAAAAAGGTCGATAGAGCCTTCCCATGTTCAAGTGCAGAACTGATTTGATCAGATAAAAAAATAAAAAGGCTTCAGAAATGAAGCTTTTTTTATGGAATAGATCTTCATTTTACATCATAAGAGAAATTAAAAATTGAAGATCATGGAAAAGTTATTCATCATTATGACATTGCTTCTGGGAGCAGGCAATGTTGCTGCACAAGGTGCATTAGGAGAAGTTGTCGGGAACGTAGTAGAAAAAGGAAATAAAAATGGTGTGTACGGAGCACAGGTTTTTATTCTTGATCAGGACAGAAAATATCAAGCCATAACAGATGCTGATGGAAGATTTAGGATCAGTGCAATTCCGGCAGGATCTTACTTCTTAAATATTAAATATTTCAGTGATACCATGTCGAATATTCAGGTTAAAGTGCCGATGGATGGTATTCATAATACGGGAGATATTGAGTTTAAAAGTGGTGTTCTTGAAATACTTGCGATTGATGTAAAAGCGGATGATGGATCAATTAAGCTTCAATATGGAGAATTGCCAGTAAAGGAATTGACGGCTGAGGAAATCGACAGAAGTCCATCTAAATTCAGTGTGAAAGGTCTTGTAACATCAATGACTTCCGAAGTGAGAATGACTGAAGACGGTGAACTTGTGTTTAGAGGAGCGAGAAAGGGCGATATGCTTTACATGATGGATGGAGTGAAAGCAAGTGACGTAGGAAGTGTACCCGGTGCAGCCATTGGAAGAATGATGGTGTATTCAGGTGGATTACCAGCCAAATATGGAGATACCCTCGGAGGTGTGGTGGTTATGGAAACCAAAAGCTATTTTGATCTTTACAGGGAATGGGAAGCTGAAGAAATCCGGAAAGGAAACAAATAGAAAAAAGGGTCGTTTTTAACGACCCTTTTATTATTTCTTAAAGAATTTCGGACTCTTTATTTCTACTTCTTTCAAGTAGTTTTTAATCTCTTGTTCATTTTCTGCTTTTAGGACCATGAACATGTTGTCAGATTCTATAACAATGTAATCTTCAAGACCATCAAGTAATACCAGCTTATCATTCGATACATTGACAATACAATTTTTAGAATCGAAGAGATGCACGTGATCACCTATGGCCGAATTTCTATTTTCATCTTTTTTCAAGTGCATGCTTAAACTTCCCCAGGTTCCTAGATCACTCCAGTCAAAATCAGCCAATACCACTTCCACATTTTTGGCATCTTCCATGATTGCAAAATCAATCGAAATGTCCTCGCAAGCTTCGAAGCATTGGTTAACGAATCCCTGCTCCTCGGTAGTGTTGTATTTTGAAATGTCATCACAGAATAATCCAAACAAACCAGGTTGATGCGTTTTCAAAGCGTTCAACAATGTTGTTGTTCTCCATACAAAGATTCCCGAATTCCAGTAAAAATTGCCTTTAGAAAGAAACTCTTTTGCTGTATTCAGATCCGGTTTTTCACGAAATCTTAGTACTTCAGTTGCTTCTCCTGCTTTAGTTCCCTTGTCGGCATCAAATTCAATGTAACCGTAACCTGTGTCAGGTCTAGTAGGTTTTATACCCAGGGTTACCAGTTTATCATCAGTATTAGCTTGGCTAATTGCCGTATTAATAATTTCAGTAAATCGTTGTTCCTTTAAAATTAAATGGTCTGCTGGTGAAATCACCATTGTTGCATTCGGATTAAGTGCATTGATCTTCGCTGCAGCATATGCAATACAAGGCGCCGTATTCTTACGCAGTGGCTCTGTAAGGATCTGATCCATTTGGAGGTCAGGTAATTGTTCCTTTACTATACCAGCATAACTTTCATTCGTCAATACGTAGATCTGTGTTGAAGGGGAAATTGAAAGCAAACGATCATAGGTCATTTGGATCAATGATCTTCCGGTTCCCAATACATCAAGAAATTGTTTTGGCTTCTCAGGGGTAGACATCGGCCAGAATCGGCTGCCGATACCTCCGGCCATAATAATACAATAGTTGTTATTCATTTTTGGTTGAATTCAAATGTTTTACAATTGCCAATGAGTTGACAAGATATTTTCTATTCGAATTTATCTCTTCGCAAACATAGCGTTTTCTTCGTAAAGGACCTTTTTTAAAAGATTTGCCGTTCACTTCAAAAATACTGTTAAACGGAAGATTCTCTAAAAGAACCGCACCTTCCGGATGTTGGTCATAACGATGGAGAATCCTGCTCAATTGATGATCTGTACACGAAGACGCCTTTGTTTTTACCAGTGAATTCACAAGGGCCTTTTCTATGTCTGAAGGAAGTTTTCCAGAGTTGATAACCGGAAGAAGTAAGGAACGATACTCATTTTTCCATTCTTCTCCGTGTGGTTTCACTTTCCATCCAAATTTTTCGTAAGTCTTCAGGTGAGCAAATTCATGAAGTGTAGTGATTAAAAAAGAGAATTGATTCAGATTACCGTTTACAGTAATTCGGTGTTTGTCGCCATTTATACCTGCACGAAAATCGCCAAGCTTTGTTGTCCTCGATTTCACAATCGAAAATCGAACTTTGGATGTAAAAAACAATTCAGCTACATAACCGACATATTCTATAGGTATGAACCTTGCAAAAGTACTTTTGATCTTTTCTTTTTTGTCGTCCTGCTCCACTCTATAAATTTAAATGAAAAACACTGATATAAAGCGAACATTTATCCACAGACTGAGACTCAAAAAGGAAAATAAGCATTATTTTAGCGACAATGAAAATCCTAAGTAACGCAGGTAAGTACTTTATCATGTTAGGCGTGGTATTCAAACGACCAGAGAAATGGTCTGTTTTCAGAACAAGGATGTTTGATGAAGTACAATTGATTGGGATCAACTCGATTTTCATTGTTGCCTTGATGTCTACTTTCATGGGGGGAGTTATCGCCCTTCAAACTGCATCCAACATGACTAGTCCTTGGCTTCCAGCATATACCGTTGGTTACATCACGCAATCATCAACGATTCTCGAATTCTCACCTACAATAATTTCCTTGATCCTTGCTGGTAAGGTTGGATCCAATATTGCTTCGGAAATTGGCACGATGAGAGTTACTGAGCAAATTGATGCATTGGAAATCATGGGAGTGAATTCATTAAATTTTTTGGTATTGCCTAAGATCTGTGCTGCAATCTTTTTCTTCCCAGTTCTTATTGTCTTTTCAATGGCGCTAAGTATGTTGGGTGGATGGTTGGCATTAATGGCTTCCGGATTGATCACTACCGATACTTACGTATTGGGAATTCGTTCATTTTTTGAAATGAAGCATGTTTGGTATGCTCTCACGAAAACGGTTGTTTTTGGATTTCTGATTGTATCAATTGCGTCTTTTTACGGGTATTACACAAAAGGCGGATCTCTAGATGTTGGTCGTTCTTCAACTCAAGCTGTTGTCAGTAGTTCAATCGCTATTTTGATAGCCAATTTCTTCCTCACCCAAATGATCCTATTATCATGATCAGAGTTGAAAATGTAAATAAGTCATTTGGGAAGAATCATGTCTTACATGATGTTTCCACAGAGTTTCAAAAAGGTAAGGTAAATCTGATTATTGGCCAATCCGGACAAGGTAAATCGGTTTTGGCGAAGTGTATTGTTGGTCTTCATGAGGTTGATTCTGGTGGAGTCTTTTTTGATGATCGAAACTTTACACAAATGAATCGCGGAGAAAGAACGGATGTTCGAAAGGAGATCGGGATGCTTTTTCAGGGATCGGCATTATTTGACTCAATGACTGTTGAGCAAAATGTGATGTTCCCTTTGATGATGTTTACCAAAATGACCAAAAAGGAAATGCAAATAAGGGCAGATTTCTGTCTTGAACGAGTAAATCTTGCGGGAAGAAATAAGTTGCTGCCATCTGAATGCAGTGGGGGAATGCAAAAGCGTATAGGTATTGCTCGAGCGATCTCAATGAATCCGAAATACCTTTTTTGTGATGAACCAAATTCAGGACTTGATCCAATGACCGCAATTTTGATCGATGGATTGATCAAAGAGATCACTTATGAATATGAGATCACAACTGTTGTTATCACACATGACATGAACTCTGTGATTGAGATCGGAGATAATGTGATCTTTATACACAAAGGAGAGAATTGGTGGCAGGGAGACAGAAAATCCATCATTACCACTGAAAATAAAGAGATTTTGGAGTTTGTGTATGCCTCTGAATTCATGAAGGAGATCAGGGCTTCAATGCAGCAGGCTCTTGGTTAATCAGTAAGATCAGATTCTCCTTCCTGATCTTCCTCCTCAAGTAATTTTTTATCGATTTGTTTCTTTGCTTTAGCTCCCATAACCTTAAGTTTTTCGGCGCTTCTCATTAGATTTCCGCTTCCAATGGTAAGTTTGTTCATGGCTTGATCATAGGCAAGAATGGCATCTTTTTGTTTTGAGCCAATTTTTTCCATATCTGAAACGAATCCCACGAACTTATCATATAACCTTCCTGCCTGTTCCGCAATTTCGATGGCATTCTTATTTTGTCTCTCCTGTTTCCAGATCGAACCTACAGTTTTCAGTGTAGCCAATAGCGTCGATGGAGTTACTAAAACAACTCTTTTTTCCCAGGCCTGTTGATAGATATTGGGTTCTTCCTTGATCGCAAGAGCGAAGGAAGATTCCAAAGGAATAAACATTAGAACAAAATCAGGGGAAGTTATACCAGGTAAATGAGAATAATCTTTATCTCCCAGGATTTTAATGTGTGTTTTAATGGAAAGCAAATGATCAGATAATGCTCTTTTCTTGATCTCATCGTCACTTGCATTGATATATTGTTCGAATGCTTTCAATGAGACCTTCGAATCAATTACGATATGTTTCTCATCCGGTAACTGAATGATAACATCTGGTCTGAGCAAATTACCGTCAGCATCCCTGAAACTATTCTGAATAAAATATTCCCTGTTTTTTTCGAGGCCGCTTGTTTCGAGAATTCTTTCCAATGCAAGTTCACCCCAATCACCCTGAACCTTTTGTTCTCCTTTTAATGCATCTACAAGATTCTGAGCTGTATTGTGCATTTTTGAATGCTGTTCAGTTAATGATTTGATAGTGGAACTCATCGATGCAAATCGTTCTATATCTTGCTTATTGGCCTCTCTAACTTCTTTTTCAAAGGAAGCAATTCTCTCTTTGAGAGGATCTAAAAGTGCATTTAATTTCTGTTCGTTTTCGTTTTTCAAAACCGTTGCACCCTGATTTACGAGATCCTTTCCTAATAATTCAAGCTGAATTCTTAGCTCTTTTTGCTTTTCTTCAGAATATCTTTTCTCTGTTTCCAAGATCTCTGAGAGTGATTCATTCCTTGACTCTAGAGCACTTACTCTTGATTTAAGTTCTTCGGTTTCCTTAAGCCATCTAATCTCGTTGGAAGAAGATTCAAATTGAGCATTCCTCAATTTTTTATTTTCCGTGAACAGCAATATTAATCCAATGCCTAGAAGCAGTGATAACGCAATAAGTAAAATTTCAAGCATAATTAAAAGTAAGCAATATATCCAAAATGTATTTTACCATCCTTGAGTAAAATTGGGTTTGTGAATTGTTTCCCCAATGCATAGGTGATCACAAACGACCCAATTTTAGTTCCAAACGAAATACCTCCCCCAAATCCAAAAGGATGGTCTTGAAGATAGGAATCTGAATTTCTTTCATAGAATCCTTGGTCATAAAAAACAAAAAGGTTTGAATTGCGATCCAGAATAAAACGATACTCTAACGTAATGATACTATAAGTAGATGCATAGATCTCTTGTTCATTGAAACCTCTTAATGACGTGAGTCCACCAATGCGACTCAGCTCATTGAAGTATATAGAAGGTGTATAAAAGGTTTCGGTTTGAATACCAATTTTCAATACATTTCTTTTGATAAAAGGTAAATAGTAATTCAATACGAATGAGCCACCGAAAGTAGACGTTTTTATAAACTGGCTTGTATCGCTATTCCTCGATCTTCTTGTACCAGAATATCCAGTAAAAAAGTATTCGACTCCACGAGTTGGATTTGGGACATAATCAAGTTTTTTTTGTTCGAATCCAATGCCGTAATTACTCATTTTGATTTCCGCCAGAGCAGTGAGCTGTGCGTTAGAGCTCAATAGATTTGAGTTTTGATTCCGATAAAACACATTGATTATATTGCCATTGGGCATGGAGTACTGAACTCCTAAAGACGACTTAACTTCCAGGAAAGTTGAATCTTTTTTAAAAAGGTCAAGGTTCAAGTTTACTCCAAAAGGTGATTTCAACAAAAAAGGATAATTAAAAGAAACATTTAATAGAGGCGACTGAGGTTGAATGCTTCTCCATTTTAATTTTATTGATTCCCCTCTTTTTAATACGTTGGTCAGCTTTAGGCTGAGATCTCCGGAAAGATAATACTTGTTAAGTGTTGGGTCGGTTTGAATGCCAAGTAGTCCATTCGCACTGCTAATCGGCAATGATCGTAAATATAGATACAGATCAACTCCTTCATCCGTAAACAACACTTCGTATGGTTTGATTTCCTCGATATAGGGGGTTTGAGCAATTTTTTCAGACAGATCCTTAATAGTAATTTCAGAGTAGTGACTACCCTGTTTAATTTGAGTGATTGACTCAACAAGTTGAGAAGAGATTGAAGAGTCTCCTTTTACAATTACCTGTTTCCATTTGTAAAATGTCCCTTTTTCAACGGAGAGCTCAGCTTTTATCTTTTTATTCTCCATATCTATTGTTTTGAGTGTTACGCTCGCAAAGGGATATCCCGAGTTAAGTGCTTTATTCAATTCTTTTTTAAGGTATGTCGAAAGTTGAGCTGGGGATAGTTTAAAGCTTTCTTTTAAAAATGGTACGACCAATTCTATTTCCTCAAATTGCTCACCTGAATTAAAAAATGCGTGAAAATTTTGATTTCTCAATTTAATTGAGTCAAGCGAGGCAAGAAAAAACCCATTATTAATTAATTCATTTTGGTGTGATCTTAACAAATAAAGAGCCTCAATAGAATCTTTAACATCCTTACTTTTCGTTTTTATTGCGTGTTGAACACTTGCTGTCTCTATTAAAACAGATATCTTTTTCTGACCGTAGATTAGGTGGAAGGAAAAAGTTAGGATCAAAAGTGTTAATAAGCGCATTCTAATCAAAACGTTGTAAAATTGAAGATATTTAAATGATTAATACTAGATTGTGGATAATATTTTTAGGTTAAACACCGAAGAATTTGTAAGTTTGAATTCACGTTAAGATCCTTATTTAACTAAAAATCGAACAATCAAATGAAGAAACTAGTGACCTTGGTACTTGTTGGGATGGTAATGGCATTCGCATTTACTGCATGCAAATCATCGAAGGGAGGGAATTGCGATGCTTACGGAAGTGTAGATCATATTGAAAATTCAGATCTTGCTGCAAAATAAGTAGGGTTCCCTAAGAAATTTCAAGGTCATCAATTTGATGACCTTTTTCTTTTCTATGAACTATTTAAGAACTACTCCTTATCAACGATCGTGTGACTTATATTTACAGCATACGTAGAGGGGAATTTAGGTACAAGCACGTAGTTCTCAGTGTATCGCTCTTCTTTACAATTATCACATTGAGTAACTTTCAGAGTATATGTAACAACCTGATTGTTGTGATCAATCATCACGTTCCTTTCAAATGAAGCATTGCATTTTGCTCGAAGAGGATTTGCTATTACCGTATAGGCGTTCCAGTTAACAGGAACTTTGGCACCTCCATTAATTGAAACTTCAAAATTGTCATTATAATATGCGTTGGAGCCGTCAAATACATAAACTCCGTTTTCAGTCATGAAGCCGGGATTTGGATATAAAACAAAATCTTCAACAATGTCACCAGTATTGACATCAACAGCATCTACTTTACATTTTTTACAAGATGTAGATATAAGGATTGGGCTAACCAATAGTAAAACAAAAAGAATATTAAAAGCTTTCATAATTCTTGCAATAGGTCTGTGAATTATCCATTTGGCGATGAAATTACGAAATATGAATGTATTCGTGAAAATTATTTTTTTCTAAGCTCGAAGTTCTGCCCTAGGTAAACGCGCCTCACTTGCTCATCGGCAGCAAGATCTTCTGCTGTCCCAGATTTTAGAATGCCTCCTTCAAACAGTAGATAAGCTCTGTCAGTGATGGATAAGGTTTCTTGGACATTATGGTCAGTTATCAGGATTCCTATATTTCTTTTTCTGAGATCAGCAACTATCCCTTGAATATCTTCAACAGCAATTGGGTCTACTCCAGCAAAAGGCTCATCGAGTAAGACAAATTTCGGATCTGTAGCAAGAGCACGTGCAATTTCGGTTCTTCTTTTTTCTCCACCAGATAATCTGTTTCCTAGATTTTTTCGAACGTGAGTGAGACTGAATTCATCCAATAAGCTCTCAAGTTTCTCTCTGCGCTGCGCCTTATTTAGGTCGGTCATTTCCAGAATTGCCATTATGTTGTCCTCGACACTGAGTTTTCTGAATACAGAGACCTCCTGTGGTAGGTAACCTATTCCTAGTTGCGAGCGCTTGTACATTGGATAGTTCGTGATATCCGAGTCATCCAGATATACTCTCCCTGAATCAGGTTTCACAAGCCCAACGATCATATAAAAGGAGGTAGTCTTACCAGCACCATTGGGTCCCAATAATCCTACGATCTCCCCTTGATTGACCTCAATGGAAACGCCTTTTACAACATCACGTCCTTTGTAGGTCTTTTTGATATGATCTGTATGAAGTTTCAACTCAGTAAAATTAAAAAGTAAATGCAAATCGAGCCCTAACTCCAAAAGGACTCATACCCTGATCAAGATGTGTGATTCGATAGACAAGATCAACCCTGAAGACCTTGAATATATTTTCAATTCCCACCGATGCTTCGGCATAAGGAATTTTTCCAAATTGTTTTGTGTTTGTTGGAAGAAGCATTTCTCTGATGTTTTTATCTGAAATAGATCCATAAGTAAATCTACCAACGGTCACCAATCGCCATTTTAATTTCTTTATTAAAGGTAAACGATCGAATAACAATCCTTCCCAGTGATTTTCAATCAGACCGCCAACGTATCTATCCGAAATAAACTCAAAAAAGTTCAATTTATTGAATGTCGAAGTCAACAGCCAATATGATTGATTTCCTTCATGAACTTTTAAGAATGGATAAGCCACCGATCCGAATACGTAACCTGCATTGATCCCATAGCGGATTCTCCCTAATGGACCAATGATTTTATAGTGCTCCATGGAGAATTCGATCTTCTGATAGTCATACATTCCGCCCCATAATCCTTTTATTCCAAAAATACCTTGAATAGAAAAAATCGGATATCGGGATCTGATAGTTGAGCGGTCGAATGCCCCCCCAATGAATTCCTCATCCTTTGCCCATCTGAATCGAGCAATAAATTCTGTTGTAGTAATGGACCGCAAGGTATCATGAGCTAAGGGATCATCAGTAGGTCTTAAGTACAAATAGTCACCTAGAGGCACATAGTTTTTCCACTCAAAACCTCCGAAAAGGATGAAGTCTTTTTTGATATCTTTTTCAAGATTGATCCCAACGCGATCCACCATTGTTAACTTGTCAAGGGGTGCATTTCTGAGAATAGTTCCGAATGAGGAACCTACATCTGCGGCGGTAGGAGATTGCCCGATCTGTTCAATATCGAAGTTGTAATATGCGATCAACATCCCTCTTTTCTTTGGAGTTATGTTGTACCTTATTTTAGCTCCATATTTAAATATTTCGTCTCCAATTCCATAGGCTATTTTTCCTCCGAGCTCTAATCTTCGGCTAAAGTTGTTTGAGGTACGTAAAGCTAAAGCTCCTCTGAATTTTTCGATTGGATTTGTGCTCATTAGGGCGTATGCGTTTCCGATCTCGATCTTTCCAAAGATCCAGTAACCTGTTGTCGCAAAATAAGTGAGTTTAGTCAGTGTTTTAAATAAAGGGATATTTTGTAAAGAGTCGATCATCTCCCGTATTCCTTCTTCTTGATTGTTTAATGAGACGTGCCTGTGTGCACTCCAATAAAGATCATCTCTCAGTTTGGCACTATCAAGTATTTCTACAGTATTGTCGGATCGATAAAATTCATCAGACCGCTTTTCATTGATCACGAAGTATTTTCTTGAAGAAAGCTTTCTAGCAAAAAATCCATAGATTCCCGTATTTTTCGTGATTTTGACATCAGCTATAACTTTTTCAGTGACCAGCATCCATACTTCTGGAGCCACCATTTCAAAATAGTGCTCAAAATACAGATCTTGTATGTAGTTAATATTTGCCCATGGACTGATATTCCCTTTAATCTGCTTAACCGCATATGTCGTATCGTGGATCCACATTTCACCCTCAAAGGTCATGTCTCCTGTTCGCTTTGGAGTGAAACGTAGTTTATAACACCACTGATTGCCAATAAAAGTTGAATCTTCCAGGTAGAATTTGTAATAATTTCTGGCAACTGTGGAAATAGGGCTTACAAATGATCGGCTGAATAAGTTGATATTATTGTCATAGACATTCATGTCCAGATACATATCTCCGAGTAGCTGACTCACTTGTAAATTCTCTATACCCGTGATATGATTCGCTTTAACGATTTCTTTTTTTCGTTTAGGATTATTTGTGAAATAAAAATCTGATACAGTTTCACTAAGCATAGCTGGTAAATAGCTTTTGCCATTATCTGCAGAATCCAGATAATTCATGACAAGATCGAGTTTTTTGACTATTCCTATATCAGTGAATTTATCCCCGATATTGTTCAGGTCAAGTTGTATTTTATTGTATAACTCGTATTCATATGAATTCAGCTTTTCTCGATTATTTATGTCTTTGTGAGCAATCACTTTTTTGTGAAGAATGGTTGATGGAAATTCGTCGGGTGCTCTAACAACGACTTCCTCAAAATCAGTTGAAAGGATCGATAATGAAATGTTTAATTCTTGTGCTTTGTCTTTTTGAATCCTTTTTCGTTGGGATAAATATCCTGAAAAAGTGAATTGTAATGAATCAGTCGCATAATAGGTTTCAATACGATACTTTCCCAGCGTGTCAGTCAGAACTCCGATTTTAGAATCCAAAAATTGAATTTTTACAAAAGGCATGGGTTCTCCGGTTTCGGCATCAGTGACGACACCATAGACTTTTGTCTGTTGACCATAAATTTGGGTCAGAAAAAGCATAAAAAATATGGAGAGTAAACTTTTCAAGTTTTCGCTAAAAGTAAATTACATTGATCGATTTAGTGTTTTCCGATCTGCTCTTTTATCATTTTCTTTTCAACACGTGCAGAAACGAGAATGCCTATTTCGTATAGAAGTGTAATAGGTATTGCTACAATGACCTGGGAGATAAGATCCGGAGGAGTGATTACAGCTGATAGGATCAATACAGCAACAATAGCATGCTTGCGATATTTTCTTAGGAAAGTCGGAGTAATTATTCCTATTCTCGTGAAAATGTAGGTTGCGACAGGAAGCAAGAACAATAATCCAGTGTAAAAAACAGTGGATAGAATAGTGCTCATGTAAGAATTTATGGTGAAATTATTTTCAATCTCATTACTGATCTGGTAGGTCCCAAAAAACTGAACGCAAAGAGGAGCAACAATAAGGTAACCAAATGTGATCCCTAGAAAGAAAAGAATCGACACATAGAAAGTTAACCCACTTACGGCACTTTTCTCATTCGTTTTCAAACCTGGCTTCACAAAACCCCAAAGCTGGTAAAAAGTGAAAGGAAATGAGATTACCACACCTCCCATGATGCTCATCATCAGTGCATAGGAGAATTGTCCGGACATGGTCATACTTTGCATCCGGACAGGGATTTCATCAATGCAAATATTGAAGAGCTGGCACATCCACTTAAAAGTGATGAAATCCGGTTGGCGCATTGAAAGGAAAAGGTTATTCATGATCCAACCCTGATAGATCCATAACACGACAGAAACGATGATGATCACTGCAGCTGATCTCACAAGTCTCCATCTCAATTCTTCGAGATGGTCTAGAAAAGACATATTCTTTTCGTTATCCATGGCTGCAAAGGTAATCAATCATCGTTGTTTATATGAATGAATGAATGCTTTATGAGATGAAATTTTTTAATTGTCGTTTTTATCCATTTGAAAACAGATTTTCAACAAAAAATCCTTTCAATTGTGTAAATTCGTTACTCTTTTTTTTATAAATTAGATAGGTAAAGAAATCTTAATGGTCGAAAGCGATTTAAAAATAGCTCTCAGGAAGTATTTTGGTTTTGACGCATTTAAAGGAAAGCAAGAAGACATAATTCAGAATGTACTTGACGGCAGGAACACATTTGTTATCATGCCAACAGGTGGAGGGAAGTCATTATGTTATCAGCTTCCGGCGTTATTATCAAATGGTACAGCAGTAGTTGTCTCTCCGTTGATTGCATTAATGAAAAACCAGGTTGATGCAATTAGAAATGTTAGTGACAATGAGGCCATTGCTCATTTTCTAAATTCTTCGTTAACAAAAACGGAAATCAGTAGAGTTAGAGAAGACATTCAAGACGGCTTTACAAAACTATTATTTGTTGCTCCTGAATCGCTTACAAAACAAGAAAACATTGACTTTCTTACTTCCGTTGATATCTCTTTTTTTGCAATAGATGAGGCACATTGTATTTCTGAATGGGGACATGACTTCCGACCAGAGTACAGAAGGTTAAGAGAGATTTTTGAGAAGATATCCAATGTTCCGATCATTGCTCTGACAGCAACTGCCACACCTAAGGTTCAATATGATATTCAGAAGAATTTAAATATGCTCGACGCTATCGTCTTTAAGTCCTCATTCAACAGAGACAACCTATACTATGAGATGA
>JALRFI010000234.1 GCA_023253775.1 Crocinitomicaceae bacterium
GCGATTCAAGATTACCGAAAATACAGTTTCGAAGTTAAAGTCGAAGGTGAAGTTTAAAGAAAAGGATCATGTGCATTCCGTTGCCCGAATTACTCTGGGAAGCGACTTAACAGACGAGGATCTTACTACTGCAACTGAAGAATTCTTTTCAAGTAAAGACTTTAAGATCACCGACAAAAATACAACCGATGTCTTTGGAAAGTACCATTATTTGTTCCTTGAAAAAGCGCAGCTTGCCGATCAAATGCTTGAAGAGAAGCAATTGGAAAAAGAGATAAACCGATCAAGCTATTACTATGAAGCCAGGGTGGCATTCATGGCGATCATCATGATTGCAGCAGTCCTGATCCTATTCTCGATCCGTTCGATCATCAAGAATAAGCAGAACGCATAGAATATTGTTTTACCAAATGAAAAAGAGGACTTCGGTCCTCTTTTTTTGGTTTTGTATACTTTCAATTTTAAATTACCTTGCAACCATGTCAAAAAATACGTTCACCATCTATCTCGATTTCGACGGAACTGTTGTAGAACATGCTTACCCGGAAATTGGAGCACCTAATCCTGGAAGTATAGAAGTTGTAAGGAAACTACAACAAGCAGGTCATACGGTGATTTTAAACACCTATCGTGCGGATATCGACCTCCTCTCGTTGGAAGCAGCCATACATTACCTGGAAAACAAAGATCATCAATTACAACCCTTACATGGGGTTGAGCCTTTGAAGATCCACCCACCTGACTGGAATTGGGATGCCTTTATGGAAAGTAAAGTCATTTATATAGACGATACCTGTTCAGGAACACCACTGACGCGAAACATATCACTTCCCTACGGCTTTATGGTCGATTGGAAGGTACTCGATCAGTGGTTCAGTGATCAGGGCGTTTACTGAGTGATCAATACGTCGTGTTGGATAGCCAAAAATTGAACAAAACCCATTACAACTTGTTGTAAATAACGATGTCAAACACCATTATCAAAGTTCAACACCTCTCCAAACGCTTTGGAACTTTCCAGGCCGTAAAAGATGTGTCTTTCGAGGTCAACAAAGGGGACGTTTTTGGCTTCCTCGGACCGAACGGAGCGGGCAAAAGCACTACCATCCGTTGCTTACTTTCTTTGATCAAAGCGGATGCAGGCAGCCTAGAACTGTTTGGCAAAAACTTGTCGACAGATCGAAATGAGATTCTTCGTCAAACAGGCAGTATCATCGAAAAACCGGATTTCTACAAATACATGTCAGCACGCAAGAACCTGGAAGTCTTTGCGCGCATTTCAGGTGCAGATGTAGATGCCAGTGATATTCAAAACATGCTGGAATTTGTAGGCTTGGGAGATCGAGGTCCACACAAGGTGGGCGGCTTCTCACATGGAATGAAACAACGCTTGGGAATTGCTCAAACATTGTTGCACAATCCCGAATTGATCATCCTTGATGAACCTACCACCGGTTTGGATCCACAAGGAATCATTGAAGTGCGCAACCTAATCCTCAAGCTCAAGAACGAACAACACAAAACGATCCTTCTCTCATCGCATCAGCTATCCGAGATCGAGCTGATCGCCAATCGTATGGTGATCATCAACAAAGGGGTATCGATCGTGGAAGGTGAGGTAGCTGAGCTACTGAACAGCACCGAACTGATGGTGAGCTATGAAGTGGAGAATGCGAACGACCTGGTCAATTATCTGACCAATGCAAAGCCAGCGCTACACTTCCAGGTGATCTCCGATCGAATCGTGGAAATTGCCCTGAACAAGAATGAAGTTCCTGCGCTGACAGAAGAACTAATCCATGCGTGTATACAAATCCATGCGATCGAACCGAAGCGCAAACTGGAAGATTATTTCATGAAGATCATTGCCTCCTGATGCTAAGAAAAAATACCTATAACGAGTTCGTCAAGATCCTCTCCAAGCCAAGAAGCTTCCTGGGAATCGGAGCACTGACGCTATTGATCCTCCTGATTATTTTCGCGATGAAAGCGGATGGAAAGTCGATCATTTCATTTGTTACCGCCTCCTTCGAACAAACCTTATCGTTCAATGGACACATCCTCAATGGATACCTCATTGCATTCATTATCCTCCAAATGCTCATCGTGCATGTTCCGCTGCTTGTAGCATTGGTAACGGGCGACTTGATTTCCGGTGAGGCGACCATGGGAACGATCCGAATGCTGGCTACCAAACCCATATCGAGAACCAAGATCGTGCTTTCGAAGTTTATTGCCGGAGCGATCTATACACTGATCCTTATTTTATGGATGGGCTTTCTTGCAGTTATCGTTTCCCAATGGATCTTCGGTACTGGAGATCTGATCGTCCTCAACAGCGATGGATTGACTATTCTTCAGGAACAGGATATCCTCTGGAGATTCGGTGCAGGCTTCCTGGTGGCTTATCTCGCTCTGCTGACAGTTTCTTCGTTGTCCATTTGCCTTTCTGCTTTTGCAGAGAACTCGATCGGTCCAATTGTCGCAACAATGGCCATCATCATCCTCTTCACAATCATAGGAACGCTCGATGTCAGTATTTTCGATACGATAAAGCCCTATTTGTTCACTACCCACATGGCTTCGTGGAGGAGCTTTTTTGAGAATCCGGTCGACATGGGTGCGATCATGGAATCCGTGGTCATTCTGGTCGTTCACAACATCTTGCTTGTTGCGCTGGCCATTTGGAAATTCAACCGTAAAGACATTACCTCTTGATGAAAACGCTATTATCCATACTCCTTCTATTGCCTTTAGTTGGTCTTGCGCAGTCTTCGGCTAAACTCAACAAAGTGATCACCAAGCTGAATACCGTAAAGGATTATTCAGTTGATGTGGAGGTCAAAGCAGATATTCCAATGATCAAGATCCTGCCGTCGAAAGCAAAGGTCTACTTCAAACAAAAGGACAAGTTCAAAGTCGTGTCCAAAGGAATTGTGATCCTTCCCAAGCAAGGCTTTTCAGAGATCAACACCTTCCTTAGCGATAAGAGCAAGTACATGGCCATTGAAGGGGACACCTCGAAGATCGCAGGAGTAGTTGTTCAACTCATTACTGTCATCCCATCGGGCGAGGACAACGAGATAATTCTTGCAAAGGTTTGGGTAGATGATTCCCGTTCATTGATCATGAAAACCCAGATCACGACCAAAAGTAACGGTACCGTCACCACCAACTATACCTACGGGGATATGGCCAAATTTGCCCTACCGAGTAAAATGGTCTTTGAGATCGACGTGAAAAAGTTCAAACTTCCGAAAAGCGTTGCAGCGGATATCAATCAACGATCGACAGAGAAAAAAGACGACAAACGAACCAAGGGAACCATCACTGTAAATCTCAGCAATTACAAGGTCAACACAGGATTGAGCGACGAGCTCTTCAAGAAAAAATCCTAAGATTCATTTCTCCTTTAGGCTAAACTTTCAAAGTTGATAGTCCCCCATCAATGTGAAGGATCTGTCCTGTCATCCACGAGGCTTCACTGCTAAGTAAATAACTCACTGCAGCAGCAAGATCATCAACGCTCCCTACTCTTTTCATCGGATGGCGTTGCGCCGATGCTGCCTCTTTTTCTTCCGAATTCAGGAACTTAGATGCCAGCTTCGTTTTGGTCAAAGAAGGCGCAATGCAATTGACTCTGAACTTCGGAGCAAATTCTGCGGCCAATGCTCTCGTCAATCCTTCAACAGCACCTTTGGAAGTAGCCACAGAACTATGGAAAGGCATGCCAAGCTGCACCGCCACCGTGCTAAACAACACGATCGATGCTCCTTCGTTAATGATTGACAAATACTTCTGAATGGAATGGACCGCACCTATTACGTTGATGTTGTAATCCAATTGAAAATCGGCTTCTTTCAGTGATCGAAAAGGCTTTAAGGTAATACTCCCCGGAAAGTAGACTAAACCATCGATGTGCTCATCAATTTCAGGTAGCTCATTCGATACAGGATCACCAATCAATTGTCCTGCTGTTTGTTCATCAAACGATCGAGAAACCGCAATGACCTTGTGTCCGGCTTTTTCGAGCTTGGCTTTCGCCCTGATGGCAATATCTGAGCTTGCACCAATAAAGAGATAAGTATTCATTCTTTCAGCGTATAAAAGTTTACTAAAGTTCCCATTTCAAACCGATACCCGAAGCCGAAGAGCTCATCGAGATTCCTTCCAATAAGGGATTCAGCTTTTTCGTTCGATGTCTGGAATGGATAATACACGCCGTAAGATCAAAGACAAACAGAAATCCCCCTTGCAAAAGCAAGCTATTGCCATAGCCTCTATACATGGCTTCTTTCGAAAGATTCGACTTAGCCTCTGAGCGGAGCAACAAACCTCCAGCCATATAACCGATATCTAAACCCGTATTAAAGAGAAAGATTTTTTCAGTGTCATACTGGCTCTTTACTGTTTCACCTAAACTCAATGCAGTACTGGCCTTTTTCGCCTTTATATATCCTGGGATCGCCAAGCCTAAGTTGACCGTGTTCCACATCACATTCATTTGATGGAAGTAGTG
>JALRFI010000066.1 GCA_023253775.1 Crocinitomicaceae bacterium
ACTGATACCCATTACAATGAACAAGGAGATAAACAGGAAAGCACAAAGCACGGCATAAGCGATCCAGCTTCCTGACCCGTAAGATGCAGGAGTCCATTGATCTCCATAGAGTAGGATTCCGCAGGAAAAAGCCGTGAAATAATTAAATACAATTGCTTGAAAAGTGTCTATCCCAAACTTTGGAAAAAGTTTAAAGATGATAAAGATCACACTCGATGATAGTATGGCGAAAAGAAGGGTGATCATGCTTTATAAATATATACTTGATCCTTACCAAAAGAAAAACTATGTTGTGGAATGCCCTTCACAATTGGTGCTTCTAATCCATTTGATAATTCAATATTTCCAACAAGTACTCTTATTTCATCATATAGACCCGAATCAATAAATTGCTGAAGAGTAGCTCTGCCACCTTCAACGAATACTGATTGAATATTCTGACCCCATATCCTATCCAAAATTGACAATATGGAAAGATCTTCTGTTTTTAAATACTTCACATTTCCAATTTCTTCTTCTTTCATTCGATTCAAAACTATGCTCTCTGCATCTTTTGAGAAGACCTTGTGATCTAATGAAACTTCACAGTTTGGATCAATAATTATTCGAACTGGATTTTTCCCTGAAATCGCCCTTACTGTTAGTTCAGGGTCATCATTTAAAATGGTCGTTTTCCCAACTAAAATAGCCTGCTCCTCAGATCTCCATTTGTGCACGAGTACTTTTGTTTCAGGCGATGTGATCCAGAATATACCTTTCTCACCATTTGACCTGGCCTGGTCTATAAAACCATTTTTTGTCTGCGCCCATTTTAAAATAACATATGGCCTTTTTTTCTCATGAAAAGTAAAGAATCTCTTGTTTAGCTCTCTGGCTTCTTTTTCAAGTATACCGGTTTCAACGTGGATACCATTCTTTTTTAGATGATCAATTCCCTTTCCAGCAACTTCTGAATACGTATCCAAAGTTGCTATAATAACTTCTTTTACTTTATTATGAACCAAAAGATCAGAACACGGTGGTGTTTTTCCATGATGGGCACATGGCTCAAGACTGACAAAAACTGTACTTTCCGGTAGAAGAGTTTTATTCGACACACTTGCTATTGCATTGACTTCGGCATGTGACCCTCCAAATTCTTTATGATACCCTTCTCCGATGATCTTACCAGCGTGAACGATCACACAACCCACCATGGGATTTGGTGCAACTGATCCATTTCCCATCAATGCGAGATCCAGGCATCGTTGCATAAAACTGATCTTTTCCTTTTCGGTTAGTCCCATTTCCACCTTCAAATGTACACAGAACCATTCTATTGCCTTGATGAATTCTATCTAAAATTCTATTTTAGCAACCATGACGAAGATGACCAACGCCGAAAAAGCAAAACACCTGTTCAGTCTCCCTGTAATTGTAGCTGCATTGGGGTATTTTGTAGATATCTATGACCTACTACTTTTCGGTATTGTGCGATTACCCAGTTTGGAAAGTATGGGACTGGATGTGGATACATACGGCACTATGATCCTGAATTGGGAAAAAACCGGATTATTGATCGGGGGAATTCTTTGGGGTGTCTTCGGAGATAAAAAAGGTCGCCTTTCTGTGTTGTTCGGCTCAATCCTGGTCTATTCACTTGCCAATATCGCTTGTGGATTATTACCTCATGTGGAATTCATGGACAAAGCATCAGCTTACGCATTGTTTCGTTTTATTGCAGGAATTGGTTTAGCCGGAGAGCTTGGTGCGGGGATTACTCTGGTTTCTGAATCCTTACCCAAAGAATTGAGAGCGATCGGAACATCACTTGTAGCCGGATTTGGTCTTTTTGGAGCTGTCGTGGCTAACTTCACCGTAGAACTGACCAGCGACTGGACCATCTCTTATTTCATTGGAGGAGGACTCGGATTAATGCTCTTGTTGCTTAGAGTTGGCGTACTTGAATCCGGAATATACAAAGACATTCAACAAGACGCATCCGTCAAAAAGGGGAACTTTTTATCCTTCTTCACGAACTGGGATCGATTTGTGAGATACATCAAATGTATTGCGATTGGAATTCCAACCTGGTTCTGTATTGGTATCCTGGCGGTTCTTGGAGATCAATTTGGGCCGCCATTGGGTATTGTAGGGGATATTGAACCCGGAAAAGCCATCATGTGGGCCTATATTGGTATCTCCGTGGGGGATTTCGCAAGTGGATTCATAAGTCATTATCTGAAATCTAGGAAGAAAGCCATCTTTTATATGATGTTATTCACGATTGTCGGCGTCGTTCTGATGCTTTCGGGTGGTGCCAAAACAGTAGGGATGTATTATTTCTATTGTGTGTGGCTTGGACTAGGAACCGGTTACTGGGCAATGTTCGTCACAATTGGAGCAGAACAATTTGGCACAAATATCAGATCAACAGCAGCGACGACTATACCGAATATGGTTCGTGGAACCTTAGTTTTGATGATCCTGATGTTTAACTATTTTAAACCGAGTACAGGTGTATTATGGTCGGCAGTGATTGTCGGTGTAATTGCTTTTGCAATTGGCATCTATTCCACTCTGACCATACCGGAAACACATGACAGGGATCTTGATTTTATCGAGGAATGATCAATCCCGTTCCCAGATCCTTTCTCTGGTTCCTTCATGCCTGATCTGTCTCCATCCTTTTTGCCTTGCTTCCCGGATCAACCGTCTACGAAGGATTTTAGGGTAGAACACCTTTCTCCAGATCCTCGATTTTGAATCCTTTTCAAGAACATCGATTTCGGAAAGAACATGATAGGTAGAGGAACCACATCTGAATCCAAAGAACGCATAATCATATGGTGTTTCCTGAACAAATCGATCACAAATACTATCGTACTTTTCCCTTTGCTTTTTGGTTATTGGGATCTTTATTACTAGCGTTTTAACACTATCTACATTCTCATCCATGATCTTGTTGAATTCTCGATCTGACTGGAACGCATATTTGCCATTCGGCCTTTTTTTGTTTTGAAAAATATGGACTTTCCCCTCATAGAAAAAACTTAAGAATGAAGTATCGTTGTATCTCAAGCCAACATGCCCCCCAAGCATCCCTCCAAACCAGGGCTTTTGTTTTTTTCTGAATGCTGGTTTTGGCTTTGAACCATATAAAAAACGAACACTTAAAGTGTCTTCCTGGGCATTTAAATGAGAAATGCCCAACATCAACGCGAGTATCAAGAATATTCTCATGACCCTTAAAATAAAAAAAAGCCACCACATGAGGTGACTTTTTCATATAAAAAGATTGTTAATTAATGAGCACTCAGGTATTCCGCTACTCCTTTGAAGTCAGCCTTCATACCTTCGTCACCTTTGTGCCAGTTAGCTGGACAAACCTCACCATTCTCTTCAAAAAACTGAAGTGCATCAACCATTCTTAACGCTTCGTCAACATTTCTTCCTAAAGGGAACATGTTCACCAATTGGTGCATAACAACTCCAGACTTGTCGATCAAGAATAATCCTCGGTATGCGATCATCGGTCCTGTAGCTGCCAAGCTTCCTTCCATGTCGTACTCGTATTCTCCAGCAAGGACTCCAAACGCTTCAGAAATTGTTTTACTTGTATCTGCAACGATCGGATAAGTTACTCCTTGAATTCCTCCATGGTTTTTAGGTACTTGCAACCATCCCCAGTGAGACTCTTCAGTATCCGTAGAACAAGCTACCACTTTAACTCCTCTCGCTTCAAATTCTCCAAGTTTAGCCTGAAATGCATGTAATTCAGATGGACATACAAATGTGAAATCCTTTGGATAGAAAAAGAATAATACGTGATTCTTTCCAATGAACTGATCTAATGAAAAATCATTTACGATCTCCCCTCCATTTACAACAGCTGCTGCTTTGAATGAAGGTGCTTTTTTACCTATTAATACTCCCATTTTTCTTATTTATTCTAATTGTTTAACAAATTTATTGTCCATTAGTTTAAGCGATTCTTAAATACTTCAACTAATTTACTTGTACAAATTTACGACAATCTATATTATAGTTTTTATTGATTATATTTATAATTCGATTTAATTTATCTATATGTTGTCGCTTGTTCAAATGACCTATCTTATTGCTCTTGATGAGATTCGAAATTACCAAAGAGCTGCTGATGCGTGTCATATTACCCAGCCCACTCTATCAATGCAAGTAAAAAAGGCTGAAGAATCGCTTGGACATCTCGTTTTTGACAGGTCAAGGAATCCTTTGGAATTAACTCCATATGGACAGCAACTGATGCCTATTTTAAGAGATATTCTCCATGAATATGAAAGGATCGAAGAACTGAACAAAATGACTTCGGGTCATTTTCAGGAACGGATCAAAATTGGGATCATCCCTACAATAGCCATTTACCTTATCCCTGAATTATATAGCACATGGATTAAGGAGAATCCTGAAGTGAAATTCGAAATTTCTGAACTAAGAACAGTTGAACTCATTCAAGCAATCGAGTCAAAAAAGATCGATCTGGCCATTTTTGCCGGCCCTTACTCTCATGACCGTTTGTCGACAATACCCTTATATAATGAAGAAATACTTGCCTATTCACACGTTGAAGGCAAGCGTATTGAACGTGAAAAGCTAAATCAGCTGAATCCATGGTTGCTTAGCAGTGGAAATTGCCTTAGAAATCAAATGATCAAGGTATGCAACCTGACCGATGATCCCGAGCAGGAATGGAATTATCAAGGAAGCAGTATAGACCTTCTTATAAAACTTGTAGATCAAAACAATGGATATACACTTGTTCCGCAATTCTTACCGCTTCCTGATCATCAAAAGGAACATCTCAAGCATATTTATGACAAGGATTCTGATACATTTCCGGGTAGGTCGGTCATAGCAGTCGCGTCAAACAGAAACAATAAATGGTCTTCAATTGAAAAAATTGTGCGCTCTATTCAATTAAAATATTCAAATAGAGATAAGCTCGAAATCATTAACTGGAAATGATCATTTGATCACATCGGGCATTGATCCAACCTCTTCGGACGGTATAAATACCAACGAAGTAGTATTGACACAATGTCTTGTTTCCTTATCTGTGAATCCTTCTCCTAAAAAGACATGCCCTAGATGTCCCTGGCAATTATTACAGATAATCTCAACCCTTCTTCCATCAGCATCAGGCACCCTTTTCACCGCACCATCAATCTCATCGTCAAAACTGGGCCAACCGCAATTACTATGAAATTTATCTTCAGAACGGTATAACGGATTATTGCATTGTCTACAGATATAAACTCCATTTTCAAAATTGTCAGTATACTCTCCAGTATATGGTCGGTCAGTTCCTTTGTAAAGGATCACTCTTTTTTCTGCTTCGGTAAGTTCGTTGTATGTTTTCATTGTTTTGGTCGTGTCTTGAATAATAGCGTTTTCATTATTATTTTGAGCATTACAAGAAGTAAAAACTATCAATGAGAAGCTAAGCCAGAATAATTTACTCATGTTTCTTTTTCTAAAGAAACGATTCAAAGAAAGGATTGTTTTAGTCAATAACAGACTTTAACATTTCTTGTATCATTTCAAAAGTATAATCGAGTTCTTCATCCGAAATACAATAGGGAGGATTCAGAAAAATGACATTACCCAAAGGACGCATCAGTATACCATTACTGATCATAAAGTGATACATTTTATCTCGAACATCTGAAAAGTACCCTTCAGACCCAACGTTGATCTCAATTGCCAGAATAGCACCCAAATGACGCACTTCCTTTACCTTTGGATTAGATTTAAGGATCTGGCCGAATTGGTGAAATTTTTCTTCTATTCTTTTAATGTTCTGAAGAGTATGTTCACTTTTCATCATCCCGATGCTGGCCACTGCAGCCGAACAGCTCAGCGCATTCCCAGTGAATGAATGACCGTGAAGCAGTGCTTTAGATTTTTCATCCCACAGGAATGCCTCAAAGATCCTTTCAGTCGCCACTGTTAATCCCAGAGGAAGAACTCCACCTGTCAAGCCTTTTGATAAACAAACGATGTCGGGAACCAATGAAACATGTTCCATTGCGAATAGTTTTCCCGTTCTACCCCAGCCTGTCATTACCTCGTCAAAAATGATCAAAACATCTTTTTCGCGAGCCAAAGACATTAATTCTTCGAGCACTGAAGCTTTGTACATTTTCATCCCTGCTGAACCCTGAACTAAAGGCTCAACGATCAAGGCAGCATAACTTTCTGATTGCAGTTTGTCTTTTGCAGACTTCAAAAATTCCATTTCCGTTCCCTTTTCCGGGAAAGGCAAATAATCGACATCAAATAAGAGGTGCTCAAATGGTTCGAAGAAATAACCTCTTTGTCCAACTGACATTGCTCCGAATGTATCCCCGTGGTATGCTCCTTCCATCGCAAGGATCTTCATTCTTGGTTGATTTTTATTAAACCAAAACTGAAATGCCATTTTCAGCGCTACTTCAACTGAAGTCGAACCATCATCTGAAAAGAAAACTTTGGAAAAACCTTTCGGTAAAATATCGATGACTTTTTCTGCAAGTTCAACGGCTTTTGGGTGAGTGACACCTGCAAAGATCACATGATCAAGCTCTGAAAACTGTTCTGCGATCGCATTACCAATCACTTCATTTCCATGACCATGAACATTTACCCACCAGGAAGAATTTACATCCAAGAAATTCTTACCGTTTGTATCCGTTAATATTACTCCCTTGGCACGTACAATCTCCAATGGATTTTTTTCTGTTTTCGCTTGAGTGAACGGGTGCCAGACGACCTGCCTGTCTCTGTTTTTCAGATCCTTCATCGGTTAAGGATTGAAATTAATTGATCTTTTATTTTTTCAGACTCCAAAAAAGTAAATTCTTTGTTCACTTCACTTGCAAGAGGAACTCTGTGAACCCATGGAATATCAAAGCTTGATGTAATGATAGATTCTGTCGTTTTATTTTCATCTCCAACGAAAATCAACCCTAAAACCTCAACTCCGATCTGTTTCAAAAAATTCAAAGTCAACATGGTATGATTGATACTTCCAAGATAATGTCTAGACACAACGATCACCGGAACTTTAAGATGGATGAACAAATCTCCGAAATGTTGACCCATTTTATTCATCGGGACCATAATCCCGCCTGCTCCTTCAATGATCAAATACTCTTTATAATCGGGAGTTTCAAAATCTTCAAGCGAAATTTCGATCCCATCTATTTCGGCCGCCGCATGAGGTGACATGGGAGATGTCAGTCGGTAACGTTCAGTGAGAATTCTAACTCCTTGTGTTCTTTCTTCAATTTTATGACTATCCGAATAGTTGAGATCCCCTGCTTGAACAGGCTTCCAATAATCTGCCTGAAGTGCTTGTGCAATAATACCACTGACTACAGTTTTTCCAACATCCGTCCCGATACCTGTTACACCAACAACTTTACTCATATTATCTCAATTGTGCGTTCAGCTTGCTTTCAAGATTTGTTCTGATCTTTTCCATGATCTTATCGATCATTTCATCCTTTAAAGTCTGTTCAGGATCCTGGAAGACAAAAGAAACTGCATATGATTTTTTGCCTTCATCAAGGTTCTTCCCTTCGTAAACATCAAACAAACCAACTTCCTTCAGGAATTGTTTATCTGATTCCTGAGCAACTTCTGAGATTTCAGAGAAATTCACCTTTTTATCCAGTAGAAGCGAGAAATCTCTTCTTACTGCAAACGTCTTAGGTAATTCTGTGTACTTCACTTTCACAAGCTTCAATGAATCAACTATTATATCCCAGTCCAGATCAGCAATGAATACGTCCTGCTTTATTCCAAAATGCTTCAGAACTTTCTTTGGAACCCAGCCCATTTCTCCAACTTTCGATTTCAGTACCTGAAGTTGAACTCCATCTTCGAATAGTGTCTTTTTCAAAGGGGATTCTTTTAGAAAGCCATCCAAACCAAGACGCTTCGCAACCGAATTCACTATTCCTTTCAGATCATAATAGCTGACGCTATCATTGGGTTTGTTCCATGATTCCAACTGTTTTCTGCCTGTCAATGCAATGATCAATCTTCGGTTTTCAGCATAGCCACTCGCATACTTATGGTACACTTTCCCAAATTCAAAGATCTTAAGATCCGGATTTTGTCTGTTCTGGTTGTGCTCGACCACTTCAAGTAAATTGAAGAGCAATGTCCTTCTCATGATATCCAGCTCCTGACTTAATGGGTTCAGGATAGGCACTGCTTGATCAGACGACAGCACATCTCCTCCAAGTTTTTCAAGGTATGATGAGGTTGTCAGCGAATTGTTCATGATTTCGCTAAAGCCTTTTCCGACAAGCATTTCGGAAAGAACCTGTTGTACTCTTTCTGTATCCGGCTTTGAGAAAGTGCCGATCGAAGAATTCAGCTTTTCTGGAATCGGAACATTGTTGAATCCAAAGATCCTTAATACTTCCTCGATCACATCGGCTTCTCTTGTTACATCAACACGGTAATCAGGAAGAGTCAACGTAAGGATGTCTCCTTTGTCTTGGATAACGTCAATATCCAACTCCTTCAAAATAGAAAGGATCACAGATTTTTCGATCTCCGTACCTATTAAATCGTTGCAATTCGAAATGCTGAAATCTATTTTCTTTGTTTCTCTTTTTCTGTTGTCGACATCATATACTTTAGATCCAACCTCTCCCCCTGCGGTTTCAAGAATAAGATCTACTGCTCTTTTCAATGCGAATTCCGTCAGCTCAGGATCTACACCTCTTTCGAAGCGGAAACTTGCGTCAGTATTCAAACCATGACGCTTCGCCGTTTTACGAACAGAAACAGCATCAAAGTAAGCCGACTCAATGAACACAGCTTTAGTATCATTCTTCACTCCTGAATTCAATCCACCAAAAACGCCGGCAATACACATTGAATCACTTTCGTTTGCAATCATCAGATCTTCAACCTGCAATTCTCTTTCAACCTCATCCAAAGTGATCATCTTTTCACCTTCATATGCACACCTCACGACAACATGTCCATTCAATGTTCTTTGATCAAAAGCATGCAATGGTGTTGCTAACTCTCTCATTACATAATTGGTCACATCGACAATATTATTGATCGGCGATAATCCTACAGCTCTCAATCGTTTTTGAAGCCAGGCCGGAGAAGGTTTCACAGTGACATTGTTGATCACCACCCCCATGTATCGAGGACATTTTTCCGTATCCAGCACTTTAACTTTTACGGGTTCTCCCGTATTGTCAAATTTTGATCTAATATCCGGCAACTGAAGTGAAAGTCCTGCTGCGTTGTGTACATTTAAATAGGCTTTCAAGTCACGCGCTACACCTATGTGACCCATTGCATCAGCACGATTCGGAGTTAAACCGATCTCGATCATGTAGTCATCTTCCAGCTCCAAAACTTCGGCCATAGAGCTTCCCGGTTTCAATGAAGGATCCAAAACAAGAATCCCATCATGTGAATGCCCAATCCCAAGCTCGTCCTCCGCACAGAGCATTCCTTGTGAATCAACTCCTCTTATTTTTGACGCTTTTATTTTTAATGGTTCTTCCGGTGAAGGGTATAATGTACATCCTAAAGTCGCCAGTGGAACTTTTTGACCTGCAGCGACATTAGGTGCACCGCATACGACTTGAACGATCTCACTTCCTGTGTTAACAGTCGTAACTTTCAATCGATCAGCATCAGGGTGTTTTTCACATGTCAAAACTTCCCCTACGATCACACCCTGTAGTCCACCTTTTACTGCTTCAATTTTCTCGACGCTTTCAACTTCTAAACCTGTTTCCGTAAGAATTTTTGCAATTTCATTCGCAGACAGATCAGTATTGATGTATTGTTTCAGCCAATTATATGAGATCTTCATTCGGGAAGTATTAATTTTCCTGCGAATTTAATCAAACTAGTTCAAAACCCATTCATGTAATTTTAATACCATCCGCACCAAATGAATGCTGCTTTGTTTGTAGTTTTATGAATTTTACACCGACTCAATTGATCTCAAGCAAATGAAATACAGTATCGTCATCCTTTTATTGACAGTTTTAAACTTTGGCTTAACGGCACAGGAAAAATTTACGTTGAGTGGATATATAACGGATGCAAGAAACGGCGAATCACTGATCGGAGCAAAAGTAGTTGTACCCAGTATTTCCAAGGGAGCCGTTACCAATAATTATGGTTTTTTCTCCTTAACGATCCCACAAGGAGTCTATCAAGTTGAATTCAGAGCAACAGGGCTGGACACTAAAAAAGTGGAGATCAACCTTGACAAAGATGTTCGCTTCGACATTGAGCTGGGCACTGAGATGCAAGAGCTTCAGGAAGTTGAAGTAAGCGCTAAAAAAGGAGAAAATGTTAACTCCACTAAGATCGGACAGATCGAACTTGACATAGATCAGATCAAAACACTTCCAGCCTTTATGGGTGAGGTCGATATCGTGAAAACTATTCAATTATTACCCGGAGTATCTTCTGTTTCGGAGGGTGGACAAGGATTCTATGTTCGCGGCGGGGGGCCTGATCAAAACCTGGTGCTTCTCGACGAAGCAGTTGTTTATAATGCTGCCCATCTCTTTGGATTTTTTAGCGTTTTCAATGCAGATGCGGTAAAAAGTGTGAATCTGATCAAAGGAGGAATGCCTGCGAATTTTGGAGGAAGAATGTCTTCCGTTCTTGAAGTCAACATGAACGAAGGGAACAATAAGAAGTTCAAGATCAAAGGTGGAATCGGAGCAATCTCATCCCGTTTAACGGTTGAAGGTCCTTTGAAAAAGGATCGAGGATCTTTTATTATTTCCGGAAGAAGAACCTACATCGACATCATCATGAAGGCAGCTATTCCTGACACAAGTCCTTTTGCGGGATCGGGATATATGTTCTATGATCTGAACCTGAAGGCGAACTACAAATTGACCGACAAAGACAAGATCTTCGTGAGTGGTTACTATGGCAAAGACATCTTTTCTTTTGGTAGTCGGGAAGACGATTTTAGTGTCAAAATGCCATGGGGAAATGGAATTGGGGCCGTTCGCTGGAATCACTTGTTCAACAGCAAACTTTTCATGAATACGTCTGCTACATTTTCAGATTATCAATTCAGTTTTGGCTCAGAGCAGGATCAATTCAGATTTGAATTGTTATCAGGTATTCGAGATATCGGTGGAAAAGTGGATTTCTCCTACTTCCCAAACACAAGACACAAAGTAAAGTGGGGAGCAAATTACACCTATCATACGTTTATTCCTACTAGCGTTTCTGCCGAATCAGATTCTGTGGAGTTCAATACTGGAATAGCTCAAAAATTATACAGTCATGAATCTGCCATTTACCTGATGGACGAATTCGACGTCAATGAAAAATTGAGGGTAAACGCAGGATTAAGATATAGTACTTACATGCATGTAGGCCCATTCATCCGATACATAAAAGGTGACATCAGTAAGCCTGATACCTCTATTACTTACAACCGAGGTGACGTAATTAAATTTTATCATGGACTGGAACCGCGTATTTCAATGAGATATGTGTTGAGTAAATCAAGCTCTTTGAAAGCCGGATATTCCTATAACTATCAATATGTTCACTTAACGTCGTTAAGCGCAGTTTCTCTTCCTACCGATATTTGGTATCCTTCTACAGATATTGCTAAACCACAAAAGGGTTGGCAAGCTTCGATCGGATATTTTAAAAACTTGATGGATGACAAATTTGAAACATCAGTTGAAGTTTATTACAAGGGTATGAACAACCTCATCGAATTCAAGGAAGGTGCGATCCCAGGAGATAACGTCAATGACAATACCGACAATCTTTTAGTATTTGGTAAAGGCTGGAG
>JALRFI010000090.1 GCA_023253775.1 Crocinitomicaceae bacterium
CAAGGTCGGCCCCAGAAGTAACGATGATCTCAGTGATTTCATTTTTACCTGATGTTACATTGGCACCTGTGACTTTTCCAATGATGGCCGAAGAACCTCCAGGTCCAGCAGATTTTTTACATGAGAATGAGATAAGAACGACTCCTATCAAAAGGATCAATTTATTCATTGTTTATTCAATTATTAATTTCTTTTTCAACGATTTTCCATTTGCCAATTTGAGATCCAGAATGTAGATCCCCGGATCCAGTCCCAGAACATCGAGGATCATCGATCGATCGTTGATCTCAGAGCGCACAGTGATATATGCTCCTTTGCTGTCAAACAATCTGACGTCAAAGATTTCTGTATCCTCTGACCATTCGATCGTAAGTTTCTCTTTGGTGGGTATTGGATAGACATTTATCCCAATTTGTTGCTCCTCTATTGATAGTCCCTGACAGGAGCCGAACATGTTCGCATCCATCCAGATGAGTCGGTCATTGATCCATGATTTTAAAAAGTCGATCTCTTCCTGATAAGTATTACCAACAAAAGAATTCGGCCAAACGTACACTCCAAGGATCGGCCATTTTTCATAGTGTCGTGTTGCAGGTGAGGCTAAAACATTCGCTAAACTATCGATGTATGCATTTAAAATGCTATTACTCAATACGCCGTTCCTTAGTTCCTGCCATCTGCAATTTACTTGAGTGGCATACCATGGATCCTGTAAAAGTCGTTTCCACCAGAATGGATTGTCCCAACCTCCTCCGCAATAGCTATTAAAATCCAGTTCCCACCCAGTAGTTAACCAGCCCTGACAATAATCCGCATTTCCATAGGTCAGATTGAAATCCCATAAAGGCCCGGCTACGATCTTACCTCCTTCACTTACTCTTTGCTTGTAGAGAAAAGCTGAAAGTCGATAACCATCAACATTCTTGGATAATTCATTGATCAGCATATAATCAATGAATGATTGTACATCGATGTATGAAGCATATCCGGTCAGCGGATCGGAAAAATTCGGTCCACTGAGATTGGCTTCCCATTGAGTGATCTTATTGCGGATATAATTGAACTGAACCGTCTGCAGCTCACTTAATTCAGGATCGTGCATTTGGTAGCCAATAGTGGCAGTACTTGGCGCTGAAGCGGGATAAGGCGAATTCCACGCGATCACTCCTCCACCCGTCAATTTGTCGATCTTCACAATATATCCACCTGACAATTCATTGTCTGCGACATCCTCGGGAAGTAGCTCGTCAATGTCGACACGCCCCGGGTTTTGCTTGATCCTTTCCATCAGCACATAAACTCCTACGTATTCTCCGTTGATCGATACTTCACACAATTGAGTTCTTGGTGCCCACCTTCCAGTCGCATTACCAATATGATACGTAAGCATGTTTCGGATCATGGATTTATCCGTATATGGAGCGTAAAGGATCCAGTCATTGTCCGAAGGCCAATCGAACAAGGAAACATTGTAGTTGATCGTTGGGTCCGGTCCTCTGGTTTCAAGACCATACGAACGTTGAGGAAAAGATCCTGAAGAGGATCCCCTTTGTTCTATGGCAATCTCCCCATAGAATTCATTATACGGATCATTGATATTGTTCAAATTCCCAGGTCCGTTATTGATAATACCCATGATCCCGTCGATCTTAGGTTCATCGGGAATATTCACACCATTGGTATTGATCACCACAATCGGAAGATTTGAGGACGTTACAGTCATGACTGTAGCCGGAGATGAGCCGAAAGTAAGTGACCAGTTCAATAGATTGCCTTCATCCGCTCCATAACTGTCTGTGATTTTCATCGTCCAGTTTCCATTCGGATTTTGACCATTGTTTACCAATCCCATTGAACCTGTGGGTTTATAAGTCCCGGTGAATGGAGATGTCACTACAAGAATACTTTGAGAGGCGCTTGTATTGAAACAAGTGTTGGTCATAAAATCATCCGAACCCCCAACCCCGGAAGCCAATTGAAAAGTCGTTCCGTCTGGAGCAACCAGCTCAATGGTAAGATCGGCCAGCCAGGTGTGATTTATATTCAAGCAAACCGTTTCCAGACCAAAATTGGTCATGTTGATAGTGGTTTGTGGCAACAAAACATTGATCGTACTCGTGGTCGTCTGAAAATCGAAAATTGGTGTTCCTCCTCCTGAAAAAGTTTGAAGTCTTGCCGAAAATGGCAACACAATAAGTACTAGTAACAGCAAGGCTTTCATTAAAAGTAAATGTATCAGAATTTTCTTTTGAGATGCACAATGTACAGTGAAAGTTGCAGATGGCTCAAAAAAAGTTCTAGATCTCCTTTACAAACAAATCTCTGTCAAAACGAATTCTTGGCCCATAGATCCCGTTTTCAGCCCTCTTTCCCACACTGATCGCCATACAAACCTCTGCACCAATTGGTAATTCAAGTAACCGAGCAATTCGATATTGATCCAAACCTTCCATTGGACAAGTATCATAACCATGAGCTCTTACTGCCATCATAAAGTTTTGACAAGCCAGTGCAGTTGATTTGTGCGCCCAAGTTTTCATATCTGCATGTGTAGATGGTTTTCTTGGGAACGGAGCCCAGATCCCTTTCCAATTCATATAGATTTTTTTTGCCAATCCAAAAAGCCCAAGAAATCCTGGGGTATATGCCAATGGAACGATCTTCTTGTAGTAGTGAACCGCACCTCGTATGGCATGTTGATCCTCTTCTTTGGAAAAACGATCCAGCATCAGCTCACGAGTAACTTTCCATTTATTTGGATAAGCAACAGCAACAATGATCTCAGCAGCAGTTTTCGCCGCCGGTTGGTCAAGGCAAAAAAAATCCAGTTTTTTTCTCTTATCAGGGTCTCTCACCCAATAAAATTCCCAGGCTTGAAGATTGGATGAGTTTGGCGCAAGCAAAGCCAGGTCCAGACATTTTCGCATGATCTCTTCAGGTACCGGATCCTTTGTATATACCCTGCAAGATCTTCTGGCCTCAACCAGTTTTTCAAATTCTTCGGGATTACAATAGGATGAGCTCTCTGAGTAATCTAATTCCGGAATATCTCTTAAAATGTCGTTTTCTGCCATTGGTTGGGTTTACTTTATATGTATCGAACACTATGTCGAGATCTTTTGTTCACCGTGAAAAGTAGAATAAAATCGTTTTCAGTCTTTCCAAGTTCAACATCCAGCTTTAGCATATTACCCTTCGCTTTTGATGTGTGAAATGCTGTTGATTCACCCGGACGATAATATTGTATGGTGTACTTCCCTCTTTTCATTCCAGTTACTCTGATCTTTTCTTTTTTGACACTCACGGTTTCAGAAACTCTGGCGTATTTACTTTCGATCTGACTTGTTTCGATCGAATTGCATTCTGCACCAGTAGATAATGCGTTCACCGTTGTATTCGTTATCACACCGATCGCTCCTTCCTGATTTTTCGAACGCAAATACGTCAGGTCCGCCTTTCCCTTTCCTTCGATGAACATGCGCTCAGCATACTTGTAATTGTACTCCCAATGACCATCGTCTGTCTCTGTTGCCCAGCAAGGATGAAATTTTCCATTTCGAAGATCCGCTCTTGATAAAAATGAGGCAATATCACCGAACTCACTATAGAGGGATGGATGAAATCGCATGTGCCAGCTTAATCCTCCAGCCAATCCACTGAATGGGATCTGCCAGTACATTCTTTTCATCTCAACAGTTGGAGTTTCACACACGTATGGGTCTGTTTCTGAATAGAACAAGGGCCTGGTATTGTATATAGGAGAAGGCCCTGATCGATCGATTACATATGAATGATCACTTCCCTTCTCCAACATTTCATTCAAATAATGCTTGCCTAATGGTATCCTGTAAAAAAAAGCCATATCCGGTGCGCCGAAATCATAGATATTACTTGTCATCAGATCCATATTCGGCGAGTTGTAAATATCATCCTTTGGGTGTTTTTCGCCAGCAAAACTCGCTGTTAACAGGTGTTTATTCCCGTAATAATTTGATTTAACGTAATCAGCCATCTCCTTTTGCCAGTCGCTGTGGATCTTGTAGTTGTCACCGGTCATGTAGAATTCATTGTTGTCTGCTTTCGGAGAACCCACATTTGAGATCTCACTGAAGAGTTCCCATACAGCAATCGAGGTCGAATATCCCCAACGAGACAGAATATATCTCAAGCGCTGTTTGTAGTACATTTTAGCGGTTTCATCTTTGAAAAAATCTATTGGATCTTCTGAACCGATTATGGCACGATAGCAGAAAGGCTCACCGTCTTTTTCAGTATTCCAGGTCCAAGTTCGATAGTAGGCCCTTTCACTCAATTGAAAAGAGAAGTGGATCTGCATATTCCAGTGAATGTATAACCCAAGATCTTCTGCAAGAAACAAAATACTATCCAACTCTTGAGCCATATGTAATCGATCTGTATAATCACCGATCTTTTCCCATTCGATATCTGTTGTTGAAGGATACATGATCATTCGCATGTAGTTCCCACCACCATTTCGTAAATCGACCATCGAATTTCTATAATTTCTGTAAACCCTTGGTAATGTATAATCGAAACGGTATCCTTCGTTGGATCGGTAATATTTTCCATTTTCTCTGTAACATAAACGATTATACAATTCCGGGTCAGAAAGCGTATCGGTCTCAGGCCAAGGTAAATTACAACCGAGCGGATAAAATGTCCTGTTATTCAGTTCCATGTATCGCCCAGAAGGTTCTATAGTCATGTAACCGTTATTTCCATTGTTTTTTGAGACCTTGAAAGAAATACTCTCATCCACTTTTATTGGTTGTTTCCTTGAATAGATCGCTACGGACAGGACCCATTCCCCTTCTTTCGGAGCTGAAAACCTGAATCTGAAGGGATACTCATGTGACTTTGGATGATATCCACCAATCGACCTATATTCCTTAGAGGAATAATTTCCTTTCAATGGTTTGGGAAGATCCTCAGAATTCCAGGCTTCAAAATCCCTAAAATAAAATGCATCAATAACTATTTTTTCACCCGAAACTTTATGCACAAACTCACCTTCCACCTTGAGTTCCCACTCTAGATATGGATTCAGTTTCTGTGCATCTGGGACATTCAGTCGCTCGACAAAGTTCTTAACAAATGCTGCCTCCTTCGAAGGTAATTCCACCCCAATTTCGACCATTTGATAAGTGAGGAAATTTGAACTATCGGATGAATTCAGAAGCACTAGTTTAACTTTAGATTGGCTTTCAGGCTGGGCAAATAAAAATGCCGTAAAGAAAATTAGACTTGGTAAGAGCTTGATTCCGTGATCCATAATCTAAAAATACCTATAACAATCCAAATAAGATGATTTGAAAACACCATGAAATAAGGAATTTCGATCTATTTAAAACCCTTCTAAATAAACCTTCTTTGACAATTCCATGACAAAAGATCTATTGAAGCTTAGCACCTTTGCATTCTACTTTATAGAGAAACGTGCTGGATAATTTTCACATCATTGCATTTACTCACCGAAATCTGAATCTTTCAGATATCGGCAGGCTACATATCGAAGAATCCAAACAAGAAGAACGACTGCAGCAATTAAAGACTGCTGTTGGTCTGGAAGAGTTGTTATTCCTTTCCACCTGCAATCGCGTTGAATTCCATTATGTAACGAAAAGAGAGTCCGATTTTCATTTTGTAATGGATTTTTTTCGCACTCTATACCCAGAATTCACGACTGAAGATATTGGACATTTTGCGCATCATGGCGATCAATTCAAGGGAATCAGTGCAGTTGAACATATCCTCTCAGTTGCTTCATCGATCGACTCGATGGTTGTCGGAGAAAGAGAGATCATCACTCAGGTCAGAAATTCCTTTGAAGCCTCGAAGAAAATGAATCTGACAGGTGATTTTCTTCGCTTGTTAATGAGACATACCATCGAAACGGCAAAGAAAGTGTATACCGATACAAATATTGCCACTAAACCAGTTTCAGTTGTTTCTCTCGCATATCATAGATTACGAGACATCAACATTCCGCTGTATGCCAGAGTGATAATTATCGGCGCTGGATTGACGAATACGAACATGGGTAAATTTCTGAAGAAGCATGGCTTTAAGAACTTTACTGTCTTCAACAGGACACTTTCCAAAGCAGTGAATTTAGCTTCTGACCTCAATGGCAAGGCGCTACCATTAAGTGACTTATCTACATTTAAGGATGGTTTTGATGTCATCATCACTTGTACTGGGGCAGAAGAGCACATTATCACTCAAGAGATATACACGCAACTTTTGAATGGTGAAACAGATCGAAAAGTAGTGATTGACCTTTCGCTGCCACAGGATCTTCATCCAACCATTGAGAAGGAGCACAATGTCACTCATGTTTCTGTAGAGGTACTTCAGAAGATCTCCAACGAAAACCTGAAAGAAAGATCAAAAGAGATCCAACATGTTGAAGAGATCATTTCAGAAGCTCTTTTTAATTTCAAAAACATTCAGAAGCTTAGAGAGGTTGAAATCGCAATGCGAGTTGTGCCTCAGAAGGTAAAAGAAATAAAATCCACTGCCATCAACGAAGTATTCAAGAACGACCTCGACGAACTCGATGACCATTCACGTGAGGTGGTGGAAAAAATCATCAAGTACATGGAAAAGAAATACATGAGCATGCCTATGATCATGGCAAAGGAAATTCTTTTAAAACATTAACCATGCAGGCGATCCGTATCGGTTCAAGAGGAAGTGATCTTGCCCTTTGGCAAGCCAATCATGTTAAACGACAACTTGAAAAGCTGGGATGTACTGTAAGTATCACCATCATCAAAACTCAGGGAGATGCGATCCAGCATTTGAGTTTCGATAAACTTGAAGGAAAGGGATTTTTTACCAAGGAAATAGAAAACGCCTTGTTAAACAACGAGATTGACCTTGCTGTTCACTCACACAAAGATCTAGAAACAACTCCTCCCGATGGTTTGGTGATCGCGGCAGTTTCTGAACGTGAAGACCCATCTGATCTGTTACTTATCACCAAGAATGCTTTTGATGAAAATCAGCAATGGGGATTGAAACAAAATGCCATCGTTGGCACCTCCTCTGCAAGAAGAAAATCGCAAGTCATGCGTTTCAGAGGTGATGTTGAGATCAAAGACCTTCGAGGTAATGTGCCAACCCGCATCCAGAAATTACGTGATGGGAATTATGACGCCATTTTACTTGCAAAGGCTGGAGTGGACCGATTGAACATTGACCTAACTGAATTCCTGGTTGTCGTGCTTGATCCTACTGAATTTGTTCCAGCTCCTGCCCAAGGAGTACTGGCTCTGCAAATCCGTGATGGAGACGAACAAACAGCATCAATAGTATCAAAACTGGATCATCCAGAGATCTCAAAACGAATAGCTGTTGAGCGAAAAGTGTTGAATCTAATGCAGGGTGGATGTCAGCTGCCTCTTGGGGTATATTGTGATGAACAACTGAACGTCTTTGTTTCACACTCTACGAATTGGGAAGAAGGATCTGACCTCTACGAATACGAATGTGAAGATCTAAGTGCATTACCTGAAATGATCGTTGAAGACCTGTTGGAATCTTCAGAAGATGATAACTAAGCTTTTCATATCACGTCCACCACAGGACATCCCTTTACTCGCCAAATTTTGTAAGGATCAACAAATCGAACTGGAGGCTAAGTCACTTATTCGTTTTGAGCCACTTGAGTTTGAGCAGGCCGAAAACTATGATGTTGTTTTCTTTTCGAGCATTCGATCTGCCATCTTCAGTATTTCTTCCCTAGATAAATCAAAACCTGTCGCTTGCATTGGAAAAGCTACGGCAGAAAAAGTCAGGGCACTTGGGTTTGAAGTTACATTTGTTGGTGACAAGTCTGGTGACCCTGAAAGCTTCGGTGCTGAATTTAAACAATGGCTGGGTGACCGAAAAGTATTCCTTCCTGTCTCAAACCTTTCAGCAGGCACGATTGAACGAATTCTTGAACCTGATCAGGTGATTAAAAGAACAGTATATCAAACCGTCCCAACAACAGATAAAATCGAAAAGAAAGATCTGTATGTCTTTTCAAGTCCTTCCAATTTTGTAGCTTTTTCTGAAATCAATAAGCTTCCGGCTTGTGCAAAAACAATTGCCTGGGGAAAAACCACGGCAAAAGCTATGTCTGAAAAAGGATTAGACCCCGATTTCACCCTAGAAACAGGGAATGAATCAGAAGTCATCCAACTACTTACAGAGAAATAAAAATGCCCTCTTTTTAGGGCATTCAATTATTGTTTTACGATCTTAAACGATTGGGAGACGCTGCCCGAACCTATGCTCAAAAAATACGCTCCTTGAGCCAATTTTTCGGTAGCAATATTCACCAGGTTCATTCCTGTATTCGAATGGATCGTGTATGACTCGATCACCTTTCCATAAAAATCAATCACCTCAATTGCGATCAACATTGGTTCCACCACCGCAAAGGCAACATTAACTTCCCCATCGGCTGGATTAGGGAATACGTTTATCCCACTGATCGCATTACCTTCGACCAATCCCAAAACAAGATCTTCAGAAGGTGAACCAGCATATATGTTGATGTTATCGAGGTAGAAATTATTTCCTCCATCACTTTCAAACTTGAACTTGTACCTGAAATCTTCTACCCAATATGTAGAGGTCACATTGGTCATGTGAACTGTCACCCAATCACTCACTCCGGCAGGTGCCCATGAAGTTGAAGAAGTTAAAGGAGAAAGCGTGTTTCCACTAATCGTTTTTCTCTGCACCCACGTTTCACCACAATCATTGGTAACGAAAACCTTCAACCATTCGTTGTCCGCAGCATTTCTTTTTCTGTATGCGTAACGGAAACTTAATGTCATCGAAGAAGTAATGGAAGAAAGATCAACCGGTGCTGAGATCAGCTCATCCACGCTTCCAGCAGGTTGACCGAAGTTGATCAGCTTTGCACATTTCGTTCCTGTCAATCCAAAACCTGTTTCCAGGTCAAAGGCATTATTATTACCCGGATTTTCAACCTTCCACTCACTGATTCCAGCAAGGGTTGAATATGATTCGAAATCTTCAAGGAATGGCATTGCACCGTTGTCTGGTAAAACGAGTAGATAATCATCTTTTGTTTCAGAAACAGATCCTGAACCATCAGTAACTGTTAATGAAATCGTATAATATCCTGATGTGATGAAATTAACGGTGATGTTCTGCGATGTCGAAGAAGTTCCATTGGTGAATAGATAGTCTACACCCGCTACACCAGGAGTGATCGACCAGTTCCAGCCTGTTGGTCCGTGAAAACTATAATCAGTGAAAGTCAATTCGGTATTCGAACAAATCGTAGTTCTTGGTGCTGAAAAATCTGCTAAACAAAGCACATCCGGATCATTGATCCCTGTTGCAACAATGTTGGCTGGTGTAACCATACCTGCCATAAAGCTGATATCGACAAAGTTGGTTTGCATGATCCCGATCTGATCCATTGAGAACATGTTCTGACAAGAATTGTAGCTCATGTAATTCTCGATCTGATCAACCGCATCAAATCCGAATGCATCACCAGTAGGTACTTCATCACATGAATTCCATGTTGAATTACAGCTCCAGTTCGCTTCTGCTTGAGGCGGGGTATCACAACAATAATCTCCATTATTGCTGCAATTGTTCGTGTGACAACCCGTTGATCCGTTCCAGCCTGCATCAAAGATGTGATTCAAACCTAATAAGTGTCCCATTTCGTGGGTCAACGTTCTACCATCAGCACTGCTTGCTGTTCCAATAGATCCAAAAGAATCATTTCGGATCAGAATCCCATAATTCGCTCCATTCGGCCAATATGGGAGGTAAGCATACCCTAATGTGATTCCTGCACCATCACTGTTGATTGAATTTACCACCCAAATATTCAAGTATTTATTCATCGGCCATTGATCTGAACCTCCGTTTGAAGTGTATTTACAATCGTCATCCGCATTGTAACTCAAATTCGGGGCATTGACCCGAACAATTCCGTTGGTACAATTCCCTTGAGGATCTTTTTTTGCAAGCTTGAACTGAACATCCATGCTTCCAGCGACTGCAGAGAAAGGGGCTGTTTCGGTGTTCCGAGTGTTGACAGCATCCAGATTTGTTCTGTTGTAATCTTCATTCAAAATCCTGATCGCATCGTGAACCTGATCATCGGAAATGTTTCCCACTCCGTTGTCATGAATGACATGAACAACCACCGGAACAAACAGAGTTGCCTTTTTATGCACTGTTTTACCATTTGCAGCTTTGCTCATCGCTTCATGCATATGTTGATCAAAACCTGGGTTTTCGGTTCTTAGTCGCTGAAGTACTTTATCCGTACCACACCAGTTTTCCTGAGCAAATCCATTCAAGAGGGTCGAAGTCAATATTGTTGCAAATAAGATCTTTTTCATTGTCATATTTATAAAATGAAGTAAAGCCTCACTTAGGAGGCTTTACTTAAATTAAATCTGTTGTTTTTACTGAATAACGAACTTCATGGTCTGAGCGATCTCACCATTAGAAATCGTCATAAAGTAAGACCCTGAAGATAACTCATTCGTATCCATCATTACCAGGTTGGTACCAGCTGCAGCATTCACCAAAAGGTCCTTCACCTGCTTTCCAGTGATATCCTTTACAGTTATAACCATTTGCTGAGCATTGTTTACTGTAAAACGAAGATTCACTTCAGCATCAGCCGGATTCGGATATAAAGCCAAATCTGCAAATTCTCCTTCTTCAGCGATTCCTAATACTAGATCATCAGATGGAGCGCCTGGATAGATATTGATATTATCAAGGTAGAAATTGTTTCCACCATCACTCTCAAAGCGGAACTTGTATCTAAAATTATCTACCCAGTATGTTGAGGTAACGTTTGTCATATGAACAGTAACCCAATCACTGCTTGAAGCAGGAGACCAAGAAGTTGTCGATGTCAATGACGAAAGTGAATTTCCACTTAAGGTCTTACGCTGGATCCAGCTGTCTCCGCAGTCTCCCGTTACATATACTTTTAACCATTCTAAATCAGAAGATGTCTTCTTACGGTATGCGTATCGGAAACTCAAGGTAACGGCTGATGTAATGCTTGAAAGATCAACTGGAGAGGAGATCAATTCATCTGAACTTCCTACAGCTTGTCCATAGTTCATAAGCTTTACACATTTAGTTCCTGTATGACCAAAGTTAGATTCAAGAGCAAATGCATTGTTATTATTGAAGTTCTCAACCTCCCAATTCTCCTGACTTGACAAAGAGGTATAAGACTCAAATCCTTCAAGGAAAGGAATTGACGAAGACTCCGGTAAAACTCTGATGTAAGCTGTTTTTACTTCTGAATCACTAGTTGTACCATCGGTTGAAGAAAGATTAACTGTGTACAGCCCTGGAGAATTGTATGTCACTGAAGGGTTTTGATCTGTTGAAGAAGCAGGAGATCCTCCGGTAAAAGTCCAGTTCCAGCCAGTTACAACATTATATGAATCGTCATTAAAGTTCACTACATCACCAACACAAATTGTCGTTCTGTCTGCATAGAAATCTGCTTTGCACAAATACAAATTCCCATCTGCTCCTGTTTGCTGAAGATTGTTAGTGGTCCATAAATTATTTCGTCCACCGGAAGAAGAGACGATTGCATTTCTCATTCTAGTTCTTTGACCTTCAGTAAACATTTTAGAACAATAAGAATACTCCATGTAATTCTCTATGTTATCTTTCTTGTCATACCCCCAATAACCATTATCTCCACTACAAGTGTTTGAGT
>JALRFI010000095.1 GCA_023253775.1 Crocinitomicaceae bacterium
GATCTTGCTAAAGCTTACGCTGAGGACCTCAGACAAACGACCGAAATGATCGGGACGCATACGGAGGACCTAATGAGTATCATTATCCGCATGCCTGATATCTACATCAACGAGCGAGAAGAATTATCAGAAGACGAGAAGAAATGGCTTGTATCACTTGTGAAAGAAGCGTGTGTCGAGCTCAACTCATTCAGAAGAAAAGAAGGAATTGCATTAGAGAACGAATTCAATGAGCGTATTGATGAGATCAGAACACTGCTCAACGATGTTCCCAAATATGAAAACGAACGCATCGAAACAGTTCGCGAAAGGATCAAAAAGGGGCTTGATGAGATCGAGGTGAATGGCCTGGACAATAATCGTCTGGAGCAGGAACTCATCTTTTATATCGAGAAGCTGGATGTTTCAGAAGAAAAGATGCGTTTGAGTCATCACCTGGATTATTTCAATCAAACCATGAAGTTGGAAATGTCGGGGAAAAAACTCGGTTTCATTTCGCAGGAGATCGGTAGAGAAATCAATACACTTGGAAGTAAAAGCAACCATGCAGAAATGCAAAAGCTGGTTGTTGGAATGAAGGACAGTTTGGAAAAGATCAAAGAGCAGGTATTGAACACATTATAATGAGCTTTACTACATCACAAGGGAAATGCATCATCTTTTCTGCTCCTTCCGGGGCTGGAAAAACTACGATCGTGCATGCATTGTTAAGCGATCCTTCGTTGAATCTATCGTTTTCTGTATCTGCTTGCAGCAGAGGGCCAAGACCCAATGAAACTGATGGTAAAGACTATTACTTTTTGGGGATCGAAGGATTCAATCAAAAGATCAACGAAGGAGCCTTTATTGAGTGGGAAGAAGTTTACACAGATCACTTCTATGGAACGCTGCGCTCTGAGATCGAACGGATCTGGGCACAGGGGAAAAATGTAATCTTCGATGTCGATGTAGTTGGAGGTTTGAACCTTAAAAAAATCTTCGGAGAAAACGCGCTTGCGATCTTCGTTCAGCCACCTTCGATTGAAACACTTGAAGTAAGACTAAGACATCGAAGCACCGAAACAGATGATAAGATCCGTCAGCGATTGGAAAAGGCTGAAAAAGAAATGAACAAAGCTTCTGAATTTGATGTGATCGTTGTGAATGATGATCTTGAAACCGCCATCCAAAAGGCAACATTCATTGTGAACGATTTTGTAAGTAACTCATGAAGGTAGGTTTGTATTTTGGAACTTTCAATCCGATACATGTCGGACATCTGATCATTGCAAATTACATGGCAGATTACACAGAGCTTGATCAAGTTTGGCTTGTGGTCTCTCCTCAAAATCCATTGAAGGAAAAAAATTCGATCCTCGCTGACCATCACCGACTGGCACTTGTGAAGATCGCGATTGATGACAACCCGAAGTTGAGGGCTACGGATGTCGAATTCAAGCTTTCCAAGCCAAGTTATACGGTGAATACCATGATCCACCTGAAGGAGCTGTATCCCGATCATTCCTTCTCTTTAATTATGGGTGAAGATAATCTAAGAACACTGCACAAGTGGTACAATCATGATTATCTTTTGAAGAACCATAAGATCTATGTATATCCTCGTGCATTGACCTTTCAGGAGGAAAATGACATTCAGTCGGATGAGCCGAATCAATTATTGTTCAAGCATCCAAGCATTATTTTCTGTGACGATGCACCGGTCATGAAAGTATCTGCTTCTTTTATCCGAAATGCTATTAAGATGGGCAAGGATGTTCGTTACCTACTGACGGAATCCGTGATGAAATACCTGGACGAAATGAATTTTTATCGTTAAGGTTTCCAGACCTCAGGATATTTTTTACTTCGGAGCTCAACATTAGTGATCTCTATCTTTCCCTTATTGCCGTTGGGATTCCACACGTAAAGCTTGCTGCTTCCGGATTTCGGAATCGAAAATCTAAGCTCCTTTCCAATTTCTGATAATTCAAAAGAGATGTAGCCTCCTTCGTCTGATTCAAAAACCAGTGACGTCCCTTCTTCTGATCGAATTGAGTAGGTCAGTTCACTTCCTCTTTGCGTCGCTAACAGACCTTCAAATAAATTAATAAACTCCGTTTTGGATTCGAACATCTGATGTACGTCATCCATTCTCTTTGTGCTGACCTGATAGTTCGAAAGACCATCTGCTTCTGGAACATGCTGAAATAACAGAACCCCCTTAGGATCTTCTTCAGTTCCCTCATATAAAAACTCCCCGACAAGAATTAAACCTGGATTATTTCTCATCTCTTCAGCAGATCTTCCAGCCTCAACCGGACCAAAATGGCTATCCCAGACAATAAAGCTTCCCTGGGGAATCTTCATTTTCAAGTCTTCTTGGATCTTATGAAATCCTGTAAATATTGCTCTACTCTTCTTGCTGAGCGGATTCTCATCCATCAGATGTGCGAGATATGGAAAATGATAATAGACCTTTTCGTTCCCTATTCCTTTTTCATTGATAAACTTCCAGGTGGATTGAAGCTGTTTTTCCATTGGTTTGGCTAAAACTGGAAATTTTGGATTGATAACCAATGACCAGATAAAAGGAATCGATAATACACCGTAAACCCAGCACACTCTGGATCCTTCTCTATGACTAAATCTTGACCAGTGTGTCATCTGGACGATCAGAAAAAGAGGCATCCCTTGTGTTGCAATCCGCGTCAAACCAATGGATCCATTTTGTCCGGTTGCCCAAAAGTATGCATGCGAAAAAACTACCCCCACGAAAGTGCCATAGGCCAGTAAGGACAGATCGATTTCAAGTCCATCCATTCTTTTTTTAACCAATAGACCAATGGCACCAATCACCCCGAGAATCGACATGAATATCCCAGGATTACCTATGTAATTTCTGTAAGACGTAAAATAATGTGACCATTCTCCCTTTCCATAAATGGCATTTCCCATGGAGTAGGGACTCTTGGTAAAATACCACAGCAGATCATGATGAGCAAACGCCCCAGCTATCGAATAAACGACAAAGCCAACCAGCAATATGGGAAAGTATTTCCACTCTTTGTTGTAGGCAAGAATTACACCTACAAGCAATACTGGCAATTGTCCTTCACTTCGCATGAAGGGCATGAACGATACCAATAACGCCAGCCACAAGTATCTTTTCTGAAACAAAAACAAAGCGGCAACGATCAATGCAAGGTTGAACAAGGGTTCAGTTAAACCGCCCATGACTGTCAGACAATAATCTTTTGCTGTCAACAAGAAAAGAGGAAGAAGTGATTGAAGCCATGCTGAAACATTAAGCTTATCCAAAAGCTTGTATCCGATCAACATACTCGCAGAAAACACAAGTACATTAAAAATGATCATTCCAGAAAAGCCAAACTGGGCAAACGGAGAGCTTAAGAGAATAAAAACCGGTTTTCCCCAATGATCAAAGAAATATGAAGGGTCCTGCCAGCTGATCTGAGAAATAAAGAAATGTGCTAAACCGTCGCCTGTATCGGCAGGTACTTCATTGCTAAATCCAAAAAATAAGAGCCATCCTGAAGCGAACAACCATGTCAGTATTCTGACCCATTTGCCGGCTTCGAGGTATTTCATTAAATTTCCATTTCTGGAACAAAATCAGGAACAACCAGGTCACCTTCGGTCAGAGATACGATCACTTCAACGGATACTCCCGGAGCTCTTTCGATCAAATGAAACTTCCCATCCTTCACCTCAAGAACTGCAAGGTCAGAAACGATCTTTTTCACGCACCCAACTCCAGTAAGAGGAAGTGTACATTTCTTCAGGATCTTTGATTCACCTGCTTTATTTGCATGCATCATCGCTACGATGATATTGTCGGCCGAAGCAACAAGATCCATTGCGCCACCCATTCCTTTTACCATTTTGCCAGGAATCTTCCAGTTGGCAATGTCTCCTTCCTGTGAGACTTCCATAGCCCCCAATACAGTCAGCTGAACATGCTGTCCACGGATCATGGCAAAGGAAGTTGCTGAGTCAAAATAAACCGCGCCTTTTCTCGCCGTAATGGTTTGTTTTCCGGCATTGATCAGGTCCGGATCTTCTTCTCCTTCAAAAGGAAATGGTCCCATTCCAAGGATCCCGTTCTCTGACTGGAATTCTACTTCAATTCCTTCAGGGATATAGTTCGCAACCAATGTAGGAATACCAATCCCTAAATTGACATACCACCCGTCCTTCAATTCCTGTGCAATACGTTTTGCTATTCCGTTTTTATCAAGTGCCATATCCATTAATTTCTTTGACGAACAGTACGTTGTTCGATTCGTTTTTCAAATTTTTCTCCTTTGAAGATCCTTTGAATAAAGATTCCCGGGGTATGAATGAAATTTGGATCCAGTTCACCTGCAGGAACCAACTCCTCAACTTCTGCAATGGTTATCCTCCCTGCCATTGCCATCATTGGATTGAAGTTTCTGGCAGTTCCTTTAAAAACAAGATTCCCTTCAGTATCTCCTTTCCACGCTTTCACGATCGAAAAGTCGGCAGTCAATGCGGTCTCCAGGATATGTGGTTTCCCATTGAAAATGCGCACCTCTTTTCCTTCCGCGACTTCAGTTCCATATCCGGCCGGTGTAAAAAAGGCAGGAATTCCAGCACCTCCTGCTCGACATCGTTCAGCAAGCGAACCTTGTGGGATCAGATCAACTTCTAATTCTCCTGAAAGCATTTGACGTTCGAATTCCGCATTTTCACCTACATAAGAGCTGACCATTTTTTTGATTTGTCGCTGCTGTAATAAGAGCCCAAGTCCAAAATCATCCACCCCCGCATTATTCGAAATACACGTTAAATCTTTTATCCCCATTTTCACAAGCTGGGCAATTGAATTCTCCGGAATCCCACATAGTCCAAATCCACCGAGCATCAATGTCATGCCATCTTGAATTCCTTTCAGCGCCTCTTCAACATTATTTACTACCTTATTCATTATATCCCAAAAATATTTCCATCATTCGTAGATACTCCTCCTTGATTATCTCCTTCACAACTAAATTGCTTTGGATCATAATTTTGAGGCACTTCGAAATCTGTTGTTGATAATGCCACAATCGGATCCTTGTATACTCGTTGCATGTAATATCCATAGATTGGCAGGGCCATCCTACCTCCTTGACCCCATTCCATAGTTTTAAATCGTACAGAACGATCTTCTGCGCCGACCCAAACACCTGTTACTAATTCAGGTGTAAGCCCCATAAACCATCCATCTGAATTGTTTTGAGTGGTCCCGGTTTTACCAGCGGTAGGATGATAAATGCCGCCCCATGATCTGCCCCCTCTTAGACTGCCTGCGGTTCCTCTATTGACAACACCCTTCATCATTTTCAGTGTCTCATAGGCTACATTTTCATTCAATACTTCCTTCGAGTAATTTTTCGCACTGTAGATCACGTTTCCATTTCTGTCCTCAATTCTAAGGATAGTTGTGGGGCGATTGAAAATTCCATGGTTCGCAAAAATGCACTGGGCCGCCACCATCTGATACAAGGAAAGGTCCATGATACCTAAACACATAGATGGCACCTCATCCTCTGGACGAAGGTTTATTTCCACATCCTTCAGCAATTTGGAAATTGTTTTCGGACCGGCATATCCCCCCATTTTAGACATCACGGCCACGGTTGTTGGGTTTGAGGACATGGCAAGTCCCTCTTCAACACTTGAGGCTGCTTCACCTCCAGGGCACCACTTTCCGGTCACGTTTCCGCTCCCATCCATCAGATCCACACAATACGATATCGGTTCGAATTTCGTACAAGGTTTCACTACTCCCATTGCTAATGCAGTTGAATATACGAAAGGCTTTATCGTAGACCCCACCTGTCTTTTTCCAAGCTTCACATGGTCATAAGCGAAATGGTCAAAGTTGGCTCCTCCTACCCAAGCCTTTACAAATCCCGTCTGGGGCTCTACTGAGATCATTCCTGCATGCAGGAATGATTTATAATAACGAATCGAATCGTTTGGTGTCATCACCGTATCTACATCTCCATTCCATGAAAAAACCTTCATGTTCACAGCTGTATTGAAGTTCTGCTTTACTTCTTCATCCGTATATCCGGATGCGACCAAAGACTGATATCTGCCTGAATTCCTTCGTGCTGTTTTCATGATCGAATTCACCTGCTCCTCAGAAAGATCATTCGAAAATGGCCAGTTCTTCAGGTTTTTGTTATTCTTATTGAATGCATCCTGTAAGGTTTCTTTAAGGTGTCTTGCGACCGCATATTCCGCATGCTTCTGAAGGTTTGCGTCGATCGTTGTATAGATCTTCAATCCATCACTGTAGATATCATACGGCATACCATCGGCTCTTTTGAATGTGAAAGAACCATCATCATTTTTTTGCTTCAACAGATCCGTAACCTCCTTACGAAGCGACTCTCTAAAATAAGGAGCCATACCTCGCTTGTGATCTACAACCTGATAATCAACAATGATCGGTTTGTTTTTTAGCGCATTGTATTCTTCTTCTGTGATCTTGTTTCTCAGGGCAGAATTCTCAGCTTTACTATTCTTCAACCATTGATAAAGCACTTGATTTCTTCTTTGAATGGCAAGCGATGAATCTTTTGCACGTGCTTCCATTACTTCTTCGCGGCTCACTTGTTCAGGAGCCACTCCATTTTTTGCGGCAATGCTTCTTCTGTAATTTTTGATCTTGTACGTGTAGGGATTGTACATTGAAGGATTCTTACACATTCCGATGAGCATGGCAGCTTCCTCCTTTGCCAGATCTTTTGGTTTTTTGTTAAAGTAGACCTTCGCTGCGTTTTCTATTCCAACCGCATTGTATAAGAAGTCAAATTGATTGAGGTACATCGTGATGATCTCCTCTTTCGTGTATCGCTTTTCCAAACGAACGGCTATAATATTCTCTCTGGCCTTTTCGTTCAATCTCCTCATCGCTCTTCCCAGCTTACCACTTCCCCCAGTTTCCAAAACTTCACCATTCGCTCGAGCAATTTCTTCTCTTTCTCGTTGTTGCAATGTAAACAGCTGTTTTGCCAACTGCTGAGTAATGGTCGATGCGCCTCCGGCGCTTCCCATATTAGCTACTGCGCGTCCCAATGCCTTAAAGTCAACACCGGAATGCTCATGAAAACGCTCATCTTCAGTTGAGATCAACGCGTCAGTTACGTTCGGAGAAATGTCTTTGTAATCAACACTTGTTCTGTTAACACGCCAGTATCTACCAAGTTCTGTTGTACCATCTTCTGCATATACAACAGAAGCAAGTAGCTCAGGTGGATTATCCAACATCTCTACAGGGGGTAGATCTTCCTCTGATTGCAAGAGCATAAGTCCTGTGATCGAAAGGAAGGGTATTGCTGAAAAGACCCAGAAAAGAATATTCAGTCTTTTCGTAGATTTTTCCGAGAATTGAATGGCTTCACCTTTCTTGCTCATGAGCATTTAGTTTTGGTAAAATTAACGAATTATTTTTCTCTTTATTACTGGAATACATCCTTCCGCTGACTATCCAGTTTCAGTAAAATGAACATCATCATTGAAAAGGACATCATCGAAGATCCTCCATAGGAAAAGAACGGTAACGGAATCCCGATAACCGGAGCAAAACCGATGTTCATTCCAACATTAACGGCAAAATGATAAAACAGCACCATGGCCACAACATAGGCATAGATCCTATTGAATGCCGAGCGTTGTCGCTCTGCGATCACGATAATCCGCAAAAGCATGAACATGTACAAGAAGATCAACACAAAGGTCCCCGCAAACCCCCATTCCTCAGCAAAAGGACAGAAGATAAAATCGGTCTCACTTTCCGGTACGTGATTACTTTCCACACTGGACACAGACGCCTTGTTGTATCCTTTTCCAAAAAGCCCACCTGATCCAACAGCCGCCATCGCCCTGTTTCGGTTATAATCTTCCCCGTCCGGGTCTTCTTTTAACCCGAGAAACAATTCGATCCTTTCTTTCTGGTGATCTGCCAGGCTCTGAAATCCGGTGTTTACCACGAATGCAATTCCAGATCCCAGAATGAATCCTATCAAAACAATAAAGGTCACCCTTCTTCGATCTCTTTTCGTGGAAATGAATCTCAAAAACAAAAATGTAATCAACGCAAATACGGCAAGGGATATGACCACCCCATACATTCCCGGGATCTGAATCCCAGGCAACCATCCAAACTCGAGCGTTTCGTTACTGATCAGCAAGGTTACCAAGCTCAAAAAGACAACAACGAATAGGATTGGAATAAAGTGACTGCCAACCCAGGTTTGTTTGAATTTAACTCCAGGTATACTATTGATCAAGCTTAAGATAATGGGATCATACGTGATTCCTTCCCGATACATCACGAAAAGGAAGGAGGTAAACACCACAAATGTCCCCGCATCGGGTTGAAGGAGGATCAATGCCATCGGAAACAAGATGATCAGGTTTGCAAGGATGACCGTCCTCACGTTTTGCTGCTTCACGTTGATCGAAGAGATGAATCTCGCCAATACCAGTCCCGTGCCGATCTTGGCAAATTCGGCCGGCTGAATACCCATTGTCCCTATGCCGAGCCATGCTCTGGCACCATTGATAGGGGGCATAAACAATACCACCACAAGTAATGAGAGGACAAACAGATAAATAGGTATGGCGAATTTCCGATAGATATCTGAGTCGATCAGAAACACCAGTAATCCTAGAAAAAGTGATACTCCGATCCACATTACCTGTTTACCGTATTTCTGAGAAAAATCGAAAAGACTTGGATGATCTTCCACAAGGGCTACAGAATAAACTGTAGCAAGACCCATCGAGATCATGATCATGTATCCGATGAACAATGGCCAGTCAAGCGCGCCTACTATGGAATCCTGTTTTCTCAATCTTTATACGTGAAAGTTGCCTCCATGATCGTTTTTTCTCTGTCGATCTCCGTCACTTTTCTTGTTAGGTATTTTTCGATCATCAACCCTGCGGTTGGAGCAGCCCATAGCCCGCCTCCCCCTTTCGCATTTTCAATGAATGCTACGATTGCTATCTTCGGCTTATTCATGGGTGCAAATGCGATGAAAACGGAGTGATCTTCGCCATGAGGGTTCTGTACAGTTCCCGTTTTACCACAGACAACGATATCTTTTAATCTGGCGCGCCTTCCTGTTCCTCCTGGTTCGTATACCACACGGCGCATTCCCTCAATGACCACCTCATAGTGTTGACGATCTATCTTAGTGTAATGTTTCCGCTTGTATTGATCCATTGGACCCTTTCGACCAATAGACTTCACGAAGTGAGGAGTTACATACCATCCTTTATTCGCGATAGTGGCGGCCACATTCGCCATCTGCAATGGGGTGATCATAACCTCTCCCTGACCAATCGAGATTGATCGAATGGTTGAGAATGCCCATCTATGGTGTCCGTACCAGCGATCATAATAATTTGCATCAGGGATATTTCCCGGACGAAGACTTGTTATATCCGTCTCCAGTTTTTCACCAAGTCCAAATCTATGCATGTATTCTGCCCAGGTATTCAATCCAACTTCCGCATCTGCAAAGATGCTTTTCTTCTTCCCTTGCTGAATGATTCGTCGCATCACTGCATAATAATAGGGATTACAAGAATGCTTTATAGCATCCATTAAGTTACCCGCGCTCGAGTGATCGTGACATCCTACTACAGACTTGTTACAGGGTGCACCAAATTCAGGCGTAATCACCCCTTCCTGAAGTGCAATCAATGAATTCAATAACTTAAAGGTAGATCCTGGAGGGTATTCTGCCGCCAGTGGTCTCGGGAACAAAGGTTTACTAGGATCCATTACCAACTTCGGATAATTCATGGAGATGTTCCTTTTCCCGATCAACAAATTAGGATCATAGGTTGGTGCCGACACAAGTGCCAATATTTCCCCCGAGGAAGGTTCAATGGCCACAATGCATCCACGTTTTCCTTTTAATAACTTCTCTCCGTACGCTTGTAATTCGATATCTATTCCTAGGATAAGAGGATCCGCCTGAACAGCAGAAGTATCATACTTTCCGTCTGCATATGGTTCAATAGCATTGTTCAGAGCAGACGTAACAATGTACCGAATTCCTTTTTGCCCTCTCAGGTTTTCCTCGTAAAACCTTTCGATTCCAGCCCTTCCAATATTGTATCCAGGGCGGTAATACGGATTTTCATCAATTTCTTCTCGGGTTACTTCTGCCAAATATCCAAGGATATTGGCTCCGTTTGCATATGGGTATCTTCTCATGCTGGTAACTTCCTCATAGAATCCTGGGAAATCATCCAGATGCGGAGCGATCTTCGAGATCTCTTCCAGGGTTAATTCTTTCAAAAATGGATAGGCTCTTCCACTCTGATAATTGGAGGTTCGTTTTCCTGTATGTTTGTTGTAGTAAGTACCTTCACCCTCAACGAGCTCTTTAAAACGAGCTCTTACTTCATCAACGGTCCATCCAAGCAGTTGAGCAAAGGCAACAGTGTCAAGATCCTTAATCTCTTTTTCCACCATCATCAAGTTGTAATAGGTGGTGTTCGAAACTACTTTCTTGCGATTTCGGTCAAAAACAACTCCTCTCGGAGGAATTATCTCTCTTCTTTTTTCAGCGATCTGCTGTGCACGAAGTGTCCACGAATCATCGATCACCTGCATGAAGAAAAGACGAATAATATAGATCATCCCCACGATCAGAACAAAGGCAATGATTACATACTTCCGTGCATCCAGATTCATCTTGACTTAGGCTTGTTAACGACCAGCATTTGTATCAAGATACAGAATGCAAATGAGATCGGTAAACTTAAAAGTGTTTTCTGCAGGATAAAGAATATCGCATCGATCCTGAACATTTCAAGTAAGAAAAACCAGAAATGATGAATGAACAACAATATTCCAAACGTATAAATGAACCACCTGTTCCCCATTTCAAAGATGTTCGGCTCCTTTAAAACATCATACCCTTCTCGAGGAGAAAATGTCTTAAAGATCATCGGTCTCAGATAGGCGAAAAGGGTCAACGACGATGCATGAAGTCCGTAAGTATTCGAAATACTATCGATCATAATTCCCATCGTAAAGGATAACACAAGCATTGGAATCAAGCCTAATTCGAAAGGTAGAAGGAAGACGAACAAAGGATAAATCAGCAACTGGATCCCTAAACCAATTTCCAATTGATTCAATACGAATGCTTGAATAATGGTCAGAAGCACAAATCGAAGGCTATGTTTAATGATCTCATTCATTTTCTTCGTCCTCAGGAATAAGTGATTCCAGTTTTTGTTGTTCTTCCAAAAGAAGATTTCTCACCACATAAACTCTTTGAAGTGTTCTAAAATCTTCTGAATAGCGAATAAAAACGTCCCAAATTGGCTTGCCCTCCACGGTCTTCAGCTTCTCCACTTTTCCTACTGGAATACCATAAGGGAAAATTCCCGATCCGCTTCTAGTGACCACCTTCGACCATCTTTTAATATTGAGGTCATTCGAGATCCCAGAGATCTGCCCTCTTCTGGGGTCTCTTCCGTCCCATTTCAATAGACCAAATAAACCTATCGGCTCGATCTGAACGTCAATGTTGATGTCTTCGGTCAATACCGATTTAACCACAGAAAAGTGTTCGCTAGAAATGTGAATGATCCCAACCACACCCTTGTCTGAAAAAACACCCATTCCTCTTTTGACACCTTGTGCCCAGCCGATATTCAACGTGAAGAAATTATTCGCTCTTGTTACGGTTGAGTTGATGACCTTTCCTGGGATGTATTCGTATTGTTGATGAAATAATGTATCATTGATCTTTACCCAACCATTTTCCATTCGGATATAGCTCATAGGTAGTTTTTCACGGAGGTATTTGTTCTGCTTCTGAAGAATATTATTTGTTTTCCCAAGATTCACGTACTTCGTAACTTCATTTCTGGCATTCAACATCTTACCCGAAACGTATGATGCACTGGTCATGTATTGTGCTCTAGGGAAGTTCAGGAAGGTAAAATAGGTAGACAGCGCAAAGATCTGCAGTAACATAAAGATAAGAAAGACTTGAAATCGCCTTAAGAAGGCTATTAGATTGCGCATGAACAAAAATAAAAAAGTCCCGCCAATTTAGGTGCGGGACTTTCAATTTAATCTTTGATCAGGAATTGGTACCTGTCAATATTCTTTAAGGCAATACTGGTACCTCTTGCCACAGCTCTTAGCGGATCTTCCGCGATGTGAACTGGAAGCTTTGTTTTTGCTGAAATTCTCTTATCCAGTCCTCTCAACATTGAACCGCCACCAGCTAAATATATACCCGTTTTGTAAATATCGGCAGATAATTCAGGAGGAGTCATTTCCAGCGCACTAAGGATCGCTTCTTCGATCTTCGAAATCGTTTTGTCAAGCGCATGAGCAACTTCACTGTACGAAACAACAATTTCCTTCGGAATACCCGTCATTAAGTCTCTCCCCCGAACCGCAAAGTCTTCAGGTGGATTATCCAATTCAGGTAAAGCCGCACCCACTTCAATTTTGATCTGTTCAGCAGTTCTTTCGCCAACAAGGATGTTATGCTGACGTCTCATATATTCTTCAATGTCATTGGTGAAATCGTCACCAGCAATTCGGATCGACTTATCACACACAATCCCACCAAGGGCAATAACGGCGATTTCAGAAGTTCCTCCACCGATATCAATGATCATGTTCCCCATTGGCTCTTCCACATCGATGCCAATACCAATAGCCGCTGCCATTGGTTCGTGAATAAGGTAAACCTCCTTAGCTCCAGCATGCTCAGCGGAGTCACGAACGGCTCTTTTTTCTACTTCAGTAATTCCTGAAGGAATACAGATTACCATCCTCAAAGTAGGATTGAACAAACTTCTACCCGGGTTGATCATCTTGATCATTCCTCGAATCATCTGTTCGGCACTCTGGAAATCGGCGATTACTCCATCTTTTAGCGGACGAACTGTTTCGATCAGCTTATGCGTTTTTCCGTGCATCTGCTGAGCCTTTTTCCCGATCGCAACTACTTTTCCTGTCTGAATATCCTTTGCGACGATTGATGGTTCATCAACCACTACCTTGTCGTTCAGAATAATCAGCGTGTTTGCAGTACCTAAGTCGATAGCAATCTCTTGTGTTAAAAAGCTGAAAATTCCCATTTTTGGTTGGCTTCTTTTTTAATGTATACTAAGTATAGTCAGTTTCTTCGTAAAAATTGATTTTTTGTTACAATTTTCGACAAATAACTTCTTTTTAATGTTTAAAGTGTCTGTTTCCTGTGAATACCATCGACAAACCGTGTGCATTACAATAATCAATTGATAGCTCATCCTTGATCGAACCGCCCGGCTGTATCACTGCGGTGATTCCTGCTTGATCAGCAATTTCCACGCAATCAGGAAACGGAAAAAAAGCATCCGAGGCCATCACCGCTCCGTTTAGATCAAATTCGAACGAGTTTGCTTTATGGATCGCTTGACGCAATGCGTCAACACGTGAAGTCTGACCGGTCCCACTTGCAAGCAATTGCTTCCCTTTTGCAAGGACGATCGTATTTGATTTTGTATGTTTCACAATCTTATTCGCAAAGATGAGATCTTCGATTTCAGAAACTGTCGGTTGATTTGTCGTCTTTGGTGCAAGGTGATCCGCATTCTCAGTAATTAAGTCCTTATCCTGTACGAGTACTCCGTTCAAAATCGTTCTGAATTGCTGCTGAGGAAGCTTATTGATCTTTTGAACCAAAATGATTCTGTTCTTCTTGGATTTTAACAAATCAAGAGCCTCACTGCTATATCCTGGGGCGATGATCACTTCACAAAACAGATCATTGATCAACTCGGCTGTTGCACGATCGATCGATGTGTTTGAAATTAGAATTCCACCGAATGCAGAAACGGGATCCGCAGCAAGAGCGGCTACATATGCTTCTTTTAAAGTTATTCTTGTCGCTACACCGCATGCATTGTTATGTTTCAGAATGGCAAATGTTGGAGCATCTCCTGCAAATTCCTGAATAAGATTAACTGCTGCATCTACATCCAAAAGGTTGTTATAGGATAATTCTTTGCCATTCAATTTTTCAAACATAGCATTCAGATCCCCAAAGAAAACACCTTTTTGATGAGGGTTTTCTCCATATCGTAATACGTTTGCTGGACCGAAACTTTCTTTGAAAGAATCCATGCTGCTCTGATTAAAATAATTAAAGATCTTGGTATCATAGTTTGAAGAAACATTGAATGCATCTTTCGCAAATGCTTTTCTCTGTTCCATATTTGTAGCTCCACCCTGCTCGGTTATTATCGAAAGAAACCTTCCGTATTGAGCCTGAGAAGGAATAATGACAACATCCTCGTAGTTCTTTGCCGCAGCTCTGATCAATGAGATTCCACCGATATCGATCTTCTCAATGATATCCTGGTGCTCTGCACCTGACGCTACGGTTTTTTCAAATGGATATAGATCAACGATAACCAAGTCAATCTCAGGAATTTCAAATTCAGCGATCTGAGCCTGATCTTCCTTTAAGCCTCTCCTGTTCAAGATCCCACCAAACACTTTCGGGTGAAGAGTTTTCACTCTTCCTCCCAAAATTGAAGGGTACGACGTAAGATCTTCGACCCTCACCACAGGGATGTTCATGTCTTCAATGAAACTTTGAGTTCCTCCTGTTGAATAGATGACTACTCCATTCTTGTGAAGTTGCTCTACAATAGATCCTAAGCCTGCCTTATCAAATACAGAAATTAATGCCGAATTGATCTTCTTTGTTCCTGTCATGTTTGTCGCTGAAAATGAAAGTGCAAAAGTAGTCTATTTTCGTGAATAAGAAAGAGTTAATTAACAAAAAAGGGCAGCTCAAATGAACTGCCCTTAACTCTCTATGAGACTTTATTTTACAGCTTTAGAACTCTACGAACCGTTTGTGCTTTTTCTGAAATCATTTGAATTTGATAAACTCCCTTTGAAAGACCATGCACATCGAATATTATCAAGGCGTTTTCTTCATTACTTTTCGTTGAGATCAACTTACCCGTGATATCAAAAACCATTACATCAACCGTCTCGCCCTGAATTGAAGAAAGATCAACTACAAGTGATTCATTGAAAGGGTTGGGATACACCGCTACATTGATGAAGAATGGGTTTTCCTCAATCCCTAAGTTATTGATATAAGTGATCGTTGTAGTACACGTTTGCGTATTCCCACACTGATCTGTCGCCGTAACAGTGATGACATTTGATCCATTCTGCAATGCAGCACCAGCAGCCGGTGATTGTGTTTCGTTCACTACTCCTCCAGCACATGTCGTTGATGAAGTTGCTGTCGCAGTTACATTCGGAACAACGGTTGATTGTGTTGCATAAATTGTAGAATTAGCAGGACACTGAAGTGTAAGCACCCCAGAAGGAGCTGCTTGAATATTTATTGAGTAATCTTCAACTTCACCCCATTGAGAATCTCCACATGGTGTAATCGCTCCATCATCAGGCTGATAAGAAAGACGACATCTCATCGTTACCGTTCCGGTAACAGCAGTCATTGGAACGGTAAACGTGAATTGATTCGACCATCCGGCACCAACCAATACATATCCAACTTGTTCTCCAGCGTCAATGAAATCCAGATCATCATTCCAGTCGATCCAAACAGCAATCTCGTCGTTCGTATAAGCTCCAGCACCCTGACCCGTAACTGTAGGTGAAACGGTAACTGTATACTGAGCTCCTTTGTTCAACGTCGTACTTGTACCAGTATAATTTCCATAGTTGGTACACGCAGTAGTATTATTGATCGTATTCAATGTCACATTCGAAATATACTCATCACAGTTCGTTGACGTAGCCGTACACGGTGTAGTAGCAACAGAAACGATAATGTAATTTGTTTTCGTTTCCGTATCATTGCCAATCCCATTTGCTGCAGTCAATGAGATCGTGTATTGTCCAATAGTATTGAATGTAATCTGCGGATTTTGAGAATTTGCTGAAGTTCCTCCTGCATACGCCCATCCAGTTGCTGGCGAAACTGTCCATGCCCAAGAAGTTGGAACACCTGTCGAAAGATCTGTAAAGTTCACCGTTGTTCCAGGAGCAACGTTTGTCTGGTTTGCCACAAAATCAGCAATTGGTGGAGCGGGCGCAGAGCAAGGGTCGGCTGATCCAGCAAGGGTCATTGCTCCCGTATTACCTGGATCCAACCAAGGCTTTAATCGTCTGTTATTTGCGGTGCCATTGCTTTGCCAATGGTATGACATTTTTCCATACAAGTCCGGAGCTGATTGAGATGTACAGAAAGAAGACCCCCCAGTTAGCGTACCTATAAGGTAACCCTGTGAGCTATTGAACAGTGCAGACCCTGATGACCCCCCCTCAGTAACACCATGACCATTTGCATTTGCTGTCCAAACAACTCTCCAATGCGACCCTGAAGCCGAGCCCCATTGAGTACTTACCGTGGTTCCTGTAAAAGTTGATAACTTTTTGATGTCTCCTGCTGGATGGTGAATACTTGCCCCTCCTGTCGTAGCAGTTGCGTTCGCATTCCAGCCCACCCAATATGCATTGAAATTGGAAGATTTCAGGTTGTTGATTACCGTTGTTTGGTTTGTTGAATTCCCTAGCTTAACTAACAGGAAATCGGATCCTGAATTTCCCCCACCGTCACCAGAATCAGCAATTCTTACACAGCCTGTAATAAAATAATCATCGAGTGTGCCCGCTGAAGAAGGGTTGTTACAGTTCGGTGATTCATAACGGAAGTAAAATCTCCATTGATTCATTTGTGACGCTGAGGTAGTCACACCACAGTGCAATGCAGTAAGAAAATAAGGTGTACAATCCTGAGCGGTATTGTTGATCAATGTGCCTGAACACCATCCGGCTCCAGCTCCGTCCACGATGTAAATTCTTGCAACACCTCTTTTTTCCTCTTGCCAAGGATCTCCAGTCGGAGTGCAATTCACGTTAACTTCGCAAGGGTCTGATTCGTTGATCTTCTGAACGTTCGGGTTTCCTGTAGCCCTGTAGTTATAGATAATCCTGTCGATGTATATCTCTGATGGTGTCGATCCCTGAGGCTCGTGGATTGTAAGTACCATTTCATCCCCAAAACATAAGGCAATATTTTGCTGACCAGGAGCTAAAACATCTTCTCTAGTCAAAATCTTGTGTAAGAGCTTACCATTCATGTCCTGAACGGTCATCGTCGTATTTTCATAGATTCTGAATTTTTCCAATAGGAAACTTAATGCCTCTGCTCCAGGAAATTTCACATGAAGCTGCCATTTTCGTCCGCCTTCGGGAGTGGGCTTCCATAATCCTGAGTTCTCAGTTGTGATATTTGTGAATGCTGCTACTCCAATACGGTACAATTCCCCATTGCGATCCCTGATTTCGTCTTCCGCTTGAATCTGAGCTATGTCGGGTGTAAGTAGACTAAGCATAGGTACGTTTCTGTCCATAAGGACTGAGCTCGGAACTACTGTTCCTTTGTTTGACGTTGTTTGTGCGTGTCCTGAAAAATTCAGAGAAGCAAAAACAAACATTGAGAGGATAATTCTCTTCATGGTTTTCATAGTTGTAAATGGTTCTAACAGTCAAGGCAAATATATAACTTTACATATTATTTTATTACTATGATTAAAATCTGTGTGGTTGAGGATGAGGCAAGTATTAGAGAAATGCTTCTGTTTAATTTGGAGCTAGAAGGCCATAAAGTTAACGCATATAGTAACGGAAAATCGGCTTTTGACGACGCTTCTGAATTTCAAAAGTATGATCTTGTTATTTTGGACGTGATGTTACCTGGAGTTTCAGGGCTTACCATTTGCGAAGAGATCCGGAAATATTCAAACGTACCTGTTCTATTTCTTTCTGCAAAAGGAACGACACAAGACAAGATTGCAGGATTAAAAAAAGGTGGAAATGACTATCTGAGCAAACCTTTTGACCTCGAAGAATTATTGCTCAGAATAAAAGTCCTAACCGAAGGAATAATGCCATCAGTTTTAGACAACGAGTGTATAAAAATTGGAAAAAAGTTAGTTGATTTCGCAACATTTGAAGTGATCGACCACTTGAGTAATGAAAAGCATGTTCTTTCGAAAAAGGAGATCGGTCTTTTGAAATTACTCAATCAAAACGAGGGTAAGGTGGTTTCAAGGGACGAGATCCTTGACAAGGTTTGGGGTAAAGACCAATTCCCAACATCACGCACCATAGATAACTACATACTCAACCTCCGAAAGCTATTCGAAAAGGATCCGAAACAACCTGAATTTTTTCATTCAATTCGATCGGTGGGCTACAAGTTTACCATTTCAGACAAATTGTGATGTCTTAATGTTAACTTTGTCCAACTATGAGTCCTAAAGATATTGATAAACAACACCGATACGATTCTGCCTATTTGAAAATGGCAGAGCAATGGTCTGCTCTGTCTCACTGTAAAAGGAAAAAAGTAGGTGCGATCATTGTAAAAGATTCCATGATCATATCTGACGGCTATAACGGAACTCCTGCAGGTTTTGATAATTGTTGTGAGGATGACGACGGTAACACCCATTGGTATGTTCTTCACGCAGAGGCCAATGCTATACTCAAGGTGGCAAAATCAACGAATAACTGCAAGGGCGCAACACTTTATCTGACACTATCGCCTTGTAAAGATTGCAGTAAGCTAATCCTTCAGGCAGGAATTACTCGCGTTGTTTTCAGAAATGCATATAAGGATACAGCAGGGATCGATTTCCTAATCGATTCGGGCGTAAATGTTACTCAAATAGAAAACTCGCTTCTCGAAACATGAATAATGCCAATCAAAACTATTTTCTTCCTATTCTTTTATCTCTAGTTCTTGCATTGGGTTTATGGATGGGGAATAGCTTATCAGGGAAAAGCGATCCCTTCAGTAATTTCAATTCTGAAAGTAAATACCAGAAGATCCAAGATATTATTGACATTATTGACAGAAAATATGTCGACACGGTAAACGGCGAACGTCTTTTTGAAGAGACCATCTCTGACATGCTTCATAAGCTGGACCCGCACAGTAACTACATACCCGCTCGTGAGCTGGCCAGAATGAATGAGTCCATCGAGGGCCAATTTGGTGGTGTTGGTGTACGTTTCTTCATTTTAAGAGACACCATTTGCATAACAAATGTTGTCAAAGGTTCGCCCTCCGAACAAGTCGGCTTGAAATCTGGTGACAAAATCATCGAGATCGACGGAAAAAAGGCGGCCGGAGTAAAGATCTCAAACGACGGGGTGATGAGTAAATTGAAGGGGAAACCTCAAACTTCAGTTAGCGTTAGAATTTTAAGAAAAGGAAAGTTGCTGAATAAAAGAATCGTTCGCGATCTCATTCCAATCTCCTCCGTTTCTGCAGCGTATATGATCAACCAAGTCATAGGCTATATCAAAATCGATGAGTTTTCAATGACCACATCTTTTGAATTCAAAAGGTCAGTATTGCTGCTAAAGGAAAAGGGAATGAAAAAACTTGTCCTGGATCTTCGAAATAATGGTGGGGGAGTAATGTCCGCGGCAACAGAAATTGCTGACGAATTCCTCCCTGCAAATAAAGTGATCGTAAAAACAATGGGGGAACATCATGGAACTCAAGTCTATCGGTCAACTTCTCAAGGAATTGCTGAAGATTTAAAACTTACGATCCTGATCAATTCCAACTCAGCATCTGCTAGTGAAATTCTTGCCGGAGCCATTCAGGATAATGACAGGGGTACGATTGTTGGCCGCCGATCATTTGGTAAAGGATTGGTTCAGGAGGACATGCGTTTACGTGACGGAAGTAATTTGAGGCTGACCATTGCACGGTATTATACCCCAACGGGACGTTGTATTCAAAAACCGTATTCTGGAGATTTTGAAGATTATTATCAAGACCAGATGGACCGTTATGACAGTGGAGAGCTTTATGCTCCTGATAGTACACTATTTGTAGATTCATTGAAATACTTGACTCCGAAAGGGAAGAAAGTCTACGGTGGCGGAGGGATCATGCCTGATAAGTTTGTAGCCTACGATTCAACCGGAAACAGCTGGTATTTGAGCGACTTGCGTTTCTCACTTTCTTTTCAGGCTTTTGCATTCGAGTATGTGCACAACCAAAATCATTCATGGACATCATTTTATCAGTTCGATCGTACTTTCAAAGTTGATGATGTACTCATGGATCGCTTTACTGCCTTTGCTGAAAAAGAGATGAAAGTAAAGCGCGACAATTCAGGATTGAAGAAAAGTCGAGAATTGATCAGGAGGATCCTTAAGGCTGAAATTGCTCGTCAGATCTGGTTGGAAGAAGGATATTTCCAGATCATGAACCAATATGACAACGAGGTAAAGGAAGCATTGAAAACGCTTTAAAGATTGACAAATCCGTTTATCTTTATTGAAAAAATGTATGATTTATTTCCCCTCTAAAAAATCGCTCGAACATACATTGGCTGCTGTTTTCAAAGAATCTGTTGCTACACGATCATTACTTGAAGACTATTCGAATGAACTTGCTGGAAAAGGGGAACATGAGCAGGCAAAAACACTTCACAAATTAGTTGGACAACTTGATGAGCTAGGACTTGTTTTCTGGGATTGGATTGATCAATCAAATGACTTGTTGGCATTGCTGAATGGCAAGATGCCCAAAGTTGCATATCAAGGTCGATATAACTGGGAAAAACACGCCCTGTTTGGAGGGTTTCAGACATTTACCTCACCTTTTCTCTCTAGCGCGCTGATCCATCTGAACAAAGAGCTCAATTCCCAAAGTCGCTCACTTTTATTGAGTTATTGCACTTTGCTTTCTCCTGATGAACGACTTTTTGTTGAACAGAAAATTATTCAGCCCATCATCGATCTTTCGAGTGCATCTGCCCGAAATTGTATGGGAATTGATAAAGAAAGTGGGATTTTAGAGATCATTGAACCAATTACATCGGAAGAAATTCTATTCTCGATCAATTCACTTTCTCGTAGGTCATACCATCTAAAGGTCGAATATGTCGATCTGATCACGCAAATACTGGATGCACCCGGGTGCACCCCAAGACTTGCCTACCGAGTTTTGAATCGACTTACCAATCTGGATCTGAACCCGGAACATCGTGAAAAAATAGAAGGCCTAATCAAGGATCTGAAAAAAGGAGAAGTTTCCTTGGGTAGACAGAAGCGTCCTCTTTTGGTATTCAGATGGGCCTTTGTTTTGATTCCGGCTTTTATCGCGGTTCTTGTGTTTGCTGTTTTCTGGATCAAGAATTATCAACCGCCTGTAAAAACGGCTCTAGATTCAAACAGCTCTTTCGAACAGTTTACTCCCGAAGAAAGAAGACAGCTCGACTCTTTGATCCATCTCAAAGAATCTCAGTTCCAGTTGGAGGAAGATGACAAAGACCAGTACATGTGGACCTCTGGGACGAATGTGAGTTTAACATTGCGTCAACCCTTGCAAAATGAGTTGATGGAAAAGATCTATGAAAACTGGATTAGAGATGCTGCATTATTTGAAAATGGAATCAATGTTCCTTGCAAAGACACTTCAAAGATCCTGGGGCCTTTCAAAAATGTCAACGCAATTTCTGAGATTCAGGGAGATCATGAGATCCTGATGAAAAACGAAAGTGAATATTTGATCTATCTGTTCTGCTGGGAGGAATATCAATCAGGCGAAGTGTTCAGCATCGTCATCAAACCTCAGGAAAAGATCAAATTCAACATGCTGAAGAAACAACAATTGTTGTTTGTTGCTGGAAAATCCATGGATAAATTCTACAAACCTTCCAACACTGGCCTGGAACTTCCGGATCCAAGTTTTGATCATCATTTTTGTTCAGTCGATGCAAATTTTCATCTGAGTCTAACCACTCTCTATTCATTGGAAAGACCAAGCTCCGGACACAATAAGATCCTGATCTCAGGATCAACTGTGGACCCTTTTGTGGTGGCTGATCTTTACGGAATACTTGAGACTAATTAAGGAAAACTGATTATCTTTAGGTTCCTCAATTGAATCGTTATGAAGAGAATTATTTTTTCGTTAGGCATTATCCTTTCTTTCCAGGTTGCTTATGGTCAATATGGATTTTCTGAACCAAACAGCAATGCTGAAGGAAGTACCTATAAATTTTCTAAGATTGCCAAACTCGATGCTACTCCGGTAGAGAGTCAAGGGATTACAGGAACTTGCTGGAGCTTTTCGGCACTATCCTTTTTTGAATCAGAGTTGATCCGAAAGGGGGACGCGAATCCTGACCTTTTATCTGAAATGTTCATTGTGCGAAAGGCATATGAAAGCAAAGCTGAAAAATACATTCGAATGGATGGCAAGATCAATTTTGCCGAGGGGGGTGCTTTTCATGACATTCCATATGTGATCAGAAATTATGGGATTGTTCCGAAATCAGTGTATTCCGGGTTGAATTATGGAAAAGACAGTCATGATCATTCTGAATTATTCGCAGTTTTGAACGGTGCTATGCAAGGTCTGTTGAGTTATGTTCAAAGCGGAAGCGCGCGAAGTGGATTGACCACCGCATGGATTCCGGCAATGAACGGAATTCTTGACGCTTATCTCGGGGCAGACGTTAAAGAGTTTGAATTCGAAGGAAAGAAATACACGCCAAAATCATACGCTAAAGCGATCGGTTTAAACATGGATGAATATGTTTCTTTGACCTCCTTCACGAACCACGAAATGTATAAGAAGTGTCATTTGGCTATTCCTGACAACTGGGCGTGGGGTGAAAGCTACAATGTGGGGTTGAACGAGCTTTTTGAGGCTTGTGAGCACGCACTTAAAAATGGCTATACGCTAGCATGGGGAGCCGACGTTTCAGAAAAAGGCTTCTCTTTTTCAAACGGACTTGCACTTGTCCCTGAAGACCCTTCAACAATTCAGGTGAAAGGGAAAGACAATAAAAACTTCAGTGATGCAGGAGCAGACAAGAATTCGAATGCATTCTTAACACCTGTGAAAGAGTTGGAGATCACTCCGGAAGTTAGACAGGAAGCATATGATAACAAGACTACGACGGATGACCATGGAATGCACATTGTTGGTATTTACAAGGACCAGAATGGCACGAAGTATTTGTTGGTGAAGAACTCATGGGGGACTGGAAATTATCCTGAAGGTTTCCTTTATGTTTCTGAAAATTACTTCATGTATAAAACGATCAATATCTATTTGCATAAAGATGGTGTTGCGCCAGCTTTAAGGAAAAAGCTTGGTATTTAAGGGTTTATAGTTGTCTCCTTTCGTTTTATTGTTTACATTAGGGGAAACCAATGCTACAATATGGAAAGACTAACTCCTGCAGAAGAGCTGGTAATGTTGAAGTTGTGGAAACTAGAGAAAGGTAACGTAAAGCAGATCCTTGAGCTGTATAAAGACCCAAAACCTGCCTACAATACAACATCCACTATCGTTCGAATCCTTGAACGAAAGAAGTTTATTAAACATAAAGCCATTGGTCGGGGATATATTTACAAGCCCAAGATCACTAGAGAGAAATATAGGGAATACTTGTTAAAACACCTTCTAACGAACTATTTTGATAATAAAAAGGACGAGCTTAGATCAATGATCTGATTTCTTCTCGGCGCACTGGAGAGCATAATATGCAAAGGAGGCAAGCCAGTGCTCGCCCATGTAATCTCCGTCGACAATTGAGGGTAATGAAAAGGCCATGTGTTCGTCAGCAACTATTCTAAGATGAGTATACTTGTCGCTGATCATGGATATTTGATACAGGCACCAGGCTCTACTGAAATTCAATCCATCCAAATGCACCAGTTTTCCATCTGAACGATCACTTACGACTCCAGGTTTAAGCTCGAAATTCTTTTTGGACAATTCAGGTAAAAACTTTTTTAACCAACTGATGTATTCCTTTTCAGGCATTAATCTCCTCATTAGATCAGCTTCCATGAGCGCAGGAGAAATGAAATCATATCCACTCGGTTCAAGGTATAGTGGGTAGTTATTATCCAGCTTGAAAAAAGAAAAGGCCTTGTCTCGGATCAACGTCTGAAAAGAAGTATCCTTCGAGTGGACGGCATAATCCCATGCAAAACACAATCCAAAAGCCGTATTGATGTGCTCGCCATTGCGGATCGGATAATTTAGTTTAGGTAAATACTCCTTGTATTTCTCAACGATCAGATCACTTAATGGTCTTAATGTTTGACCATATCTCAAAAGTTGGGTTTGACCACTTTGATCCAGCTCCATTTGTAATTTCAACAGCCATGCCCATCCATACGTGCGTTCAAATGAAGCATTGTATTTATTTGAATTGAAGTACTCTATTTCTTTCGATACCTTTTCTGTAGTGAATTGACGAGCAAGTATGAAATACAACGTATCTTTGTTCGCCAATTCTTCATCACGATTCAGAATGGCAGCGATCAACCAATGTCCATGTACTGAAGAATGCCAATCAAAACAGCCGTAAAACATGGGGTGAAGTTCATCCGGTGACAGCAAATCCTCATCAGATGTGATCACCTGATTCAGCTTATTCGGATATTCAACATTCAAACATTTTACCGGCAAGGAAAGTAGACGATTCAATTGCTCCTTACTCAAATTGAGATCTGTCTGCACAAAAGCATGCAAGGAGGATATAAGAAAAGGGATCAGTAAATGGATCTTCATCCCAGCTTTTTGATCAGTTCAGTAGCATACAATCTTGCCGCTTTATCGCTTTCTACAAAATCCTCATATTCCGGATTTTGAACAGAATTCAAGGAAAACAATGTTTCTTCATTTATGCGCGCGATATCCAGAAACCCGATCCTATCCTGTAAAAATGCCTCAACCGAAATCTCATTTGCTGCATTCAATAAACATGCTCGGGTACCTTTATGGTCCATGGCAACGAAAGCAAGATCGAGATTCTTGAAGACTTTACGATCCGGTTGTTCGAAGGTCAACTTTGGATAATCCATAAAGTTGAATCGTGGAAAATCGGTTTTGAATCGTTCAGGATAAGTCAGCGCAAACTGGATAGGCAATTTCATGTCCGGCAATCCCATCTGAGCCTTCATGCTTCCATCCTCGAATTGAACCAAAGAATGAACGATCGATTGCGGATGAACGATCACATCGATCTGATCCGGACGAAGGTTGAAGAGCCATTTTGCTTCGATCACTTCGAGTCCTTTATTCATTAAAGAGGCAGAATCAATTGTGATCTTTGCGCCCATTGTCCAGTTCGGATGTTTTAACGCCTGCTCTTTTTTAACCCCCTTCAATTGTTCTTCGGTCCAACCTCTGAAAGGTCCACCTGAAGCAGTTAAATAGATCTTTTCGATCGGGTTCTGGAACTCGCCGACCAAACATTGAAAAATTGCGGAATGCTCTGAATCCACGGGGTAAATATTCACTCCTTTTTCTCTTGCTCGTTGAGTAACAAGTTCACCCGCAACAACAAGCGTTTCCTTATTGGCAAGAGCAATTGTTTTTCCAGCGTCAATCGCTCTCAGTGTTGGTTTTAATCCAGCATATCCCACCAGGGCAGTGAGAACAACATCAACTTCTCCAGATTCGACTACCTGGCAGATCGCATCTTCTCCGGCATATACGTGGATGTCCTCATTCCATAAAGCATCTTTAACTTTCTGATATAATGAAGTATCGCCGATCACTACTGAATTCGGTTGGAATTTAATCGCCTGTTCGATCAACAGATCTGCATTCTTACCTGCAGTGATCACTTCAAGACTGAATTTTTCCGGATATGCCTCCAGCACCTCAAGCGCCTGAGTGCCGATCGAACCTGTTGATCCAAGAATGGCGATCCCCTTTTTTCTTTCCATACGTACAAAAATAGACAAAGAACATGATGGTTTTGTTCTATTCCATTTTTCATAGAACATGAAAGTCAATTTTTTGATTCTGCTTCCCAACAACTTTTGATTTTTTAACCTTTTCACTTCTTAGAGAATCCTTACTTTTGTCGCTCATTGAACATTAAATGAAAGTAACGCAACATTTAAACGAAGCGAAAGGCACACTATTCTCGTTTGAGATCTTGCCTCCATTGAAAGGAAAAAGTATTCAGTCAATTTTTGACGGGATCGATCCTTTGATGGAATTCAAGCCACGCTTTGTTAATGTTACCTACCACAGAGAAGAGTATATATACAAGGAGCGCGAAAACGGGCTTCTTGAAAAAATTGCCATTCGTAAAAGACCTGGTACCGTTGGGATCTGTGCTGCCATCATGAACAAGTACCATGTAGATGCAGTCCCACATTTGATCTGCGGTGGATTCAGCAAAGAAGAAACTGAAAATGCGTTGATCGACCTTCAATTCCTGGGGATTGACAACGTTCTTGCATTAAGAGGCGACTCCATTAAAACAGAGTCGGCCTTCAGGCCTCACAACGAAGGACACCGCTATGCCGTGGAATTGATCAAGCAGATTGGTGAAATGAACCACGGAAATTATATGGTGGAGGATATTAAAATGGAGCCAACCAATTTTTGTATTGGCGCCGCCGGATATCCAGAGAAACATTTTGAGGCAATGAACATGTCCACTGATCTTCAGTATTTAAAGGATAAGGTTGATGCCGGAGCTGAATATATTGTCACTCAAATGTTCTTTGATAATCAGAAGTATTTCAATTTTGTGGATCAATGTCGTGCAATTGGAATTCAAGTTCCCATCATCCCGGGATTAAAACCGGTAAAGACTATTGATCACATTACTTTTCTTCCAAAGTTTTTCAAAATTGACTACCCAGAAGCTCTTTCGAAAGAGCTTCTGAAGTGCAAAGACAGCAAACAGGTTGAAGAGCTGGGAATCGATTGGGGAATTCAACAGTCGAAAGAATTAAAAGAGGCCGGCGTTCCTTGCATACACTATTATACAATGTCAAATTCATCCCAGGTGAGAGCGATCGCCAAGGAGATATTCTAATAAGCCATGAAGATATTTTTAGCTATCATTTCTGTCGTTCTGCTGTCTTGCGCAAATGCTCAATTGTCCGAGCTCAATCTAAACAATGCCCTTGTTGTTGGTCAGTTGGATAAGCCTGAAGATCGATTTTCAGTAGAGATCAACGTTTCAGAATTATTGAGTAACAATGGGGTTAAAGCAATGCCCTCTTTAAATGTGCTTAAACTTGGAAGCAATAGTGAAAATTTGGGTACGGATTCCATTCAAAAGATGGTTCAAAGTAAAGGTATTGATACTTACCTCATCATTAATGTTCGTGGGTATGATAAAAAATTCAAGCCAACAACAAGGAAGGATAATCTGCAAATAGCTTTGGCGGCGGGAAGCTTGTTTCCGATTTATCGCGAAGAGGTAACTTCAGTGACTTTCGAATTTCTGTTTTATAAAAATGGTGAATTCTTAGCCGCGGATATTGTTCGTTGCAAAAATGTATCCAATCGGGATTCTGTATTAAAGAAGCTTAGAAAAGCACTTGAAAAGCGAATTGTTAAGAGTTGGAAATAGGATCATTTCCCCAATAAACGCGCTACGTATTTTCCGATAATATCAAATTCGAGGTTTACCTCATCTCCTGCTTTCAGTTGATGGAAGTTTGTGAATTCATACGTGTAAGGAATTATACATACAGCAAAAGATCTTTCCTTAGAATCGACCACAGTAAGACTGGTTCCATTTATGGTTATTGAACCTTTTTCGACCGTAGGGTATTCGCCAGAATACTCAAATGTGAATTTCCAGCTGCCATTTTGATCTTCAACCCCAACACAGCGTCCAATGGTATCAACATGCCCTTGTACAATATGCCCATCCAATCTTCCATTCATCACCATACATCTTTCGAGGTTAACTTTTGTTCCAACGTCCCATGATCCCAAGTTGGTTTTATCAAGTGTTTCCCGTATTGCGGTCACTACATATTTATGATCAAAGATCTTTACGACGGTCAGGCAACACCCGTTGTGCGCGACACTTTGATCGATCCTCAATTCGGGAGTCATGGCCGCCTCAATAGTGAAATGCACATTGTCATTTTCACGTACCATATCAGTTACTGTCCCCAGCTGTTCAATTATCCCTGTAAACATCTATTTTTTTTACAAAGATAGTTGTTCAGGCGTATCATGTGAATTAACTTTACTGAGCATTTAAGCATAACATGTATATTCCTTCCCTTGAAGATCTGCATCCTGTAAGAGTACTTCTGAATACGTACTTGAAATACAAGCATTTTCAATTCTCACGATACGGGATTCGAGAGCACTTCTATCACGATGAGGAATTCGATATCCATTACTATAAGGGTGGAAAAGGTCCGGTCCTGTTGTTCATTCATGGTTTTGCTTTGGATGCGATGTTGAACTGGTCGGAGCTCATGATCCCACTTTCGAAGCATTTTACGGTAATCGCTCCGGACCTGCTGTGGTTCGGACAAAGTCATTCTTCTCTTGAGCCAGTTCTTGGAACACAAACCACTGGAATAAAAAGGCTTCTCGAAAAAGAAGGCGTTAAAAAATATTCATTGATCGGACAAAGTTATGGAGGGTTTGTTGCTGTTGACTTAATGCTTGATCACCCGAAAAGAATAAGAAAAGCTTGTATTGCAAATAGTCCTGGGCCAGAATTCCGGGAAGAAAAGCTGACACCTTTACTGGACAAACATCGATTAGAACATGTGAGTGATTTCTTTGTGATGGAAGACCATAAGCATTTACAACGATTAGTGTCGATGGCAAGTCACAAAAAACCTGAGTTTCCTGAAATGATCCTCAAGGAATTACATCGGGTTTATTTCTCAGAACATCTGGACCAATGGGATAATCTTTTGAGAACTTTACCGAAAGAAAGAGAAAGGATCCCTACTCTTGAGCAGCTAAAACAAATTGAAACACTTGTGCTTTGGGGTGATCATGATGTTTTGTTCCCCTATGAAGAGGGGGACAATTTTTCCAAATCAATCGATGCGCAATTTGTTTCTATTCCGAATTCCGGCCATACGCCACAACTGGATGATCTCGACACATTCAAAAAGATAGTAGTGGATTTCTTTTTAAAGAAATAATCAACTTATATCCCACCGCAGCGCTTCAAACAAAAAGCACCACTAAGTTTACAAAGCAAAGATTAATTAATACTCAGATAAAAACTATAAAAAATGCAAAAGGGGGCCGAGGCCCCCTTGAGTTTAATTAAAACTGGAATTATTGCTTAACTATCTTGATGTTATCTGCAATTCCATTGTCTCCTACTACATTCACTGAATAAACACCTGCTGACATTCCAGTCATATCCATGTCGAATGTAATGTTTTCAAAATCAGAGATGAAACCATTGTAAATGGTAGCCACCGTTCTTCCTGTCATGTCAATCATCCTGATTTCATAGTTCCCTTTATCAGCTGGGGTAACAGAAATTGTAGTCATTCCAGCCACAGGATTAGGATATGCTGTAAGCGCAAGTACTGTACTCATACCAGCATCCTTTGCTGCATTCGAAGCCTGAACAACTTCGACAACTCCTGAACAAGCAGACTCAAGTTCTCCACAAGCACCTAATACGCATCCTATTGCAAGGTGAGCTGGTACTGCTGATGCATCTATACAAATAGTATGCGCGTTTCCTGGATTACCAGGAGGAATCTGACACATTTCTACTTTCATATTACCACTATTACCTGCCTGACATGTTACATCTACAACACAGATCCATAACTCATCCGTAGCAACACAACCATTTGCGTCAGTTACAGTTACTGAATATTCTCCATTTTCTGTTGGACAAACAGTAATGTCGGCTCCAACTCCACTATTCCATATGTATGTATAGTCAGGGGTTCCTCCCTCAGCAACAGCCGTTAGTGATGCACAAGACATAGGGCCATAACCATAAAATACTGTTTCATCACCTCCAGCATTAACTGTCAACAATGAAGGCTCAGTGATGGTGATTGAAGTTGTAGAAGAACACCCGTTTGCATCAGTCACAGTGTAACTATAGTCACCTGCTGAAACTGTGTAGTCTCCTGTTCCTGAATAATCAAGAGTACCTCCTGCTGCTGAAACACTGATAACACCAGTTTCGCCATAACAATTGATATCGTCGCTGATTGAAGAGCTGGCAACGAGCAATTCAGGCTGAGAAATTGAAATATCCACGCTAGAAACACAACCGTTCGCATCTGTTACAGTGTAACTGTAATCTCCTGCCGAAACTGAGAATGTTCCTATTCCTGAATAATCCGGTGTTCCTCCAGCGGCAAATACAATTATTTCACCATTTTCACCATAACAATCTATTGCATCACTGATAACAGCATTACTAGTTAATGGAGTTGGCTCTGTGATCGTTATACTTGCGCTAGCATAACATCCAAAGCTAGGTCCAGCAACTGTTGTATTAACAACCCATTCTGCTGGGAATAGGCCCGTTACAGAAGTTGTTCCATCTCCAGCCGGATTATTATTTGAACTAATGCCATCATTGCTGTACCAGTTGTATCCATAATTTAATGGCAATCCCCCTGTTAATACTGCTGTTGCCGTACCATCATTGAATCCATTACAAGTCACATTCGTTCCTGAGATCGTGAAAACAGGATCTGCAATTACTGTAACAGTCTGAACAACAATAACCGAACATCCGTTCGCATCTGTAACGATAACACGGTAATCTCTTGTTTGTGATGGAGAAGCATTCTGAGTTGGATTTGTACATGTTGAACATGTATTCAACCAAGTGCCAGAATTATTTTGATATTGCCATTGATAAGAGTAAGGCCCAGTTCCTCCACTAACGCTTGAAGAAAGGCCTGCGGTGCCACCAGAACAAACTGTTGCGTTCGGAGCGTTTGAGCTTATACTTGCTGTTAAAGCGGTAGGCTCTGTGATAGTAATTGATGTCGAAGCTGAACATCCATTTGCATCAGTAACTGTGTAATTGTATGTGCCGGCACCTACAGTAAATGTTCCTGTTCCTGAATATGGCGCAGTTCCGCCGTTGCCTGATACAGTAACGGTAGTTGTTCCTCCATTACATGCAATTGATCCGCTAGTTGAAGAAGCGGTCAATACAGATGGCTCGGTTACTGTGATAGATGTTGTTGCTGAACATCCATTTGCATCGGTAACAGTATAGCTATATGTACCAGCCACAACCGTAAATGTGCCTGTTCCTGAATATGGAGCAGTGCCGCCGTTTCCTGATACAATAACAGTGGTTGATCCTCCATTACATGCAATTGATCCGCTTGTTGAAGATGCAGTTAATACAGATGGCTCAGACACCGTGATAGTCGTTGTTGCTGAACATCCGTTTGCATCGGTAACAGTATAGTTGTAAGTGCCAGCACCAACTGTAAATGTTCCCGTTCCTGAATATGGCGCAGTACCGCCATTTCCTGATACAGAAACAGTTGTTGTCCCTCCATTACATGCTATAGATCCACTAGTCGAAGAAGCCACTAAAGCAGATGGCTCAGTGATCGTGATTGACGTTATTGATGTACATCCGTTTGCATCGGTAACAGTATAGCTGTAAGTGCCAGCACCAACTGTAAATGTGCCTGTTCCTGAATATGGAGCAGTACCACCGTTTCCTGATACAGTAACAGTAGTTGTTCCTCCGTTACACGCTATTGATCCACTGGTAGATGAAGCGGTCAATACAGATGGCTCGTTTATTACAATGCTTGCTGTTGCGGAGCAACCCCAGCTTGGCGATACAGTCGTATTAATTACCCATTCAGCCGGGAACAATCCTGTTACCGAAGTTGTTCCATCTCCAGCAGGATTATTGTTTGAGCTAATTCCGTCATTACTCGACCAATTATATCCATAATTCAAAGGTAATCCTCCTGTAAGCACAGCAGTAGCTGTTCCATTATTTAACCCATTGCATGTTACATCTGTTCCTGTGATCGTAAATACTGGGTCGGCTACAACAGTTACTGTTTGAACAGCAACTGCATCACAACCCAAACTGTTTGAAACAAGAATTCTGTAATCTCTCGTTTGAGAAGGAGAAGCATTCATGGACAATGCTCCGGAACCTGTATTTAACCAGTTACCAGCATTATCTTGATACTGCCATTGCAATGTATAAGAGCCTGTTCCACCTGAAATGTTTGCAGTCAATGCGGTTGTTCCACCCACGCAAATTGCACCATTTGGTGATGAGGTGGTAATCGTTACGCTTGGATCTGCGGTCACAGTGACAGTAACCGTGTTTGAATATCCTGCCGTATTTTTACAATCAGAAGCAATTCTTCGGAAATAAGTGGTTGAAGTAAGATTCGAAACAAAATATGTTGGGTAGGTAGCTCCTGCAATGTTTGACCAGCTCGTTCCATTTGAAGAGCTTTGCCACTGGTAATTCAATGTACCATCAAATCCACCCACTGCATTTGAAATTGAGTTTAAAAAAGCATTACCTCCGGAGCAAACTGTAGAGGGAGCAAAGATTTGACCTCCATTTACAGGCGGGGTGGAAGCATCTTGATACATTAATGACCCTCCTCCTGTGAGGTATTGACGATCAAATCTTGAGACTTCCACGTAATACGTGCCTGATACTGATGGTGTGAATACGGCATTACTTTGCAATGTGCCCGAGGCATCATCATTAGACGCATACAAGGTAAACCCATCCGGAGAATAAATTCTTATATATGTATCTTCTCCTGATAGTCCTAGAGTACTAAATTGATAAGTTCTGCCAGCGTTTAAGTTTGCTGACCAAGAATGTATCGCCCCACCAGAATAGGATGCATATGCCGCACTACAACCTGGATTCAATGCATTAGCATTACCGCTATATTTCCAAGTCCAATCTAATCGAATCTGATGGCTTGCACCTCCAGCTTGTGGTCCACCCGTGTAATATACATTATTTGATGGACCCGTTATTTCGCGAAAATATAGAAACCCAGGAGAACCCGCGTTACGACAATCATCTCCAGAATTGTACGAACACCTTGAACCGTTATCATCTTCCCATGCATCGATATAGTAATACAATTGATAAGCATTGTTTGATCGTGATCCGATAAAAGCGCCTCCTCCGTAATTACAATTTCCATTGTTATTACATTGTAAACACCCAGACAAATCTACACTGGTATTGGTGTTATCAAAAAAACCGCCATATGCAGTATATTCTTCGTTCCCCACCTCCCAGCAAGCAAGTCCATTCGCGCCTTCGCTACTGAATACATTTCCAACTCTTACTGAATAGGTTACATCAGCAAGCTGCGCATTAATCGAACTATATCCCAGTAATATAGCTGATAAAATAATAAGTTTATTCACTATTGATTTCATGGCATTACTTTTTAAAAGTGAATAAATAAACTATATCTGAATTTGATTCGTCCTCATCCTGGATGGCGATGACAATAGTTCCATTGAGTTCAGTTCTGCTCAATTCTACATTCTTCGCACATGTTTCACAAGAATTTTTTGTTGAAACTAAAATGTTTCCATTTTCCAAGGTTGATTTCTGTCCAAACACGTACACCTTTTTCTGATCTTTCTCAGAGACAATTAACATTTCCTTGTCAGATTCTGAGAGAATCATTCCTTGAGAGAACTCTTGAGAAATTGACTCAAGAATTTGAGAAAGCTGAGACTTGTTCGTGTTTAATTTTTGACGATCGACATCTACAGACATTAACCTAAATTGAACATTGTTGTTCAAATGGTTTAAAACCATTTTGTCTTGCTCGAGCTTGAATGTATTTTGCTCTTGTTTTTCTTTCAGGTATTGATCTGAATATTGCATGACGAGTCTGTTTTCGTCAGTGCGATTTTCTTTGGTTACAACATTCTCTGAATGTTGACCAAAGACGGGTAGTGCTGTGACAACCCAGAAACATAATAGTAGTTTTTTGGTCTTCATAAGTTAGTTTTTAAGCTCGTCCGCGCAGGCAAATTCAATGCCAAGAAACTAAATGCGAAGAAAACGCATAAATCTATCTGTGGGTGATTTTTTCCATCCTAAAACGGGACAGTTTTTCCAATTTTAAGATTCTTTGTGTGTTTTATTATTTGAGTAGAATTTTTTCATTTTTCAGGATTGGGATCTACTTGAAAGAAACCAAGATTCTCGAACTATTTTCAAAAAATCTTGTTGGTCACTCATTATAACTATTCGCTTTTTAAAATTATTATTTTTTCATTAAAGCTCTGTAATTGGGGTTTTTATCGGTTTTTTTCGTTTACATCCGAATATTTTTCGACAACAATTACTTAATAACCGAAATTGATTTGACCACCGACTGAATTTTGCAGAGTCAATTCGAAAGTCGATGAGGGCAAAAACAAATTTTTCAAACTTTTAATTATTTACAACATGAACACATTACGAAACAAAGTGAGTTTGATCGGAAGACTGGGTGCACAACCCGAAGTAACAACCTTCGATTCTGGAAGGACACTTGCAAGATTTACGCTTGCAACTAAAGAGAATTATAAAGACAAAGATGGTCAATGGCAGGAGAACACCCAGTGGCACACGATCAATGCCTGGGGGAAAATTGCAGAAAGAGTTCAGAAAGTACTCAACAAGGGACAAGAAATCATTCTTGAGGGCAAGCTAGTGCATCAGACATATGAATCCAGTAGCGGCGAGAAGCGCTATGGCACCGTGATCGAAGCATCTGAATTCCTTCTACTGACACAAAAGAAAGATCAATAATCAGCTTAAAGAACTATTACATGAATCACGTAAATCTTATCGGAAAAGTATGTTCAGCACCAAGGATCGTTGAACTTCCAAATGGCAGAAAGATCGCTCAGTTCACACTTTCAACTAAAGAAATGTATCTGGACGAATTAGGGGAAACAAAATCACGCAGTAACTGGCATCGGTTAACTGCATGGGGGAAATGGGTACGAGTTTTAGAAGAGTTAGGAAAAGAAGGGATGGACCTTGCAGTAGAAGGAAAACTCGTAACCCGCTTCTACCAGAGCAAAGGAGAAAAAAAGTTTATCTCCGAAGTTGAAATCAATGACCTTATCATTCTTTAATTGAACATCATGAATAATCTTAGAAATCATATCACATTGATCGGAAATATGGGCTCCAACCCACAGATCACAAATTTTGACAACGGAAACAAGGTGGCTCGTTTTCAATTAGCAACAGATCGTTCTTTCAGAGCAAACGATGGCAAGATCAAGTCTTCAACCGAATGGCATAAAGTTTTTGCCTGGGGCAACATTGCAGGGTTTATTGAGTCGTATGGTGAGAAAGGAAAAAAAGTGGCGATTCATGGTAGAGTGGTGAACCGTACTTATCTCAATCCCGAAGGTAAAAAAAGAAATGTCACAGAAGTTGAAGTTCAGCACATCATTGGTCTGTAATTTCGTACGATCTGCAGTTAAAGACCGGTCTGAAAAGACCGGTTTTTTTGTTTAATAATTACGGTGATCGTTTCCGATTCGCGAACGAATTCCTGCGATTGGGAAAAACGTCCATTGATCAATGTAGGTGTCATATCTCAAGTGGGATTCAGCAAAGACACTGATCAAGCTCTTCTTTAGCGGCGAATAAGTCCCAGAAAGAATAAGTCTTACACCATTATTACCCATTCCTTGACCTGTAAAATGATCGTATTCATAAGGTCTTTGAGTATAGGGTTTATATATCTGTCCACCGTAACTATAGCCATCTTTATCCAGACCCATTAAAAAATAAGAGAAGAACACCTTCAATAACCACTTTTGACCCTGAAGTTTAAATTCTCCAAGTAATTCCATGGTGTTTGCGCCATACGGATGGGTCAATACAGATCCCGCATGACCGTAATTTTGACCACTGGTCAAATGCGCAAAAGTATATGGCCTTAAAAAATTATATTCGATTCTGAAAAAACTCTTCCATGTTCCGATATCTGCCTTCCCCTTGATCCCTGCCTGAATTCCATATTTATTCGCCCACCAACCTGATTTTTTTCTGATCTCCTCCAATGAAAATTCGTCAACCACCAGTTGGCTATACAGCGAATATTGCCTGTATTTAATGGTCATACTTGCCCCTAAGACTACATTGTCCGAAGACCCAAGACTATATTCCTGAGGTCTGTAAAAGATCACGGGATTAAGATATTCAACCTCGAATCCTCTTCTCATCGCCGTATCTTTTGGTTGGAAAATGACACTCTCGAAAACACCAAAATTCAACCATTTCGTGGCATTGATACTCAAATGATGTGTGGCCCCATACTTTGACACATAATTCGAAAAATCACCTTCATGCATGAATTGATAAAGCACCGAATATTCAACCCTCCAGAATTTTGTTCGAATCAAACCAAAAGGATAAGGCTTTCCATAATCACTTAAGAATAAAGATCGCGACCCCTCTCCAATGAAGTTGTGATCAATTCCTGCCTGGAAATTAAAGATCTCATTTGGCGTATATGACAACCTTGCTCTTAGGTCAAGAAAACTTCCTTTACCTGCTGAATCGATCTTCGAAAAATAGGTTCTCGGAATAAAAAGACTGTCCACTTTGAACGTACCTCCAAGCGCTGACACTCTCAAGAACCAAGGTTTTTCAAAATTAGAGGTCAATGACAATCCTCCTGCAGCTCGAAATCCAATCTGCTCCGAAAATTTTCCCGACACATCAGCAATCGGATCGATCATTAATTGTGGTTGGTCATTTTCGGCCCTTCCCATGCCTATTAACCCTTTTGAATTAGCTGTAGTCGACCAACGGATCTGGGGCCTAAGTGACGTATGGCTCTCGATCGATAATTCAGCGGAAGAATCCATAGGTAATTCTTCATATAGCAGTTGGATCTCGTTTTGAGCCACTGACTGAAACGTCCATAAAATCAATATGACTAAGATCGATCTAATCAAAAATCAGTGTATGAATTTGTTATTGCCGTCTTAAGGCCGAGCTGTGCAACAAATGTTTTGAGGGATGTTGTGTTGTCATTTCTGAAATTAATGGCCCCAAACAGATCAAGGTTCACCTTTCTATTGAAGCGATATCCCATTTCCAATTGATGAATGACGACATTGCCATTCAACTTTGATTCGTTCTTAATCACAGGCAGGAGTGCCAGATTTCTATGGTCAAACAACTGATAATAATTCAGTTTATAGTCCGCATAGATTCGTTTCCATTCATGATTTGTGCGGAAAACCAATTCATTGAACCCATTCCCTTTGACTAAAGCCATCGGTGTGTTACCATTCGAAAAATTCAACCTGCTGTTTTCATGTTGATACATCCCGTTCGAAGCCTGATTCCACTCCAGCTGGATCATCAGGTCCTTCTGTCCAAACAAGCTGAAAGCCCTTAATCCCAGCTGCACTGCATATTTCTTGAAATCCCAGTTCGTGCATCCATATTGCCCGTAGATCAGGTAATTCGTTCCTATCCTCAAGCTTGCATCAAGTCCGGTAATCGAATTTGATAAGCTATCAGGAGTTATGAATCCAGTTATAAGAGGGATCGGGTTATAATAGGTTGGATAAACAGAACGCACGTTGATCGAATCTCCTTTTGACCATACGGTCCCTTCAAAAAGAGACACCTTCAAGTTTTTGATCGGTTTCCAAGACAGAAAATTCAATGAATATCCTTTTGTTTCATAGGTCGCCTCAACGGTTGTACTGACCGGCTTTCTCATCATATTGATCAATCGTGATCGTAGATAGGAAAATTCAAATTTCCCAAAATGCTGATCGATCTTGAAAAAAGGTGTAGAAATACTATTGTCTGATAGAATAATGGAACGATATCCTGCCCCAATGAAGTGTGGAGTATTCCCTGCTGATATCCATGTTTTCGATAACGGTTGATAGATCATGTTCCCTCGTGCATATGCATAATCGAAGCCATCTACAGCAAAAGGTTTTGTACGGGATGCACCTGGAATCATTGCATTTTGGGAATTATAATTAGCGCCACCGGGATATAATTCTCCAAGGGATTTATAATAGTTGGTCTGATAGATCGCGTATCGCCCCTGGTTCTCAAAAAATGAAGTAGAGAATGAAAACTTTTCTCCAAGATCCACTTCAGCGACAAAACCTCGTGTGTTTTGAAATAGTTTTCTTTCGTTGGTATCCTGAAGATCTTTCCCGGTTGAAAGATCTACTAGCGGTGAAACCCCAATGTAGTAGTTCTTCCCTTTCGATTCGATCAGGTGTTTCTTAAAAAGAATTTCAGTAAGATCATAGTACTGCTTGCTCGAATCAGCCATTTTTTGGTTAAGATCCAGTTGACTCTCAAAGACTGGAAAGACCGAGGGAAAGAAATCACCTTGAGCATGAATTATTGTTCTGTCCCGATAGAAATTATTTAAAAACAGCGTGTTCTGTTGGGAGATCACCGAAGATGACACCAAGCATGAAAGTAGAAGAAACGCTGCCGTTTTCACGCCTCTAAAGTAAGCATTGGTTCGAAATAGATAAAATAAAAAAGGTCACCAAATAGTGACCTTCCATAGATGCTATGTCAAAAGCTTAGTGCTTTACGATCAGTTTTCTTGTCAATGATTTACCCTCTATGCCTTCGACAGTCACGAAATAAACTCCGTTTCTGAAGTTAGACGTGTTAATTGGATTTGAACCCTCTGATACTTGATTCATGTATATCACATTTCCAAGCACATCAACAATCTTTACTGTTCCTGAAGTATTGGAAATTGTAAGGTTTAGTTGATCATTTGATGGATTCGGAGAAAGCGAAAGCGCAGGGGTCAGCTTTGGGGAATTAACACTAAGTGTAAAGTTAATCGTAAGATCCACTGAGTCAACATAGTTCCCTCCAATCGCATCTGTTAAATAATATCTGAAATGCGCATAACTCGCATTGTTCACGTCAATAGTAATCCTGGGCTTAATCTCAGCCAATTCACTATTCGTTGTTTGATCCGATCCGTTAACAATGATCGGCGCGGGGTTACCTTGAGAACTTGGCGTAATATAAAAATCACCAGTTGCATTGTAACACAGTGGTGGCCAACAAAGCTGATCAGCAGGCCAAGTGGATGGCATAACCATTGCCCATCTTGTGACCCTCCATTGTTGATCTGAACCTGTATTGTTCGTTACATCAAAATGTGCTTCATATAGAACAGTGTTTGCATCGATCGGAGTTACGTCCGGAGAAGAGGCATAAAGATTTACTTCATGAGTCCCCCCAGAAATATCTGGACCGGCTCCGTTATAATGAATTTCAATTCCGTCTTGAGCAAATGCTGCAACAGAAAAAGAAATTAAACATGCGCCTAGTAATGATTTTTTCATAGCTGATGTTTTACAGTCAGTTCAAATGTAGCTACTAAAATTATGCAAAAAATTTAAAAAACCTTAAAGTTCTTGTATTCCTAGCAAAATTCATTACGAATCATGTGTCTGTAGAGATAAAATAGGATTTCAAGAATAAAACACCTATTTCATTCGTGTGTTTCTCTGAAGACCTTTATATTTGAAATGCGGCAAGGTTTTTGAAATTCCCACCGCAAAATTGACAAATAAACGATCTATGAAAAAACTTGCAACTCTATTCTTTGCCCTAACCATTTCAGTGGCGGCCTTCTCACAGGAAGATGAACACAAAACTGACCTGAAGTCATTGCCGTCGGTGACGCTGAAAGACATGGAGGGAAAAACTGTAAACACTTCTGAAATGGGATTTGAAGGTCCTGTAGTGATCAGTTTCTGGGCAACGTGGTGTTCGCCATGTAAGCGCGAATTGAATACGATCCATGACCTTTATACAGATTGGCAGGATGAAACAGGAGTTAATCTTGTGGCGGTTTCGATCGATGATCAGAAAACAATGAGCTCTGTTCCTGTTTATGTGAATGGAAAAGGATGGGAGTATTTAGTGTTGATGGATCCTAACGGTGATTTTAAAAGAGCAATGGGAGTAAACAATGTGCCTCATACTTTTTTGATCAATCAACAGGGGGAGATCGTTTATTCACACAATAACTACGCTCCGGGCGACGAAGAAAAACTTTACGAAGAAATTAAAAAACTGACAGGGAAATAATTTCCTTTTTACCAAACTACTTTGCTTTACTTCAATGAAAAAAACCGGTCTACTGGCTTTGTCCTTTGTGGCAATTAGTTCCGTTTTCGGACAAGGAATTCCTCCTAGCATTACTGGGAACATGGAATCCAATTTTCAATATCTCCAAGAAGATTCGATCATTGGAGCCAATCAACCCGCCGAAAAAGGCTTGTTGAACTCCTACATGAACCTGTTTTACACACAGGGGAATGTCAAGGCTGGGATGCGCGTTGAATCATATCTACCAAGGATTAACGGATATCCTACTGTTTTTGATGGTACGGGGATCGGAATGCGCTACATTGGTTATGCCAATGATTTTGTTGATATTACTCTTGGTTCTTTCTACGAACAGTTCGGTTCAGGACTTTCACTCAGGGCCTACGAAGACCGTGCTTTGGGATACGACAACATGCTTGACGGTGTTCGTCTGAAGATCACTCCAATGAAAGGTTTAGAAATCAAAACTGTTTATGGAAAGCAGCGATATGCCTTCATTGAGGGACAGATCCAGCATAGTCCCGGAGTAGTAAGGGGATTCGATGGAGAGCTCCATCTGAATGAAGCGTTTAAACTATTGTCTGAAAAGAAACTCGACATTACTGTTGGTGGTTCCTTTGTTAGTAAATATCAACGAGACGATAACGACGCATTGATCCTACCTGAAAATGTAGGTTGTTATGGAGGAAGAACCAAATTAAGATATGGAAAGTGGGCCTTTGATGCCGAATATGTGATCAAGGAACAAGACCCTTCACAAGACAACGATTACATCTACAATTTTGGACATGCATTGGTTACGAACTTAACCTATTCTCAAAAAGGACTTGGGATCTTATTATCTGCAAAGTCAGCTGACAACATGAGTTATCGTTCGGATCGTACAAAGCAGCTTCAGAACGTGCTGATCAATTATCTGCCTGCGATGAACAAGACGCATACGTATAACCTCGTTGCTTCTCTTTATCCTTATGCCACTCAGCCGGTGGGTGAAATTGCTTACCAGGCTGAAGTGTTGTACTCTTTCAAAAAAGGTTCACCGATCGGTGGAAAATACGGGACTTCGATCAATGCAAATTACTCATCGGCATACCGACCAATGAGACACACTTCAGGGATCAGCCCATTGGATTCGACAGGCGTTACCTATACAAGTGGGGTTTTTGACATGAGCGATAGTTTGTATTGGAGAGATATCAATTTTAATATCACGAAGAAGTTCAATAAGAATTTCAACATGATCCTTAGCTATTTCAATATTACGTTGAACAATGATGTGGCAACAGTAACGAAAGTGCAAGGTTTTATTAAGTCACATATTTTCGTTCTTGAGACAGGGCATAAGTTCAAGAACAAGTCCTCAATGCGAACGGAATTGCAATGGTTATTGATCAATCGTAAAGATGGTTTCCCGGTCGACAAAGGTGATTGGGCAACATTACTGATCGAATACACGATCAATTCAAACTGGTTTGTGAGTGTAATGGACCAGTTTAACTACGTGACTTTTGATTCATCGATCCTACATGAGGTGGAAGGCAAATACCACAGAGCACATCACCCATATCTGACTGTAGGGTATATCCATGAAGCAACGCGCATCATGGCTTCCTATGGTAGACAGCGTGCCGGACTGTTCTGTGTTGGAGGTGTATGTCGTCCAGTACCTGCATCCAATGGTTTAACGATCTCATTTACGCACAGTTTTTAATTGAAGACTATGAAAAAAATACTTATCCTTTCTTCCATTGTATCAGCTTTTCTGATCGCGTCATGTGACAAGGTAGAAAACCCATTTCCTCCTTCAGCAAATGTGGATCTGGATACTACGATCTATCCGGGAACATGGGCAGATTATGTGGCTAACGAATGGCCTGATTTTACTGCTATGCCAGACGAAAATCCAAACAGAAATGCATTGATCGAAGACTTCACAGGACACAATTGCTCCAATTGTCCTGCTGCAGCAACGGTGGCGCATGGATTGCATGAGGCGAACCCGACAAGAGTTTTCGTGGCAAGTATTCACGCTTCGAATACTACATCCGGAACTTCTTCTTTTCAGGCGGTGAATCTGGCTGCAGGATATACGGTAGATTTTACAAATCCGAATAGCCTTGCTCTAGGAACATATTTCGGAATTACCCTGCCAAATTCAGGATTCTTTGGAAACCCTGCGGGAACAGTGAGTCGCACAAATGTAGCTGGAGAATACTTTTCGGCTTCAGGATCCTGGTCGACAAGAGTGAATGACGTAATGAATTCCTCTTTAAAGGTGAAGATCAAGGCGAAACTCAACTACTATGAAACTCCATCGCACGGATTCTTCCTTCATACCGAGATCGAAAAGGTGGATGCATCAATCACCAATGACCTTGGAATAGTCGCATGGTTGATCGAAGACACACTTGTTGCTCCTCAAAACGTAAACAATGCACTTATCAATGACTACGTTCACAGAGACATTATGCGTGGTTCACTTGATGGACTAACCTGGGGTCAAACATTAACTTCTGAAATGATGACCAATGGGAAATACTATGTGAATTACAGTTATATCCTACCTGATCAGTTGTATCCTCAAAACGGAACTTCAACAGGTCACAATCCGGAGAACATGCACGTTTTGATCTATGTGTATGACAAAACTACGCTGGAGATCTACCAGGTGATCAAAAAGAAGATCATACCTTAAATTGTTTCATTGAACTCACATTATAGAAAAGGGGCTATTTGCCCCTTTTTCATTTTTTAACACATTGGGGTATACTTTTTTTAAAACGTTTTCGTTAATTTGAGAGAACAAACAAACCATTGTAGCTATGCTTGAACTGACTAAAAAGATCCTGGTTAAGGTGAGTTTTGATGCCAAGTTGTTTCAAAAAGAACTTCACAAAGCACTCAAATGGATCCAAGATGCCGAAGAGGTCAAAAAATTTCAAGAGTGGTGTATTGTCGAATTTGGTACGAAGTACCCGATTATTATTAAACAGGCCTTTGAATTGGCCGCCGTAAAAAACTAAAAAAGGGGAGCAGTTGCTCCCCTTTTGTATTTCAAGTTCTCTATGTTATTCGAATTCGATCAAAACAGATCCTTTGTCTACTACCTGGTCTTTTGATACCAGAATCGCTTTGACTTTTCCTATTCCTTCTGCTTTCAAAACGTTTTCCATTTTCATGGCTTCCAATGACAACACCTCATCTCCCGGATTCAATTCCTGTCCAACTTCAACAGCAACATTCACAATTCTACCCGGCATTGGAGCCTGAAGCTCTTTCAGCTTCTTGATCTTCGGTTTGTCAAGTCCAAGCGAAGCGATCAGATCATCAAGTTCTCCTTTTTTCTTCACCTCAAAAACGCGGTGATTGATCTTGATCTTTAATCGATTGTCTTCCGATCTGTCTTCCATCAATTCTCCATGAAATACTTCTCCTTTATACGTGAGGGTAAAAAAGGAATTATCTTCCCATTCTACTACTGCACCATCTGTACCAAGTACATCCTTGCCGTCAAAATTCCAAACGCGATTTGCCATTTATCCTTTATTTATTGCAAAAATAACAGAAACAAGATGCCTTGAAATAAATTTTGTTTCAATTCCGATAGAAATCATCAGATTTGTACACCATAAATGGAATAACATGAAGAAAATTCTTTTTCTCTTTTCTGCCTCAATTCTGATGGCATGTTCGAATGTCGATAAGGAACCAAAAACGATCGTCGACAATTCCAATGAAGTAGTGGTTGAAGAAGTCATAGAAACACCTACTGAAAGACCTACATACAGAGAAGCTGAAACTATTTTGACGGACCTGATCCACACCAAGCTTGAAGTGAATTTCAACTGGGATCTGTCCAGAATGAACGGTGTAGCTACGATCACTGCCAAACCTCATTTTTATACATCAGACAGTTTGATCCTTGATGCAAAAGGAATGGACATCAACGCTGTTTCTTTGAATGATAAAGCATTGAAGTTTACATATGACAGCTCTTTTTTGAGAATCCAGCTGGATAAAAAATACACACGCAAAGAAAACTATACAGTAAGCATCAAGTATGTTGCAAAACCCGATGAAAGAACGGTTGGTGGAAGCGCTGCGATCATGTCGGATAAAGGATTGTACTTTATCAATCCAAAAGGAGAAGATAAAAACAAAATGCCGCAGATCTGGACTCAAGGCGAAACGGAAGCAAGCTCTGTCTGGTTTCCAACCATTGATTCGCCAAATGCGAAAACTACGCAGGAGATCTTCATTACTGTGCAGGATAAATTTGTGACATTATCGAATGGTAAGATGGTTTCTTCCAAGAAGAATGCAGATGGAACCAGAACCGACCACTGGAAGCAGGATCTACCACATGCTCCGTATTTATTCATGATGGGTGTTGGAGAATTCAAAGTAGTAAAAGACACCTATACACGTCCGGATGGAACCAAAATGGATGTGAATTACTACGTTGAACCGGAATGGGAGCCGTATGCAAAATCCATCTTCGGAGAGACCCCAAAAATGATCCGTTACTTCTCAGACCTTTTAGGCGTTGAATATCCATGGGATAAATACAGTCAGATCGTTGTGCGTGATTACGTTTCAGGAGCCATGGAAAACACAGGGGCTGTGATCTTTGGTGATTTTGTATACAAGAACGATCGAGAATTGCTGGATGAGAATGATCAGTCTACGATCGCACACGAGCTTTTCCACCACTGGTTTGGTGATCTTGTAACGTGTGAATCATGGTCAAATCTTCCATTAAATGAGTCATTTGCCAATTACTCGCAGTACCTGTGGGATGAATTCAGATACGGTAAAGATGAAGCCGATTTTCAGGCAGAAGCTGAAATGGACGGGTATTTCCAGTCGGCACAAATGTCGGGATACCATGATCTGATCTGGTTCGATTATGACGATAAAGAACAAATGTTCGACGGACACTCTTACAATAAAGGAGGAAGAATTCTACACATGCTGAGATCATACATCGATGATGAAGCGTTCTTTGCAGGGATCAAGAACTATTTGCAGACCAACAAATTCAAGCCGGCTGAATTCCATCAGTTGCGTATCGCTTTTGAAGAAGTATGCGGAGAGGATCTGAACTGGTTCTTTAATCAGTGGTTCCTTGGCTCGGGTCATCCGATCCTTGATTTCTCTCAGGAGATCGATGCGGAAAGATCAGTTGTTAAAGTGACTGTGAAACAAAAGCAGAACCTTGAATTATCTCCAATCTATAAATTACCGATCCAGATGATGGTGTGCGATGCGAATGGCAAGCGTACAGAAAAAGTAGTGGTTGATCAGCTTGAACAAACTTTTGAATTTCCGTTCAATGGGATCTTGAAGTGTGTGATCTATGATCAGCAAGAAATGTTGCTGGCGAAAGTAAGAGAGAACAAGCCTCAGGAGCAATATATTTTCCAGTTCTATAACAGCCATAAATGGAGAACCAGAAGAGATGGTTTGATGCAGGGGTCAAAAGGAAAAGGGGCAGCAATCGAACAAATGGTGCTGGATGCCTTGAATGATCCGTTCTGGGATATCCGAATTACAGCAATTGAAAAGGCCGTGAAGCTCGAGGGCGACAACAAGACCAAAGGACTCACTGTGATCACTGATCTGGCAAAGAACGACCCTGTTTCGAAAGTAAGAGCCGCGGCGTTGAACTTCCTGAACAACAACTCGGAGAACAACAACAACATCGCGATCTATACAGAACGAATCGAAAAAGATAGTTCGTATCTGGTTGTCACCACTGCGCTAAGACAATTGGGTAAGATAGACCCGGATAAAGCAATGGGACTGGCGAAGGAGCTTGAAACTGAAAAGTCATCTAAAATGATGTCGGGTATTGCACAATTGTATGGAGCATATGCAGGACCAGAAGCCATGACCTACTTTGAAAAGGCGCTGAAAGGAAATGTACTTCAGGGCTTTGATCAGCTGGGTGTTATGAATAGCTTGACTTTTTATGTGAGCCGCCAGGAACCGGAAGTGATCGCCTCTTCATTCGGCATCTATGAGTACCTGAAAAGCAACAGTGGTTTCTATACGCAGATGTTCCTTCCTCAAAACATCAATTTCCTGATCACGGGGTTTGAATCGAAGTTGGAAGAGCTGGATGCAGAGATCGAAGCGCACGAAAAGAATAAGGATGCTGCTTATGCAGATCAGGCTCGAAAGCGCAAGAAAAGCTATCAAGACCTGCTCGATCAGTTCAACACTTTAGTACAAGAATAAAAGTAGCCCCCTAAGGGGCTTTTTCTTTTTGGTGAACATTTTTTTCATTTATTTTTTTGATAATTAGAAATTGCATCTATCTTTGATTAATATTTCGTCAAAGAGTTGTTTAATATTTTATCAAAATGAAAACACTAAGCGTAGGAGACACAATGCCGGCTTTCAAAGCCAAAGACCAAAACGGAAAGCTCATTTCTTCAGATGACCTTAAGGGAAAGAAGGTCGCGATCTACTTTTATCCGAAAGACAATACTCCCGGCTGTACTGCTCAGGCGTGCAGCTTGAGAGACGGGTATTCTGATCTGAAAGCAAAAGGAATTGAAGTGATCGGTGTTAGCGCAGACTCAGAAAGTTCGCACCAGAAATTCATCAGCAAGTTCGATCTTCCGTTTACGCTGATCAGCGATGAAGACCATGCAGTGCTGAACGCATTTGGCGTTTGGGGACCAAAGAAATTCATGGGAAAAGAATACGATGGTATTCACCGCACCACTTTTCTGATCGATGAAAATCAGAAGATCGTTGAGGTGATCTCAAAACCAAATACCAAAGCTCACGCTGACGAGATTCTCAGCAATTTTTAAACCCGCTCAGTAGTTCGTAAATTGTTTACGATCATCTGACACAACTTTGCAGAAACAAAAACATACGATATGGCTAACAAAGAAATTAACCCGGAAAAATTAAAAGCACTTCAGCTTACCATGGAGAAGCTGGACAAGACTTACGGAAAAGGATCTGTCATGAAACTTGGCGATTCACCGGTAGAAAAAGTTGAGGTGATCCCAACAGGATCTATCACGCTTGACATGGCGCTTGGGATCAATGGATTCCCTAAAGGAAGAGTCGTAGAGATCTACGGTCCTGAATCTTCAGGTAAAACTACGCTTGCGATCCATGCGATCGCTGAAGTACAGAAGCAGGGAGGAATTGCCGCATTCATCGATGCAGAGCACGCTTTTGATCAATTTTATGCGCAAAAACTTGGTGTAGATGTTAATAATCTGATCATTTCGCAACCAGACAATGGTGAGCAGGCTTTAGAGATCGCCGATAATCTGATCCGTTCCGGTGCTATTGACCTGATCATCGTTGACTCGGTTGCGGCATTAACGCCAAAAGCAGAGATCGAAGGTGAAATGGGTGATTCTCAAATGGGTCTACAAGCTCGTTTGATGTCTAAAGCGCTTCGTAAATTAACGGGTTCTATCAATAAGGCAGGATGTTGCTGCATCTTCATCAACCAGCTTCGTGATAAGATCGGAGTGATGTTCGGAAATCCTGAAACCACTACCGGTGGAAATGCATTGAAATTCTACTCTTCGATCCGAATTGATATTCGTAGAACGAGCCAAATCAAGGAAGGTGAAGATGTGATCGGAAACCGCGTAAAAGTGAAGATCGTAAAGAACAAAGTTGCTCCACCATTCAGAAAGGCAGAATTCGACATCATGTATGGCGAAGGAATCTCTAAAGTGGGTGAGATCATCGACCTTGGTGTTGATCTGAATATCCTTAAGAAGAGCGGATCATGGTTCTCTTACGGTGAAACCAGACTTGGACAGGGTCGCGACTCTGTGAAGCAGATCATCCACGACAATCCGGAGTTGATGGAAGAACTTGAACACAAGATCAAAGAGGCTCTTGGAGCACAAGGAGCAGAGGTTCCTTTACTTCAAGACTAACTGCATATCGTATGAAGACGGCACATGAAAATGTGCCGTTTTTATTTGCACCCACATTTTCATTACTTTCGAAAACGTGAAAAAGATCGCTATCATTATCAATGGGTTGCACGGACTGAACAAGAACAGTGAACGAATACTCTCCCTACTTGAGCAAGATCCAGCTTTTTCATGCACGCGAATGCTCACTACCGCTATGGGCGACGCCCATCGGTTTACCGTTGAAGCGATCGATAAAAAATTCCAGGTGATCCTGGCAGTCGGTGGTGACGGAACTGTTAACGAGGTCATCAACGGAATTATGGTTGCAGATCAGCCTGTACTTTTCGGAATCCTCCCAAATGGAACAGGTAACGACTTTTCTAGATCCATTCAACTCTTCAATAACGGTAATGAGCTTCAAAAAAGCATTCACGAACAGCAAACTAAAAAGATCGATGTGGGCAAGATCACAGTGAATAATACAGCGCACTACTTTCTCAATATCGCAGACATTGGATTTGGTGGTAAAGCCATTCACATCTTGAATCGCCAACGAAAATGGATCAAAGGAACCCGCTCTTACCCTCTGGCCATCTTAAGAACCTTCCTCTTTTACCGACGAGCAAAACTTGAGATCAAAACGGACAACAATGCTTATTCCGGTGAAGTCTTTATGGCAGCTATTTGCAACGGAAAAGTATTTGCCAGCGGTATCACGATCAACCCTTTCGCTGATCCCGGAAATGGAACACTCTCCATTACCCTTTTAAAAAGGATCAACTTCTTTCATTATCTGAAATACCTCAAACGCCTGAAAAGAGGTGAAACCATCGATCATCCCCAGGTCGAATACTGGCAATGCACAGAAATGAATGTCACCATTACATCCGGAAAAGCCCTCTGTGAAGCCGATGGAGAAAGTGTATTGGAAGGGAACTATCACATACAAGTGATTCCCGGTACCATTACCCTATTACAACCCAATTAAATACTTAGTATTCCTTTGTTCACCAGCGTCCACGCGATCTGTACCGCATTGGTTGCAGCGCCTTTACGCAAGTTATCTGCAACGATCCACATGTTCAATGTATTCGGTTGAGAGAAATCTCGTCTGATCCTACCTACAAAAACATCATCTTTCCCTTCAGCATACTTTGGCATTGGATAATTATTGGTGGTTGGATCATCTTTCAAAGTAATTCCCGGTTGCTCATGCAATAAACGACGAACCTCATCCAGGTCAAAATCATTTTCAAATTCAATGTTCACCGCTTCAGAATGTCCACCTACAACCGGAACACGTACAGCAGTTGCCGTAACATTGATCGCAGGATCAAGGATCTTCTTTGTTTCGTTGGTTAACTTAAGTTCTTCCTTCGTATATCCGTTATCCGTGAATACATCACATTGAGGAATACAGTTTTTGTCGATCGGATAGTGATACGCCATCTCTCCGTTTTGTCCAGCTCTTTCATTTTCCATTTGCTGCACCGCCTTCACACCTGTTCCGGTGATCGACTGATAGGTAGAAACAACCACTCTTTTTACACCATATTTTTTATGCAAAGGCGCCAGTGCCAATACCAGCTGGATGGTGCTGCAATTCGGATTAGCAATGATCAGGTCTTCTTTCGTTAAAACATCACCATTGATCTCAGGTACAACCAACTTTTTTGTCGGGTCCATTCTCCATGCCGAAGAATTATCGATCACGACTGTTCCAACTTCAGCAAACTTCGGAGCCCAAGCCAGAGAGGTATCACCCCCCGCAGAGAAAATTGCTACATCCGGTTTCATCGAAACTGCAGTGTCAAGAGATACTACCTTACACTTCAAACCACCAAATTCCATTTCCATTCCCACCGATTTTTCAGAGGCAACAGGAATCAATTCCGTGATCGGGAAATTCTGCTCTCGAAGTACTTGTAACATAACATTTCCTACCATACCGGTAGCACCAACTACTGCAACTTTCATTTTTGTAAATTTTGGGTCAAAAATAGTATATTTGATTGCATTGCAACTTAGGCATGAAGCAGATTCTGACCATTTTTATAATCTTAACACATCTGACCATTTTCGGACAGTTTACCGATGATTTTACAGACGGTGAATTCACCAGTTCCCCTGCATGGATTGGAGATGACTCCGTTTTCACCGTTGTTGACGTCGCAGGAAATTTGAGATTACGATCAAATAAATTGCTGCCAAGTACCAGCTTCTATCTTTCTACAGGCAGCACTTCTCTTTTGGATACACAGTGGGAATTTTTTACGCAATTGCAATTCAACACCTCCAGCGCAAATTTTGTCGATTATTATCTTATCGCTGATCAATCCAATCTATTTAGTGCGACGATGAGCGGTTACTTTGTGCGTATCGGAGGTACAACAGATGAAATTTCATTGTACCGAAGAGTCGCCGGGGTTAATACCAAGATCATTGATGGGTTGGATGGGGTGACAAATGTTTCTAACAACACCCTGAAGATCAAGGTGACTTGTTCAGCATCTGGAGACTGGAACCTTTATCGTGATATCAACGGAACCGGAGTAAGCTATACATCAGAAGGAACCATTAATGACATTACTGTTTCTTCTGGAACCCATTTCGGTATAGCCATTACGCAATCGACACTTTCCTTCATCCAAAAGCATTTCTTCGATGATATTTATGTTGGACCGATCATATACGACACAAATCCACCGGTTTTGTTATCCGCAATAGCAACTTCGAATACGACGGCTGATGTTCAATTCAACGAACCACTCGATCAAGCCTCAGCCGAAAACATTTCCAATTATGACATCATTCCATTCAATAGTGTGTCCGCTGCGGTACTGGATGGCGTAGATCCGAGCATTGTTCACCTTACAATGGCAACCCCTTTTTCAAATGGAAATACATACACGCTAACAACGATCAACATCTCAGATGTGGCACTCAACGCCTCAGGATCACAAAGTGTTGATTTTGTGTACATCATTCCGGAAGATCCC
>JALRFI010000099.1 GCA_023253775.1 Crocinitomicaceae bacterium
TTTGTAAATGGCGTAGTTTCTAAAGATTTACCAAAGACATCTTATCAGCCTGGCTTGGTATCAGTGGATCTCAATGAGATATTGCCTCCGATGATCAGTAAAAGATTAAGAAAAGCCTTCGTTGATTTCGGTCAGAAAATGAAGGGTTATCTAACGAATGATGCGGTATTACACGCTACTGAATCGAGAACATCCTCACCAATAAAGATTCCACGTGAAGAGGATTTACAGCATCCTGATGTGAAAGGGTTGTATCCATGCGGTGAAGGTGCTGGTTATGCTGGTGGTATTATCTCAGCAGCGATCGACGGTATTAAGTGTGCAAGAAAGATTGCCGAACTATCCGAGTGATCTGCCTTTCAATTCAGCGATAAGTATTCCTCCAGCTATAGCTACATTCAATGATTCTGCTTTTCCTTTCCCCGGAATGTGCAGTGGATGAGTAATTAATTTTTCGATTTCAGGTCTCACTCCATTGCCTTCATTACCAAGGACAAGCGCTCCTTTCGGTTGATATGTGCTTTTGAATACATTTTCACCTTCCATTAAAGCTCCATAGATTGGGCCATCAAAAGAGTCCAGAAATCCTTGTAGATCAGTATACTCAACTTCAACTCTAAATATCGAACCCATAGTTGCTTGAACCGTCTTTTCATTGAAGCAATCCACGCTGTCTTTTGAACATACAATTCGGTTGATACCGAACCAGTCGCATGTTCGTATGATGGTACCTAAGTTTCCGGGATCTTGAACGCCATCTAATACTACAATGAAATCGCTGTTAGTAGAATCTATTTTGGGTTTCTTGAGAATTGCGATCCACCCTGTACCTGAGGTTAGTCCAGATATATTTTTCAATTCAGTTTCTGTTAGAGAATAGTGCTCAGGGTGAAGAGGTTTTGAATCTTCAGAGGAAATAACAAACTCAATCAGTTCAGGGTGTACTTCCACACTCTGGTCACCACAGGTAAACCATGCGGTTCCATCCTGAATCGTCACCTGAATCTGCATGGTTCGCTCGGTCATCTTAGCCAGCTGCTCGATGACCGTATCGGCGATATTCCAGACCTGAAGATTTTAAGTCTTATGGAAAAAAATTAACAGAATTTGCAGAGTTTTGTGCTGATTTTGGAATGCCAATTTCCTTTCATCACCACATGGGCACAGCCATAGAAACCGAAGAAGAATTAGATGCTTTAATGAATAATACTGGTGAAGCAGTAAATTTGCTTTTTGATACCGGTCACATGACTTTTGCAGGTGGAAATTCAATTAACGTCATCAAAAAACATGCAAAAAGAATAACTCACTTTCATGCAAAAGATATTCGAGCTGAAGTGGTCAATAATTTAGATAGGTCAAAAGAAAGCTTTCTAGATGCAGTGTTAAAAGGAGCTTTTACTGTACCAGGAGACGGAAGTATTAATTTTAAAGAAGTTGTCAAAACTTTAGCAGAAAATCATTATGAAGGTTGGTTCGTAGTAGAGGCAGAACAAGATCCAGCGAAGGCAAATCCATTGGAGTATGCAAGAATTGGAAATAAAGAGCTGGTCTCCTGTTTAAACCAATACGGGTATGAAATAGAGGACTATAAAAATGAATAGAATAGATGGCAAAATTGCGATTGTCACTGGAGGTAGTCAGGGATTAGGAGCGGCGATTGCCCGAAACTTTGCTGAAATGGGAGCGAAGGGGATTATTACCCTTGGACGTAATGAAGAAAAAGGAAAAAAAGTTGCTGCAGAAATTTCTAAAGATACCGGCTGTGACATTGAGTTTGTAAAAACAGATGTAGCTGTCGTTTCTCAATGTAGGCAAGCCGTCGCTCATACCAAAAATAAATTTGGCAAAGTTGATATCCTTGTTAATGCAGCAGGTTTAACTGACAGAGGCAATATAGTGGAGACCTCTGAAGAGTTATTCGATCGTATGATTAATATTAATGTCAAAGGGCCATTTTTTTTAACCCAAGAAGTTGTCAAAATAATGATCGAGCAGGATATTAAAGGGTCGATTGTAAATATTGGCTCTCAAGCTGCATTAACTGGTCAACCTTTTCTAGCTTCTTATAGTTTATCAAAGGGCGCTTTAGCAACCATGACCAAGAATACGGCATTCGCTCTTCTTATTAACAATATAAGAGTAAACCAACTCAACATAGGTTGGATGGCTTCAGATGGAGAACATCAAATACAAACAAAATTTCATGGAGCACCAGAGAATTGGTTAGAGGACGCTGCAAAAGAACAACCTTTCAAAAGATTATTGGGAACTATTGAAGTTGCAAAAGCAGTTACCTTCTTAGCATCTGCGGATTCTGGAATGATGACAGGTTCTGTAATTGACTTTGATCAATCGGTTGTTGGTGGTTATCCATTTTCTCCTCCAAAACCACCTGAAAAAATGAGTATATAATTTAAGTGTACTTATTTTTTAAATGTTAAAATTTATGATATAAAATTCCATGGATTTAAAGAACTTCAAGCTTTTT
>JALRFI010000211.1 GCA_023253775.1 Crocinitomicaceae bacterium
CAGAAGAAGAATTATGGAATGGATATGCCGAAATGCTTAAACATGCTTTAATAAGTGACAAAGAGCTTTGGTTGGAATTGAAGTTGGTTGATGAAGTTGATGATCTCTTAAATGAAAAAATGATTATTTCTTCTATGGAGATCAAATTAAATATTGTTGAACGGGATCCGTTGGAGAAGGGTATCAGGAAGCTCTTGAATTTTGGGCATACTATTGGGCATGCGATAGAAGGTTTTTTACTTGATAAATCGCCGATTGCACATGGTCATGCCGTTGCGTTGGGTTTATGGTTAGAGTCATACATTTCTTTCAAAAGGGAAATTTTAAATGGAGACGATTTTAAGTCAATTGAAAAAGCGATCCTGGATAAATTTAGTATGGTATATCTTGATCCGGATCATTATAATGATTTGATCCTATTGGCAAGAAATGATAAAAAGAACGGTAATGGTTCAATAAAAGGGATCTTGATCAAATCAATAGGAGAATGTGAGATTGATGTTGTGTTTGAGGAAGCCGAGCTTGTAAAAAGTTTCAATTACATGAACGGTAAACTTTCACTTTTGAATTAACTCAATTTTTTCTTGTAGCCAGCTTGTTAGCTAAAAATCCCATGGGAAGGTATGCAAATAACAAATCAGTAATTTCAAACCATAGTGGAGCATCTAAACTTAAAACCATTATCAAGCCCCCAAGAAAGTTGAAAGTTGCTATGCCAATAGCGAATTTCAACTTGTTATTGGCTGCCAAGATAGAAATGATCAAAGCTCCAACGAATGTGCCCATGGCATGAGCCAGGAAAGGCATGATAAAATGTCTCGCTTCAAAAAGGTGAATCGAAGCTTTGAGTCCTTCCATTGTCGTTACATCTGCCCCTTCAGGTGGGGGAATAATTGAGCCTGATATGGTGATGATCGCCATGTTTACGGCGCCTCCTGCAAAAAGAGCCGCTATTGTGCCAAGAATGTTCTTTATGATAGGATTCATGATTTATTACATTTAACCTTTATGAAGTTAAGATAAAATAAAGTTTAGATATGTAAGGGTATAAAAAAAATCCCTCCATTCGGAGGGATCAGATCTATTTGATGATATTCATTTCGTTAACCAAGTGAGTCGCTCCGTAGCACTTATCTACCAGCCATAGTACATATCGAATGTCACAAACGATCGTACGTTGGATATTTGGTTCAAAATAAATGTCACCTGACATTGCTTCCCAGTTTCCGTCAAATGCAGCACCGATTAGATGACCTTTCGCGTTGATGACAGGTGAGCCTGAGTTTCCTCCGGTGATATCATTGTTTGTAAGGAAGTTTACAACCAGATCTCCATTTTTATCTGCATATTGACCGTAGTCCTTTTTTTGATATAGCTCTTTGATTCGTGCATCAACTACAAACTCAGGATTTGTCGGATCTTCTTTCTGCATTACTCCTTCTAAAGTAGTCGTGTAATGATATGTAACCCCATCTTTTGGATCATAAGGTAATACATTACCATATGTAAGTCTCATTGTAGAATTTGCATTAGGGTAGAAGATCTTGTTAGGCTGCATTTCTCTAACTGCTTTCACGAAAAGTCTGTTTCCACGAGTCAGCTTTTCTCCAGCTTCTTTGACTTCATCCGTAGATGTAGCCTGATTGTAAGCGTCATCCAAATCTTTGATCAATTTGAACAATCCGTCGTTTTCCAAAATTGAAAAGTCATTTTTCGAAACGAATTCTTCAAATCTTTTTGCGTCAGTGAATACAGAGTGGTTTTTAATGTCCTGAATGTAACCGCTTACTCCCTTAGCGCCTATTTCTTTGGTAAGACTTCCCTGCTGATCTGCAGGTACATCTCTTACATACATTGTTAGAACGGCTTCAAGGGTTTCGATTTCAATATTCATATTTCTTTCCTTGAAAAGTTCATCGGCTCTTCCTGCCGCCATACCTCGAAGCATTTTTGCACGATTATCATTACCGGCGACTTCAGAATCGGCTGCGAGCTTATATAAATAGGCAATAAGGTTGATGTCAACCTGTCGAACAAACTCTGATTGGTATACCTTGATGAAAACAATATTATTTGTTGCTTCGAAGGAATTTTTAATATCCGTCAAAACATTGTCGTATTCTACTTTTCCGTTTGCATATTCTAAAAACTGGCTTTCAAGCGCTCTCTTTTTATCGGCAACTTTATTGGCTTTTAATTGAGCTGTTTGTCCGATAAAGTATTTCCAGTAATTAGCAACTGAAGCATACTTCGATGAATAATTTAAACGAACCGCTACATCCTGATCCATGTATTTTTTCATGATCTCCAGTTTCTTCGCACGAATATCAACGATTTTAGGTTGTTCAATTGCGATTGCCTGCTCAACACCGTATGAAGTAAGGTATCGGTTTGTTCTTCCAGGGAATCCCATAACCATAGCATAGTCGTTTTCTTTAACTCCTTTAATTGAAACAGGAAGAGAGTGCTTTGGAGTGTATGGGATGTTTGTTTCAGCATAATCCGCTGGCTTGTTATCTGTTCCAGAATAAATTCTGAACATTGAGAAATCCGCTGTGTGTCTTGGCCACATCCAGTTATCAGTGTCTCCACCAAATTTACCTGCAGATTGTGGTGGTGTGCCTACAAGACGTACATCTTTGAATGTTTCTTTTACAAATAAATAGAATTCATTTCCATCATAAAAATCACGCACGAACGCTTCGTATTGAGTTCCATTTACAGCGTCTTTTTCAAGAATTGCGGAGATCTCTCTGATCTTCGCATTGCGTTGTTCAGTAGTCATGTCTGATTTCAATTCCTTTGCAATCGTTTCAGTAACATCTTCCATACGGATCATGAATGTTGCTGTCAAACCAGGTACTGCGATTTCCTCCTTATTCGACTTTGCCCAAAATCCATTATCCAGGTAGTTATGTTCCGGAGTAGAAGCGCCTGCAATTGCGTCGTATCCACAGTGATGGTTTGTTAATACCAAACCTTGTCCTGAGATAACTTCTCCTGTACAAAATCCACCGAAAGAGATCACGGCGTCTTTTAAAGAGGATTTATTGATAGAGTAAAGTTGCTCTTTGCTCAACTTTAATCCATGTTTTTTCATGTCCTTGTAGTTTCTGCCTAACATGAATGGCAGCCACATTCCTTCATCCGCTCTAACAAATCCACTAAACAGGATCGCTGCAGATAAAAAGCTTACTTTGAAAATTTTCATTGTTCTTTTTTTTTTTTTTTTGAAGCATCGTAAAAATACATACTATTTCCATTAAGAGTTGTACCATTCAACAGGTAAAATCTATCGTCTATCTAAAAATCAATTCATCAGAGAACAACCAGGTATCATTTCCAGCCCCTAAATGCCATTGTGGACATTTACCATAATTCCTAGCTGTGATGCGTATCTTTTTTACATTTACCGGAGATTCGAATTTTACTGTAAAGTCCTGATTTGTTGGTCCAACATAATCATTGAATGTTGGAATATTAATGTTTTGATCAACTTTCTTGAATGTAGATCCATCCACTGAAATTTCCACGAGAATTAAAGAAGGGTAGAAGATCCATGATTTCATATCCTGCAAACAACTGATACCAGTTTCTTTTATGACTCTCGCCTCGCTGAAGGTGACCTCAGAAACAAGGTCCTGAGCCCAGTACCCTTGATAATCTCCAGTTCTAAATTCATTACCTCCTTCAACACCGTCAATCAATGCATTAGGCCCAGAAGACGCATATTGGTGGTCATACTTTGATTTAAGGTCCAAGGTCACATTTTTATCTCTTTGAATGAATTCGGTCGAAACCCAAGGGCTATTATATAGATATAAACCAGGCATTGCACCTTTTTCAGGAATAATGGTGTTTCTTCTGTTAATCTCTACTATACAACTTTCATGAATGGCAAAAGGTGCTTTGTATTCATATATCTGAGTGGTATCTGTCGAGAATCGGTAATAGAGATTAACTTTTTCATTGTTCAGTGATGGATGAGCACCAAGTTTAACCAAAATAGAATCATCAAAAATACGTGTCTCATTCTTGATATATGGAATTGGAACTTTTGCTTCCTGAATATTCTCTGATGAGTGACAAGTGCTTTTGAATTGAAAATAATCGACTGGATTCGGTCCCATGATTATCTCCCAATTGCCACCATTCATGATGGTTCCGTGATGGACCTGAGTAGATAGTTGTTTTTGTCCGTTAATTGAAAAAGATTGAATGTATTTATTCTTTGAAGAGTTGTTTTTCACCTTGATTATAAGCTCTTTACCATCTTCAAAATGAATCTTTGCTTCATTCATTAGTGGTCGGCCGATGTCATACCATGAGTATCCAGGAGTGACTTGGTAAATTCCTAATGCACTTAAGATATACCATGAGGACATTTGTCCGCAATCTTCATTTCCGGATAATCCATCTGGATGAATAGAATACATTTCTTTAAAAATCTTGTCGATGTAATATTGCGTTTTTTCCGGGTGATTGGTATAGTTGTATAGGTAGGCCATATGATGGGAAGGTTCGTTCCCATGAGCATATTGTCCAATAAGACCAGTGATATCAACTTGATGTCTTCCGGACAACTCCATTTCTGTAGTAAATAATCGGTCAAGCCAGCTTTCAAGTGAATCTTTTCCACCCATTAACTTTGTTATAACATCAATTGCATGAGGAGCATATAATGAGTATTGATAGCTATTTGCTTCTGTATAGTTAAAATTGACTTCAGTTGGATCGAAAGGCGAATACCACATAGCTCCCCTTCTAGCTCTCATGAATTTGGTTTCAGGATCGTAAAGATTGATGAAATTTAATGAGCTTTTATAATATTTCTGATAGATATCCATTTTCCCAAAAGATGTTGCCATTTGGGCGATACAGAAGTCGTCATAGGAATATTCAAGTGTTTTTGAAACGGATTCAGGTTCGTCGCCTGATCCAATAAATTCCTGTGTCCTGAATACTTTTTTACCTAATTCATCGTGTTCTGAAGTTGTGACCATTGCAGCCAGAGCCTTTTCTCCATCAAACCCTCGAATACCCTTAAGCCAAGCGTCAGCAATGACTGAAGCGCTATGATAACCGATCATGCAATCAGTTTCATTACCTGCTAGTTCCCAAACCGGCAGATCGCCGCTTTGGTCGAATTGCCTCAAGAAGGTGTTGATGAATTGGTTGGTTCTGTCTTGCTGGATCAATGTGTAAAGTGGATGAGTAGCTCGGTAAGTGTCCCACAAAGAAAAGACAGTATATTGAGGGGAGTCGTTGCTGATCCTGTGGATTTTATTATCACGCCCTCGGTATCTTCCGTCGATGTCACTAAAAAGATTGGGCTGAAGAAATGAGTGATATAATGCAGAATAGAAAATGATCATTGTATTGAGTTCAGCACTCTTAAAGTCGATCACCCCCAGTTCTTTGTCCCATTTCTTTACCGTTTGGGATCTCAAATAGTTAAAGTCCCAGTCAGGTATTTCAGTTTTTAAGTTGTTTATCGCTCCCTCAATGTCGACCGAAGACATACCTATTTTTATTTTTATCTGTTCAGTTTCTTCATGAAAGGTTAAAAGGAGCTTGTGTTGACCGTTTTTAATGAATAGCTTGGATTTCTGAAATGGTGTGGACGTTTCAAGATGAAAGTAAAAATGCTGATTTGAAGCCCAGGCATGAGAATTTCTCGAACCTGATACTGATCGTTTATCTTTTCCAACGATGATTGAATGGTTCAGCAATTTGTCTCTATGATCAAGATCAATCAGGATGAATTTTTTGCCTTTTTCTTTTAAAAAGGTGTATTCATGCATTCCCGCCCTCTCAGTTACTGTCATTCTGCAAATGATCTCCTGGTCAAGAAGCTTCACTTCATAAAATCCAGGAGAGGCATTTTCCTGTTCATGTGAAAATCGATCACCGTAGCCTTTTTGAGGATTCAAATATCCTGGGTCAATTTTAGGAATTCCAAGTTGAGGAATAATAAGTAGGTCACAGTAATCAGGAACGCCAGTACCACTTAAATGGGTATGACTGAAGCCATAAATGATTGAATCTGAATAATGATATCCTGAGCACCCATCCCATCCGTCGTGCCTAGTATCTGGACTTAATTGCATCATTCCAAAAGGTGCAGCAGCACCTGGGTAAGTATGGCCATGACCACCTGTTCCAATAAAAGGGTCGACATAAAGGCTCTTGGAAGTAAAGAATTCGTCGCTATTGATTTTGTTATCTATGTAGTTCTTACGAATCTCATTAGATTTTCGGAGCTCGTCCACAGATCTATTCTGTCCGAAGACGGAAAAAGTGGACAGTAAGACAACTGCAAAGATGAATCGCATATTAGATTAATTTACCTAATTGTGAAAATATGAGAGATGCAGAACCTAAAACAGCTGCGTTTCTATCATGCAATGAGGAAATACGGATTTCAACTTTGTTTTTGTAAATAACCAACATATTTTCTTCCATGTAGACTTTAACTTTTGACGCGAAATCAGGACCACTTTGTGCAATTCCACCAAATAACACATACGCTTTTGGACTTGAAAAACAAGAATAATCAGCGAGTGAACTTCCCAGAATTCTTGCAGTATAATCAATGATTTCAGATGCAAATAGATCTCCTTTAAGTGACGCATCAAAAACATCCTTTGCAGTTGGATTATTGAGTTGAACAATTGAAGATGAAGCCTTGTTTTTAGAATCTAATAATGCTATACTTCTTACTACTCCTGTTGAAGATGCATACGTTTCAAGACAGCCTTTTCTTTTACAACCACAAGGTCTTCCATCCGGAATAACTCTAATATGTCCGTATTCTCCGGCAAAGCCATCATGACCATAAACGAGTCTGCCATCCACTACTACCCCCGAACCAACACCTGTGCCCAGAGTTATTGTAACAAAATCCGAAAGATCTCTGGCGTTTCCAAAGATCATTTCTCCCATTGCTGCTGCGTTAGCATCGTTGGTAAGGAGTGTAGGTTTATGAAATTTATCCCTAAACATATTTGCTAGAGGAATTATACCTTTCCATTTTAAGTTTGGAGCAAATTCAATGGTGCCATTGAAGTAATTGCCATTTGGAGCACCAATTCCTATTCCTACAATGAAATTAATTTGTTCCTGAATTTTTATGTCATTGTAAATAAAGTCAACCAAATCCGAGGCTTCATCAAAATTTGAAGTTGGAATATAGTTCTCATAAATGACCTTACCATCATTTGTGACAATTCCATATTCTGTAGATGTGCCTCCTATATCTATCCCTAAGCTATAATTAACGCTCATAAAATGCTAATAATTTAAGTTCCAATCATTTAGGAATTCTTTAAGGAACTCTTCCATGAACTTATGTCGATGTTCTCCGATTTTCCTTGCAGTAGTTGTCCTTAACCGACTTTTTAAAAGTAATAATTTTTCATAGAAATGATTGATTGTATGACTTCCTGAGTTTGCATATTGTTCAAAATTCTCGTGAAATTCTAAGGATATTGATGGTTCATAAATGGGTCTATTTTTATGGCCGCCATATGCGAATGCACGAGCAATTCCAATTGCTCCAATTGCGTCGAGACGATCGGCATCCCTCACAATACTTAGTTCTATGGATCCTTCAATGTCTTCTTGTCCGGCTCCTTTGAATGAAACAGCATCTACAATGGCAATTACTTTTTCCATTTTTTCGTTGGGATAATCGATGGATTCAAGTATCTCTTTTGAGGCTCGACCGTTGTCATTTAAGACTCCTCCGTTTAATTTATGATCAGAAATATCGTGCAGTAATGCGGCTATTTCTATAATCTCTTTGTCGCCGCCCTCATTTTCCTGAATGAGAAGTGCCATATTTCTCACACGATCAATATGATGCCAGTCATGGCCAGTTGGGTCATCTGAAAAGTGATCTTTAACGATTGTTTCTATTTTCTTCGAAAAATTCAATTTTTGGTTTCAGCTAGTTCAAAAATCAAGAACCTTCCATTCGGAATGGTTGCATATAAATAATTGTCATCGGATGTCATGGAGAAAAAATTACCATTTGCAAACGGAATCCACTCACGTCCCATGTCGAAAGATATGTCAATCCCATTTGTACCGCATGCATACAAAACATTATTTTTATAATGTACGCAGGATCTGTACCCTCGAGGTTGTCTTTCAGAGTTGATCCAGAATTCACCACCGTCATCCGTGAAAAATGCTGTATTTAGGTTTAGATCTGGATTAGCAAAATCCCCTCCCACAATAACTCCATTTGAGGAATCCTTCATAAAAATGGAAAATGCTCCACTTGTGAGACTGGTCAGATAGGGAAGGGATGTTTGTTTCCAGGTTTGGCCTTTATCATGGGTCATGAAAAATCTGCTTTTTTTACCTCCACTCACAAAAACAAAGGTGGAATCATTGAGAACCTGAACATTCGTGCCGCTCGCTGCAAATCCAGCTTCTCCTTCCATCGCTTCGATCTTCCCTTCACAAGCTTGCCATGTCCGACCTCCGTCTTCGCTATAAGAAAGCGTGAAAATGTTCTTTCTCGGATCGCCCATTGCAAAGCCGGTTTTACCTTT
>JALRFI010000092.1 GCA_023253775.1 Crocinitomicaceae bacterium
AAAACGGTAAGTGAAGCAAAAGGATCCGTCAAAGCTGGAAGCAATCTTGCTTCAACTACAGCTGCAACCAATGTTGTGTGTGCCGGTGAACCGATTGCGATATCAGCTACGGTTGTACTTGGAAGAACGACTGCATCCAAAACGTGCACTACTCCGTTCATAGAGGTCAGGTCTGCTGTAGAAACTTGTGCTTGGTTTACAAATACACCACCCGCGGTAGTCACTGTTAATTTCAACGAATTTGTGGGGCTCAAAGGTTGAACAATTGCTCCGTTGTTAACAGCTGAAGACGGTACAGTTACACCAAGAACATGATACAATAGTATATCGTCGAGGTTGGGCAATGCCAACAAACCATTGATATCTGTTCCCAAAGCATTAGCTAAATCAGTAAATGCCTGATCTGTCGGTGCAAACACTGTCAAATTAGCGGAAGGATTCTGCAAAGCACCTTGCAATCCTTCCTGAAGAATCGCTGCCTCCAGGTATGTGTGATTTGGACTTGTTGCAATAATGTCGTCAAATACGTTCGTCTGTGCAAACGATGACGAGCTCAAGAGAATTACCCCGATGGCCCCAATTAATTGTAATTTTTTTCTTTTCATATTTTTTTTGTTTAACTTTTTGTTGTAATCATTGAACAGAATTGATTCAATAATGTTCATATCTCTTCGTTTTTTAACATTTATTTCAAATGATTTGTACGATTCAATATCAATGATTTATGAGTCTTACTCCTCATTTTTATATAAAAAGTATATCACTTAGGGCTTCTAATTTCTTACCTTCATATTCCCATGTCAGAAAGCAAACAGATCTTTACACTGAAGCAGGTCGTGAATTCGATCAAAAAGACGATCGAAGATCGCTATCAGCAGGCTTATTGGGTAAAGGCGGAGATCCACAAGTTGAACTTGTATCCTTCCGGACATGCGTTTCCGGAATTGGTTCAGAAGGAAGATGACAAGATCGTGGCACAGATCAATGGGCAGATCTGGAAAACCAATTTGCAGCGGATCAATCAGAATTTTATCAAAGTCGTTAAAGAACCGTTGAAAGAAGGAAACACCATGTTGCTTCAGGTGAGGGTAGTTTATCACGAGATCTTTGGCTTAAGTTTGCAGATCCAGGACATAGACCCGAGCTTTACTCTGGGTGAATTACAGAAAGAACGCGATGAAACACTGAAAAAATTGCAAAAGGAAGGCGTGATCAATGCCAATCAGCATTTGGAATTCCCCGTTCTTCCTAAAAGGATCGCGATCATTTCTGCTGATACCAGTAAGGGACTCTCAGACTTCATGAAGGTTCTGGACCATAACGCATGGGGATACCGATTTTTTACCATGCTTTTCCAGGCTTATCTTCAAGGTGATATGGCTGTGCCTTCCATTCTGGAACAGCTTGACAAGATCGAGAAAGTGAAACATCATTTTGATGCGGTCGTCATCGTTCGCGGCGGAGGTGGAGAGGTGGGCATGTCGTGCTACAACAACTACACTCTTTGTCACAAGATCGCTACATATTCCTTACCCGTTTTAACAGGGATCGGTCACTCCACGAATCTAACTGTTGCCGAAATGGTCGCCTATCGCAATGCGATTACTCCAACAGAACTAGCCGATTTCCTGATCCAGAGCTTTCACGAGTTTTCGGTTCCGGTCCTGGAAGCACGCAAAACCATCCTGAACTATTCGATGAAACTCCTTCAGCTGCACAATCAGGCATTTAACAGTGAAACCAAACATTTTCGTAATGCTGCCGGACTCTATCTGGGCAAGGAAAAGAATTTGTTGACTGAAACCGTTCATCATTTTAGAAGAAACTATTCTTTGACTCTAGTCAGAAATCGGGAATACATCGCTACACTTGGGAGATCACTGCAAAAGGAATCCATGGATTTCCTGCATGAACAACGACTATCAATACTTGATGAAAAAGAAGAATTGAAACGAATTATACCTAGCGTAATTCTACGAGAACAGAAAAATATGGAGCATATGGAAGCCGTGATACGGATCCTTGATCCGAAGCAGGTCCTGCGTAGAGGTTATTCTATCGTGACCTTCGAGGGAAAGACCCTAAATAAGAACAATAATCCCAAAATAAGTTCAACAATTCTCGTGAATTCAATTGACGTTCAACTTGAAGCCACGGTTAGTAAAGTGATTCTTGAAAAATGAGATCATTCAAAGCCTATTTTCGCTGAAATTGCTATTTTTATTTAAAATCGCGCTGAACCTTCTACAGAAGCAATTTTATTTTACATGAAAGAAGAAACGAAACCAATTAACATTTTAGTGATTGAGGATGAAATCATGTATTCAAAGATGATTCAATTTCAATTGCAAAAACTGGAGAATTCAGATTTCAAAATGAATCTTTACTCTGCCGCATCTATAACAGAATCTGCTGATTTTATTGACCTTCTTGAACCTGATATTATCCTACTGGACCTGTGGCTGCCTGAAACAAGTGGCTTTGAAACTTTTAGAACTACAAAAGAGAACTTTCCTAACTGTGCTATCATTGTTATGTCGGGAACAGCAAGTGAAAGTATGACCAAATTACTTGTTGAACATGGAGCTCAGGATTTTTTAATGAAATCAGACATCGATACTGAGGTTTTGAAACGAACACTTTCTAAATCCCTGCGCCGATTGGAATACATTAGGTCCAAGGCAGAAGTTGAAGTTCAGTTTGATGAGTTTTTTGAGAATTCTTTGACTCCAATTTGTGTATATAACTTGAAAAATCAGAAAGTGGTATACGGCAACCCTGCGTTAAAGGATTTAATGAAATTATCTGATTATGAAGAGCTTATAAAATATCTGTCACAACTTATGATTGAACTATATGACAAGCAGAAGATCAAAATTGAACAAAAATCGGTTAATGTTGATATAAAAACCCCCAACCAACAAGTTCTAAATGTTCGAATTTATTCTTCATACTTGAAATACAACGAAGATGTTGTTGTTTGCTATTTTTTTCCTGAAAACTCCTCAAAAAATATAAACAACATATTAACCAAGGGTGATGTAATCTATCTTCAAAACAAGCTTGAGCAATTAGAAGAATACTTAAACACAGGAATTGATTATTCGGAGAATGAATCATCTCAAAACCTTGAGGTTCTTAAAAAAATGCAGCAACTAATCAACAAAATAAACCCAAATTGATTTTTGTCTCTTAAATATAACTTCAATTGAACGAACCCCATAACAACCTTGAGTTTATAATTCTTGACGATGACAAAGGCTCAAATTTTCTAACCGAAGAAAGCATACTCGATGAATTTCCAGATGCCTCAATTGTAAAGTTTTTCAAGGCAATTGAATGTTTGAAGTTTTTGGTTCAAAATAACGGAACGAGATTATTGCTTATTGATATTAATATGCCAAGCATGACAGGTTGGGAATTTATAAAAGAAATTCAAAAGAAAGAAATAAAGGAAAGAATCATTATTTTAACTGCATCTTCAAACGAAGACGATAAAATAAGAGCAAAAAAAGAAGGTGTTGGTTTTCTCAACAAACCTATCAATATGGAAGAATTAAAACTGATTATTTCAGGAAACTAGAAAATGGATTCATTTTTATCAAGAAACGAAATCCTCAAGATATGGGTCGTTGAGGATAATCCTGGTGATTTATTATTGCTCCAGGAATTATTACTTGATTTGAATTTCACTTCAAAGAATATTCATACTTTTTCAGATTTATTGCCCCTCAAAGAGGCGTTAGAAAATGATCATCCTGATGTGATACTTCTGGATCTTTTTCTTCCTAATTATAGTGGTCTTGAAACTTTTGAAAAAGTTATCGAAATGGCCCCGTCTTGTCCGATCATCATACTTTCGGGACTTGACAATATGGAAGCTGCCCTGTCGTGTGTCTCAATAGGTGCACAAGATTACCTGATAAAAGGTGAAATGGATCAAGAATTGGCCAATAAAATGATCCATTATTCGATTGAACGTTTTAAAAATACAGGAGCACTCAAAAGATCCGAAGAGAAGTACCGACAACTTTTCTCAGCAATACCGGTAGCCGTGCTTTCATTAGATGGTGCACTCAATATCATTGATTTTAATGAAGCCTCGCGTAGCTTAATGAAAAACTCTCCTCCTGAGCAGGGGAAAAATTATTTAGAACTTTTCCCAAATGAATTTACTGCATCCGAAGCACTCACCGCACTTGCAGAAGAGGGTCGTAAATTGTTGAAGCTTTCATACCCCAACGGTGAAACTTATTATTATGAACAATCTGCAGAGGTCAGCTATTTTGGATCTAACAAACGATACCTTGTTACTCTTTTGGATAGAACTGAGATCGTTACCAAAGAATTAAACAAAATAAAAATAGTCCATGAAACACTTGATGAGGAGCGGAACAGATTCTCCAGAGAGCTTCATGACGGGTTGGCGCAAAATCTTGTAGTGGCTAACCTGCGACTGGAAATGCTTAGGGGGTCTGATGAAAAGAAGAACGAGATTGTTAAAGCGAGTCAGGACGCTATCAATTCGAGCATAAATCTATTGCGTTCCATCAGCTATAATTTATCCCCTCCCGAACTTGAAAGGGGCATGATTGCAGCATTAAAAGCATTGTTTAATAGGCTTCAAAACGTTAATTCTATAGAGTTTATACTTATAACTTCTGAGTTTGTGGAAGCCTTCGATTTTTCATATTTCGATGAGTATTCAATATACAGAATCATACAGGAATTCACGAATAACTCTATTAAATACAGTTCATGCAATGAAGTCAGTTGTGAAATAGCTTTTGATGAAGATGTCCTTGGGATTGTCATTCAAGATAATGGTAAAGGTTTTGATCAAGCCAAAACATCTGCTGGTATCGGCCTTCAAAACATGAAACAAAGAGCATTTTCCGCAGGTTTTACAATGGAGTTGATCTCTAAAACCGGTGCCGGCACCCGACTTACTTTAACCTCAAAAATGATTGATCATTTTTGATCATTTTCGACCGAAATGAACTAGAAATTCAGCGCCTTTGCCCAGTTCTGAGTTTACGCTAATCGAGCCTCCAAGCCTTTCTAAGATTTTTTTAGAAATGCTTAATCCAATTCCTGATCCGTTGTATTCATCCCTTAAATGAAGCCTCGTGAATACATCAAATATTTTCATTTGGTCCTTCGGGTCGATACCCAGTCCATTATCAGTAATACTTATTATATTCTCACCTCTTTTATTCTGATTACTTCTAACACGAATAACCGCTTTCTGACCTTTTGGCTGGTAAAGTATTGAATTGTGGATCAAGTTTTGAAAAACGTGTTTTAAGGGTGAGTCCATTCCCAAAACTTTTGGAAGTTTTTCCACCTCAATTATTGCTCCTGAAGAATCGATCATTCTTTTCAAAGCAAGTAAAACATCGTTCATCACTTCATTTAGATCTACTTCTTTAAAATCTTCATCAGACAGCCTTCCTGCCCTTGAAAACTCCATCATGTCTGTAATCAGCGTTTTCATTCGCTCAGCTCCATCTACAGCAAAATGTATGTACTGTTTCCCTTTTTCATCAAGTTGTGAATTATATTTTTTCTCCAATAACTGAAGAAAACCTGTGATCATCCTTAAAGGTTCTTGAGTATCATGTGAGGCGACATAAATGAATTGTTCCAGCTCATCATTCTTCTGACGAAGCTCATTTGTTTTTTCATTCACCAAGTTTGCAAGCTGGAATGATCTATCATCCAATTCGCGGATCATTTCATTTGCCTGAAGCAGATTAGAAATTCGTAATTCCATCTCTACAAAATCAAAAGGCTTTCTCAAGATATCATGTGCGCCAGCTTTTAATGCTCCTTTCAATGTCTCTTGTGAAACATCTGCCGTGAGCACCATTACACGCATAGCAGTATTCAGATATTTTTGCTCAGAAAGCCAGTTCATTATATCTATTCCCGATAGAAAAGGCATCATGATATCCAGTAAAACAAGATCCGGCTGATTTGACTTTACTAGGTTCGCAACCTCTCTTGAATCATTCGTAGATTTAAAGTTTGAATATCCATTGATTTTTAAAAAATTTTCAAGTAAGGCAGTATTAGCGACTTGATCATCTACGATTAATATTCTTGCATCTTTATTTTTACTCTTCATCCTTATCCGTTCAGTGGTTTATGTATTTTTGAATAAGTTCAAGGAGTTGATTGATATCGATCGGCTTTGTAACGTAATGAACGGCTCCCTCCTTTTTAAGTTTTTGAATACTCCCTTCGGTTGCATTAGCGCTAACAATGATGACCGGGATATCTTTACTCTTTTTGTCCTTCTTAAGAACTTTTAGCACTTCAGAACCATGAATGTCAGGAAGATCAAGGTCTAGTAATATCAGGTCTGGCTTAATCGCACTAACCATTTTTATGCCTTCTTGGCCTGTGGTGGAGTAATTCAAGTCATACGTTGGTAATTTAAATTTGAAGATATCTTTCACCAAATTTAGATTCATCTCATTATCTTCAATATATACCACTGAAGCCATCTTTTGAGTTACAATTTTCTTTTCAAGGTTATTGTGCCCATCTATATGCTGATTTACATTCTCTGAGGTACATTTTGGAAATTCAAACCAGAACGTTGTTCCTTCTCCTGCTATACTTTCAAGCCCAATTTTACCACCAAGTGCGTGAACGAGCTCCTTGGTAACTGCCAAACCTAATCCTGTACCCTCAATTGAAGAATTTTGGGCACTGAGTCTTTCAAAAGGGTTAAATATTTTAACCTGGTCTTCTGTTGAAATTCCTATACCCGTATCCTTTACACTTACTCTGATCATTGTTTCACCACCTGTATTATTCCTTAGCTCCTGACTAACGTATACTTTCCCCTCTTTTTTATTGTACTTTATCGCGTTACTAATCAGATTAGTGAGGATCTGGTTGACTTTAAGATTGTCGGCCCTTATCACTAGATCATAATCTGTACTTTTATCAAGAATCAACTGAATTCTATTCGCATCAGCAAGTGGCGCAACCAGTGCATAAACACTCTTGATCGAATTTGTGACATTAACAGGTTCAATTGATAGATTTATATTTCCGGCCTCAATGCGCGAAATGTCAAGAACCTCATTGATTAGATGCAAAAGGTGCTTACCACTCGTAAGAATGTGCTGAACTGAGGAGTGTTGAGTTTCGTCTAACTCTCCCATTTCCAGCAACTGTGCAAAGCCAAGTATCGAATTCATTGGGGTTCGCAACTCGTGACTCATCCTCGACAAGAAATTACTTTTCGTAGTGTTGGCTTCTTCTGCAGATTTTCTTGCCAGGATCAGCTCCTCCTCTTTTTGCTTTTGTTGAGTTACATCACGAGCAACTGCATAAACGAAATTCCCAACGGGAGATGAATACCACTCTATGAAACGATACTCTCCTTCCTTTGTTCTATATCTGTTCACGAACTTAATAACTCTGCGGTTATTCTGTAGAGTGTTCATTGCTGCAACAGTTGAGTCAACATCTTCTTCATGTACAAACTTTAAAAACTCTGCTCCCTCTAGTTCAGATCTCTTGTAGTGCAAAACATCTTCAAAGGCCTTACTTAACTTAATGAAATGGCCTTGTTGATCAGCAATACAAAGCATATCCAATGAAACCTCGAAGAATGTTTCCAAACGACTAACAGCAGCCATCAATTCTGACGTCCGTTCTTTCACTTTCTCTTCCAGTTTTAAATTAAGATCAATGATCTCATTTTCAATTTTTTTTCTTTCTGTTATATCAATAACAGAAATTGAAATGTATTGATCATTACCTTGCTGATCGAGTATTATTGAAGCATTGATCAAGGTGGGGAAGACTTGACCTTCATTTCTTTTGTGTTCAAGCTCTGTGGAATTAATAAGCTTTTGAGCTAATAAACGCTTCCTCAAAACCATATATTGGGGCACTGATTCATCACTTAACTGATCAACACAATTCTTCCCAAGCACGCTCTCCTTGGTAAGTTCATGCATCTCTGCGTAGAACTGATTACAATACAAGATTTTCCCATCCATATCGGTAATCAATCTTCCATTTACTCCATTGTCAAATACCTGTTTAAAAAGTTTTAATTCTTCGTCTTGAATTAATTTTTCTGTTATATCTTCTTGAAATGAGACATAATTTTCAATTTCACCTTGTTCATTCAATATCGGAAAAATAGTTGCAGATTCTAAAATCAAATCCCCTTTCTTAGTTCGGTTTTTAAACTGCCCAGACCATGTATTCCCTTTGGAAATTGTTTGCCATAAATCTTTGGTAAAAATTTTTTCATTCCTGTCATATGCCCATATCCCCGGCTTTTGTCCAAGAACATCCTTCTCTGAAAAACCTCGTAAATTTATTGTTGCATTGTTGATATATTGAATCACCCCCTGTTTATCCGTCATTACAACGCTCAGTGGACTTTGATTTACAATTTGTGATAATTGATTTACCAATTGCTGATTCTTCTTTTTCTCGGTAATATCTTTCCACATTACCAAAATCGAATCTTTACCTTTGTAAACCGTTTTCACAAGATTGATCTCTGCTAAGAATGGCTCACCTGTCACTTTTAAATGAACCCATTCAAAGTTAAACTTCCCTTTCTCATACAAAATATCAAAATACTCTCTGGCTAGGTCTGATGACAATCTCCCATTGGGCTGAAATTCTGGAGAGATCATTGCAGGCGGCATATTAATGATGTGTTCTCTTGACGCATTCATCAATTCTTCAGACGCTCTATTGCATTCTACAAACTTTTCATCCTGAATCACTAAATAAGCCTGAGGGGAATCATAGAACAAGGTCTTAAAATTGGCCTCGCTTCGTTTTATTCTATTCTCGTATTCAATTTCTTGAGTAATATCGGAGGCGTTTATCAAGATCGACTTCAAATTCTTGTTTTCCCCGAATACAGGTTGAAATGAGGCTTTTAAGTAATGTGTTTCTCCTTTTATTTCGATTTCAACGATTTCATTTATACCCGTTTTCGTTTCAGCGATTTTTTGGAAATTTTTAAATACTATTTTCTGTTTATCTTTCGGAAATAATTTTCGCAGGTCGAATTTTGATGAAGAACTTTTGCTTAATGACTTTCCACTAAGTTTTTTCGCATTTTCGTTGGCAAAAAGAACAAATCCATCAAGATCTAACAGAATAATTATTCCATCTGAACTCTCCACCAAGGAACGATATTTTTCCTCATTTTCGATCAGTTTTTCTTGCATCTTGACACGTTCCGTGTTATCAATGCCGATGCACATAATCTCAACAGGGTTTCCTAAGTCATCAAGTATTGCTTTAAAGTCCCATATTGTGTGCAATATACCGCCTCCTTCTATCGGCTTATCCATTTGGACTTTAACAATATTAATCGGGTTAGATATACATTCTTTTATTTTTTCGAGAACCATCTCATGGTGGTAGCTCATTACACTGTCTAAAGCCAATTCACCTATGACCCTTTTATCAGTATGGACGTTTTTAAAAACTTTTAGATAAGACCGGTTGGCAAAAGTTATTTTCCCGTTCAAGTCCGTTCTTACAATGAAGGAAGTTTGCGCATTAATAAATTTTTCTAGGTCCCTTCTTTGGTGATTCAAAGACTTAATATTACTCCCCAAATCATGTTCGAGCCTCCTTGAAAAGGTGATGTCTTCGCACAAGACAAAGGTTCCTTTAATTTCTGAATTCGATTCTTGAAAGTTGGGTATTACGTCAATTTTTAAAAGAATTTCTTTCGTATGATTCGTTTTCGGAATTAGCTTCAGTGTTGTTCCATTGATCGGTCTACCCTCAAAAATTACTTTTCTAGACGGATTTTGTATGTAATCTATTTCCTCTCCGTCCTCTCCGTAAATAAGCCAAGAACTCCAAAAGTCAAACTTTCGGGAGCTGGATGGAAATTGAATGTCAAAAAGTTTCGATGCGGACTTGTTAGAGAAAAGCAAATTCCCTTCAGCATCTATATAAATTGCTGGCTGAGTTAAATGGTTAAAGAAATTCTCAAAATTTATTTTCATCCCGGGATTATTGTAACCCAACTTTCTATTTGAAAAGGAAATCGTGTAAAAATAACACTAATTCCTACTAATTTTACAGAAACTGCCATTGAAATTATCCTGAACAAATGCGCTGATCAAATGCTTTTAATAAATATTAAGTACTTTCTTTCGTGCTGAAACAGAAATAGTTCATTTAAAAACAGTTTAGTTTAAAAAATATGAATTCAGAATTAAATTATACTGCTGCTTTCAAAGAATTACAGCAGATCGTTAGCGACATGGAAGACGGAGAAATTACTGTGGACGAGTTGTCAGTGAAAGTAAAACGAGCGGCTGAGCTGATTAAGATCTGTAAGGAAAAGCTATCCTCAACAGAAGAGGATGTAAGTCAAATCCTTAAAGAATTGGAGGGGAACTGATATTTTTGTTAATCACATACCCCAACCAAGGGCATTAAACCCAAAAAATGGAGAAAATCAAAGAAGAAATGGTGGGCTATCTGCCCAAGAGCTACAAATTGTTGGAGGGTAAGCTGACTTTATTTTCAACGCATATTGCCTTAGATTCTAATCCATACAGTGGAGGTTTAAGTCTGTTGAAAGCCATTTTTAATCGTGACACCGAAAAAGATAATCCAAGCTTTACACTTCAATTCAGTGACATTAAAGCCATTACTCAGGGAAAACACGGTCTTCAGAAGAACGTGTTGGAAATCCATGATCAAAACGGTAAGGTATACAGACTTGTCGTTAGAAGCTATGCCGAATGGGAAGACATCATTCGCCATACCATGCGCTAATTCCCCAGCACATTCCCATCCTTTATCGTTCTATTGAAAACTGCTTTATGAAACAACAACTACTCTTTGTCTTTTTCTTTCTCGGAATCCAAATCAATGCTCAAATTCAAGACACAACTTTTCATAAAGTGTTTTATGAGTCTTCGATGAACATCGTTTCAAAATCAGGAGCAGTAAGTGCCGATGACGGGTTGGTAATCGTTGGCGAGGTGGACAATACTTATGCCTACATGATGAAGATAGATTCTGCCGGAACCTTTGAATGGTTTAAGAAAGCAAACGCACAATCCGGATTCAAAAAGGTAATCAGAACCTGGGACTCTACATTTGTTGCGATAGGGGGTCAGTTCAACGTTGGAAATATGGTCAACGACGCATTTATCGTGAAATTTGATGTTAATGGAGATACACTCTGGACGAAGACCATTGAACATCCAACAGGATTGTCGTTGAACACTACTTCAATCGTAGAAAGTATTGACTCAAATTACCTGATCTGTGGATACACATTGGCACAGAACAATTCATTCATGATAAAGATTTCCGCATCAGGAGATCTTATTTGGAGCACCATTTTCAATCCAATCAACTCTTCGTTGGCACAAGGAATTACCTATGGCCCTGACAGTACAATCTACATCTGTGGTCAATACAATGATGGGGTCAATTTTGTTTCATCCTATATTGCCTCCTTCGAGCACGATGGAACACCAATTTCTTCGACGGGCTATACTTCAGTAGACTTTTATGATATTATTTATCACATGGATAGTCTTTTTGTATTGGGCGCTCAGAGCGCAGATATCTTCATTTCAAGAATGGCAACCGATGGACAGATCGACTGGATGAACAATTATTTCTATGTCTGGGACAATACCCTGGATAAAATGCACCTCCATACTACTACAAACGGAAACCTCATCACAATGGTGGGAGACAGAATGTTTAGCACGAACGCCATTGAAATAACCCCGGAAGGATTTGTGATCAACCAGAAGAATGTGATCATGGATGGAGTTGATCTATTGGAAACCCAAAAGAATGGGTATTTTCTGCTCGGTTATGGACCGCTCTATGGAATTAAACTAGTTCAAGTTGACCATCTAGGCGTCATTAGATTAGACGAAACTTTCAGCCCAAGTAATGAATGTATATGGGATGGTTGGCAATCCAACAACCCGACTATCGTTTCTTTAGCATCGACAACACTACAAAGCAATGGAACTTTGGTGGAGAACGAATTAGCGATTGCATTCAGTTCTGAATTGATGCTTGATTACGAGGGTTGTGTGGATATATGGGGGGGAATCGATGAATCAGACCTTCCGGAGATCTCCGTATATCCTGTTCCAGCAACTGACAAAGTCCATTTCAAACAAGATCAGGATCTTACTTTCTCGCTTTTACTAACAGATCTAACTGGAAGAACGGTTATTCAAAGAGCCAAAGTGATTGGAGAAACAAGCGTGGATGTATCCAGGCTTCCTCAAGGGAATTACATCTACACGATTACTTTTGATAATGATCAGGTAAGAACAGGAAAATTGAATATACTTCGGTAATCAGTCTTCGTGTACTTTGCCAAGCAGAAGATGAATGTCATGGATGAGCTTGTCCACCTCTTTGGTTGAGGTTCCATCGTAATAGCCACGGATTCGCATTTGCTGATCAACTAGTACGAAATTGTTGGTGTGAATGAAATCACTTCCAACATCTCCCTGGTTTTCTGCTTCAGCCGGTTTTAATACGAAGAATGATTTTCGAGCCAACGCATACAGATCTTCTTTTTTCCCGGTCAGGAATTTCCACTGAACGTCATTCGCTTTATGTCCAATGGCATAACGCTTCATTTGTTCAGCCGTATCTGTATCGGGGTCCACAGTAAAAGAAAGGATCTTAAAATCATCTTCCCCTTTCAATGCCTTTTGTATGCGTTGCATCTGTGTATTCATTACCGGACAGATCGTTTGACAAGTCGTAAAGAAATATTCTGCCACGAATACTTTTCCTTTTATTTCAGCATCAGTAATCGTTTTGTCATTCTGATCCTGAAACGAAAACGATCCAATGGTGTGCCCATAACCGATTCGAAGCAATTCGGGATCAACCATTTCCTCTTCAAGATCTGTCGGATTGATAAAAGGCAATTCTTCCTTTTCTTTCGGGCGGATCATAAAATACGTAAAGAAGATCCCTGCGATTGAAAAAATGATCAAAAACCAGATTCGGTTCATGGCGTAATTATTACTTATTGAGGATTTTGCTGTGGTTTTTTGAAGTTCTTTTTCTTTCGGAAAGGTTTTTTCTTCTTATTGCTTCGTTGTTCAATCTTCCATTCAGGGCTGGTTCCGAGTTCTTCTGGAACCGGAATTCTCTCTACCTCAGCCTCGATCAAACGCTCGATCTGCGCAAGCTTTCTCATGTCCTTCGGGTTTACCAAAGTGACCGCCTCTCCTTTTGTATTTGCTCTTGCCGTTCTTCCCACGCGATGCACATAATCTTCAGCATCAAATGGTGTGTCAAAATTGATCACCAAATTGATCTCCTTGATATCAATACCACGACTCATGACATCGGTCGCGACAAGTATTCTGATACGTCTCGATCGGAACCCTCTCAAGATCTCTTCTCTTTCTTCCTGAGTTCTGTTAGAAGACATCCCTTTCGATTGAAATCCTGCTGTTCTCAATTCTCTAACGATCTCATTCACCTTACTTTTTGAAGAAGTAAAGATGATGATACTCACATATTCCGGTCTCTCCTTTAAGATAGATGCGATCAGCTTGATCTTCTGTTCATCGTAAGCAAGATAAACGGATTGCTTCACCCCTGCAGCAGGCTTGGATATTGACAAGGTAATCTCCTCAGGGTTAGTAAGAATCCTTTTGACAAGATCTCTGATCTTTGGAGGCATCGTGGCGCTGAACATCAGATTCTGACGATTGTCAGGTAGCTGACTGATGATCTGCAAGATATCTTCAGCAAATCCCATGTCCAGCATTTTGTCTGCTTCGTCCAGGATCAAATGTTGCAGATTACTGAAATCTACATAACCCATAGCGATGTGTGAAAGCAACTTTCCGGGAGTAGCCACGATAATATCGGTCCCTTCGGAAAGCGTTTTCTTCTGTTCGTCAAAATCTTTACCGCTACCACCGCCATAAACAGCTATGGATCCAACGGAAACAAAGTAGGACAATCCCTGGATCTCTTGTTCGATCTGCATCGCGAGCTCTCTCGTCGGAACGATGATCAGCGTGTTGATCGAAGTATCTTCTTTACCGGTAAGTTTATGAAGGATCGGTAGAATGAATGCTGCTGTCTTCCCTGTGCCAGTCTGAGCACAGGCGATGAGGTCTCTCCCTTCAAGGATCAAAGGGATCGCTTGCTGCTGTATCGGAGTTGCATTGACAAACCCCATATGGTCAATGGCATCAAGGATCTGATCGTTAAGGCCGAGTTCTGTAAATTTCATCGAGTAAAAATAATCATTTACCCATGAAAATCTTTTCAGCTTTCGCCCTTAGTATATAGAAAGCGTTTGTCTATTCCCCGAATTCATGTTAATAACCTCATACAGACCAGGTGCCAGCTCAGAAAAATCCAAAAGAATAGAATTTGTGCCTTTTGAACACGTGAAAATCATTGACTTTAGTTTGTTTCCAGCAGAATTAAAAACTGCTAATTCAAGATCTGAATTCTCTTCATTGTTTATCTGAAGATAAAACTCTCCATTACTTGGGTTTGGATATAGCTTCATGCTGTTGGAAGTAGAAACACAACTAGATCTCAATGGTTCATACGTTTCTGAATTTCCATTTAGATCAAATTGACTTAATCGAACGTAGATGTCACTTTCTCTTTCTTTTGGGAAAGAATATGAATAATTGATACTTTCACTGCTATTGCCGGCAGCCATCAATTTAGTTTTCTCATCCCAGGTAATTCCATCATTGCTGACTTCAACTAAAAAATAATCAGAGTTTGATTCTGAATCCGTAGACCAAAGAAGGGATAATTCAGCCTCATAACAAGACAATTCAAGCCAAGAGAGTTCAACAGGAAGAGCAGATACAAATTCATAGGCTCCGATATCAGGTGTTGCATCCCTCAATAAATCCCTCTGATCTGTACTTGGGGGTGCTATTTGATAAGAGGAGTATCCGTGTGCGGTGCCGTTTCCGCTGTTTTTAGCAGAACTTGTATTCGAAATGGCTAGCGTTTTTGTTCCATTCGTTGATTCATTTAGGGATAAACTCGATTCTAAAAAAAGATTAGGATCTTCACCCGTTTTAATCCCTGTTCCATTTAATGTTGTATTGGTGTTGTTTTCAAATATGGAATAGCTCGCCTCTACCATACTTCCTGAAAAAGCAGTTTTTGAATAAAAATCAGAAGGTGTTGCATTTCCAGTATTATTCGCAATAAGGGTATTTTTCAAATAGATTTTATAAAAAGAATATGCTGTCTGACTTGGTGTATCCCAAAGAATTCCTCCGGCACCAAGATCTGCATTATTATTTGCAATCGTTACATTTGTTAAGGTTGCCCAATTCTGGTAATAAGCATTAATTCCACCACCATAATGATTTGTGTTATTTCCACTTACAGTCACATTGGTCATTAAAAGCCTTCCAAATCTCTGCAATGCGATGCCTCCTGCAACCGCGGAGTAATCATAAGCCCATGTGCTTCCATAGGTGCTAGAAGCAGTATTATTGGAAATGGTTGAGTTATTTATTGTTAATGACTGCGATTGTTCACCCCCGGCAATACCGCCAGCTGAATATAGTCTGCATGTGCAGTCATTGGTCGAGACATTAACATGATTCAAAGTAATTGTGGAGGCTTCTCTCAAATATATTCCCCCGGACATGTGCATTGCTGAATTAATAACGCCATTTGCATCATTATCTACAACATCAACATAATTAAGAATTGCAGTCCCTGTTATAGAGCTACAAGGATAATTGCCACAATAGGATCCTGCCAATGTGAGTCCTCCACCTAATTTTGTTGTGGTTACTCGCCCATAACGGATGGTTAATGAATTAAACGTAACGGTTCTGTTTGGGTTCACGAAAAACACACTTCTATCGGCAACTCCTCTTTGACTTGCAGCTTGAAAAAATGTCTCATTTCTTCCTGAACCTCGAATTATTAGGTTTTTATCTATGATAAACCCTGTTTCTGATATATCTCCTATTTCTATCGCATTCGTCCATGTAAAAGTACCAGTCGCAACAATTTCATCTCCAGAAACTGCCATTGTATATGCTTTATAGAAAGACTGATATGGGGCTGATGATGTTCCATTTCCTGAAATATCATTTCCTGTTGAGCTGTTGGTATAGATAACAGCCGAATTCGAAAAAAATGAAATAGAAAAAATTGAAACTGTTCCAAGAAGCTTTAGATTTGGTCTTTTTGTTAGTAGAACGTAAAGTGTTTTCATGTTGCTCGTTTTTTTATGTAGCAACATAGTTAATCACATTTAGAAATCTGAGATTCGAGGGAATTGCTAGGTGTCGTAGAATTGAATGTTTATTGGCAGAAAACTATAAGTAAAAATTCGTAAAACGGGTGGTAAAACCACCCGTTCTTCAATTCTATCCGGCGTAACTGCGTTTCGCCCAATTGGCACAAGCCTTCTTTCTTCTTTTCGAAATACGCTTGTTCTTGCGTGCTTTCTTCTTGTCAATATGCGAAGTAAAAACGGTTTCAGTAGCAACTGTATTCACCATTGAAACGGTCATTCCCTTAGCAGAAAGAGTAAAAGATGTCAGCAACACAATTCCAAAAAACAATCCTTTCATTCTGTTAGATTTTGATTAGTCGGGGCAAAAGTACTTGAATAAAAACGTCAAAACAAAAAATTTGTTTCATGATAAGTGAATATCTTAACGAGGAAATTGTCAAACATTTTTCTGAATTTTGTTCGTCATGATTGACCTTTCGAAAATCGGCATAGAGTTATTGAATACTTCCAACACTGAATGGGTTGCCGTGATTTGCAGTATAGCCTATGTTATTCTAATCGCCAGGAAAAGGATCATTGCCTGGTTGTTTGCGTTGATCTCTTCATGCATCTATGTCTATCTATGTATAATCAGTCAGTATTACCTTGAATCATTCTTACAAATCTTTTATGTACTCATGGCTATTTATGGTTGGTATTCATGGAACAGGGCAAAACAGCATGATGCATTCATCAAAAGATGGTCTCTAAAAACACATGGTATAAACATCGTTTTAAGTACGGTTATTACCTTGATGCTCGGTTATATTTTTGATCAGTATACCGACCAAAGCTTACCCTATCTTGATGCTTTTACGACGGTTTTCAGCATAGCCGCAACCATAATGGTGGCGCACAGAATTCTCGAAAACTGGATCTACTGGATCATTATTGATCTCTTTTCTATTCAACTTTATGCGAACAAAGACTTGAATGCCACTGCTGTACTTTTCATCATTTACACACTTATTGCCGTCGTAGGCTTCTTCCAATGGAGGGCCTTGTACAAAAACCAGTCTTTATGATCAGAATCGCGATCACAGGGCCTGAGTCTACCGGTAAAACGACACTTTCTGAAGCTTTATCAAAAACTTTAAACGGGTTACTTGTCACTGAATTTGCGAGAACATACCTCATGGATCTTGGTCGAGATTACAATGAAAACGACCTGCTGATCATTGCAAGAAATCAATTCAAATCCAACAGTCAGTCCACGCATCTGCCTTACCTCATCGCGGACACAGAAATGATTGTTTTGAAGATCTGGTCGGAAGTTAAATACGGCACTTGTCAAGTAGAGATCAAGGATCTTCTTGATCAACAACAGTTCGATCATTACTTTTTATGTTGTCCTGATATCCCATGGGAGGAGGACCCATTGAGAGAACATCCTGAAATGCGTGAAGAACTTTTTCACCTTTACCATTCAGAATTGGAATCAAGACAACTTCCATACACCATCATTACAGGAGATCGCGAAACACGCATCGATCTTTGTCTAAAAACACTTGGTGTAATCACATAAGAAATCATTAACTTTGTGCCGTCTCTAAGGGGTGCCCCGTCACAAAACGGAGCTGAGATCATACCCATTGAACCTGATACAGGGTAATTCCTGCGCAGGGAAGATGACCATTAACCTCCCGAAAGGGAATTAAATTATTTACTTACAACCACCAAGAATTTGCCCCTTGTTCTTGTTTAATTTTTAAAAAATGAAAACAAGAATGGTTAAGTCGGTGTGGGCAATAGTTTTAACGCTATCGCCGATCATCGCAAACGCACAACACGAGCTTCGCGGAACTGTTGTGAACGACAAAGGAGAATCTTTAACCGGGGTAAAAGTTCTCTTGCACAGCACATATTTTGGTACATACACTGATCACGAAGGAAAATACCTGATCAATAATGTACCCTCCAACACCTATGTTATCGAGCTTTCATTGATCGGTTATCAAACCCTTGAACAGGAAATTATAGTTTTAGAGGGTCGGTCAAAATTTGACTTCACGCTACAATCTTCTATTTTGAGCATTGAGGAGGTTCAAGTTTCAGCTGTAAGGGCAGGGTCATTAACTCCGACAACCTATACTAACCTCGACAAAGCATCAATAACCACCATGAACTATGGACAGGATCTTCCTTATCTTCTTGAAGGAACGCCTTCAACAGTGGTTACATCGGATGCCGGAGCAGGAGTTGGTTACACGGGTGTAAGGATCAGAGGCGTTGACCCGACAAGAACGAACGTTACTATAAATGGAATTCCATTGAACGACGCTGAATCACACGGAGTATGGTGGGTTAATATGCCAGATTTTGCTTCATCCACAGATCAGATGCAAGTTCAGCGCGGAGTCGGAACGTCTTCCAATGGTGCTGCCGCCTTTGGAGCAAGTATCAACATCAAGACCGATAACATATCCAGGGATCCGTGCGCAGCAATTGACAATAGTGCCGGTTCATTCAACACCTTGAAAAACACAGTAAAAGCCGGAACAGGTCTGATCAATGAGCGATTTTCTGTCAATGCACGTTTGTCTAGAATAAATTCTGACGGATTTATTGATCGCGCAAATTCCAATCTGAAATCATTTTATGTATCCGGAGCATACATTATGAAAAACTCCATGCTCAAAGTGGATATTTTCAGCGGTAAGGAGAAAACATATCAGGCATGGTGGGGAATTCCTCAATCAAAATACAAGGGCGATGAACAAGGGCTGCTTACGCACTTTTACAACAACTATTATCCCGGCGGGATCTACGAAACGGCAAGCGATTCTTCCAATCTCTTCAATTCAGGATCGAACACCTATAATTATTACTGGTATGATAATGAAACAGACAATTATCAGCAGGACCATTATCAGTTGCATTATTCTAAAACCTTCAGCAACAAATTAGCGATAAACATTTCAGGGCATTATACCAGAGGAAGGGGTTACTATGAACAATACAAACGCAATCAGGATTTTTCGACCTATGGATTCGACCCCGTGATCCTTGGGACGGATACGATCCAGAGCACAGACCTTGTGAGAAGACGATGGTTAGACAATCATTTTTATGGGGCAGTTTATGCGATTGCTTACCGAAACAACAAAAACATGATCATCACACTGGGTGGAGGAGCGAATCAATACCTCGGCAATCATTTTGGAGAAGTGATCTGGGCAAGAACTGCTTCTCAATCCGAGATCGGACAACGATATTATGAAAACGATGCCAATAAATACGAGATCAATAACTACCTTAAGTTCAACTATTCTCGCAAGAATCTCGCGGTATACGTCGACCTTCAAGTACGAAACATTGGTTACTCCTACCTAGGACTAGATCAATCATTCGGAAATTTGATCCCGTTGGAACAACAGCTAAATTTTACGTTTTTCAATCCGAAAACAGGGTTAATGTATACCCTTTCAAACCGATCACAGTTTTATGGCTCATACAGTGTTGCCCACCGCGAGCCGGTGAGAGATGACTTTATTCAAAGCACTCCGTCGAGCAGGCCTACTCCTGAACAACTTGGAAACACAGAGCTGGGTTATAAATATCGCGCGAGAAAGACTTTTGCCAATATTACCCTGTATCATATGAGCTATAAGGATCAACTGATCCTGACGGGAGAGATCAACGATGTTGGAGCCTACAATCGCACCAATGTTGAACACAGTTACAGGGCAGGAATTGAACTGGAAGGAGGATACATGATCAGTAAGAAATTGAGTTTCAGTGCAAATCTTACTATTTCTCAAAATAAGATCAAAGAGTTTACCGAGTTCATTGATAACTATGACAACTACGACAGTAACGGAAATATGATACAGGATCAAGTAGTTCATTCAAATACAGATATTGCCTTCTCTCCAAATCTGATCTCTTCTATGGGACTACTCTATGAACCTTTGAAAGGATTGGAAATCACTTGGCTGGCAAAATATGTGGGCTCGCAATATCTGGATAATACCTCGAGCAAAGACCGAATGCTGGATTCCTATTTCATCAATAATGCAGGCATAAGCTATTCGTTTAAAAAGTGGGGATTCAAGGACATTAAAATCGGTTTGAAGGCAAATAATCTTTTCAATTTCCGATACGCAAACAATGGTTACACCTGGGGATACATCTGGGGTGGCACTCGAGTGATTGAAAATTTTGTTTATCCACAGGCAGGGAGAAACTTTCTAGTAAAATTATCATTACAACTTTAATAAATTTCGTGCGTACAACCCATAATATTTTGGGAAGAATTAATTTTATTGCACTAAAATTCATCAACCTTTCATATTTAGGCAATGAATAATAATTAAATTGTGGTCTACAAATAAGAACATTCTGCTTCTGTTCATTGGGTTGAAGCTATTAGTGGGAAAAATATTAGATTTGCGGTTGAATATTGATATGCACATGTTTCCTCTCAAATCGCGAAGAAATAATACATGAATGTAAAGGCTATATACTGTGTTGATGATGATGAGGTAATTAATAAGGTCTTATTGTTTCAAATTTCTAAGTTTATTGAAAACGAAGGAATCATCGTTGAAACATGTAATCGCCCCAAGGAATGTATTGAAATGATGAAAGAAAACCATCGGTTGGGGATAGAGCCGGTTATTTGTGTTGTAGATTTTCAAATGCCTGAAATGAGGGGGGATGAATTCGCAAGAAACGTCAAATCGCTATTTCCAAATACAAAAATAATAATGCTTTCAGGAAATTCAAATGCTCTATTAGTTTCCGAGCTCGAAGAAGAGGGTTGTCTTGACTTCTATTTAACAAAACCTTGGGAAAAAGATGACTTAAAAGACAAGCTCAACTTAAGCCTTCCACTGAATCTTAAATTTATGTAAATGAAATTAATCACTACTTTATCATTTATTACACTTTCCATTTTCTGTTTCGCCCAACCAACTATTCAAGTAAATGGTTATGGTCACTTGGAATATGAATTCTATGATTTACCGGATGAGGGCAAATTTGAAAGTGAGTTTGCTATAGGGGAGCATGATTTGTTCCTCACCAGCAAAATCAACAAAAAACTCTCGTTCCTTTCAGAAATAGTTGTAAAACCTGATAAAAAATCCAGCTCAGGATTTTCCGCATCAATTGAACGGGCAAGGATCAAATACAATTATTTCAAGAACCACAGCTTATTGTTTGGGAAAATGCATACCCCCTTGAATTACTGGAATGATGTTTATCATCACGGGAGATTATTTTTCCCAACTATAGATAGACCAATGAATTTCGACTATTTCTTTCCAATTCACACTACTGGCATTCGTGCCCAGGGTCAAAATATTGGAAATTTAAATTTTGGGTATGATCTAATGTTGGCGAATAGCCTTGAAGGAAGCGCAACGCACCATAGTCGTCTTTTAATGTCTTACACTGCCTCCGTTCACATTAAACCTACCGATGGAATGCGAATCATGCTCGGGTATTATAACGATTATTTACCTTCAAATGGCAATGGATCACATGGAGAAATGAATATGGAATATGATGGAGAATTAACCATGAATCAGTTCTTGTTCTCTTTTGCCAGAATGGAACGAAAGCTTGAAATTCTTAATGAATTCGCATACACCATGACAAATACGGATAGTCTTGGTGCATCCTCAAATTTTTCAAACTACCTGTATGTTGGTTATCGAATAAAAGACACCCATACGCCATTTGTTATGATTGATTATTTACAAATAGACCCCAAAGAATTGCATGCAATTAGAAGAGAGGGAATAAAATATTCTTTAGGTTACAGATGGGATATTGACCCTAAATGCAATGTTAAATTTCAACTGGAAAACTATATGCCTATTGATTTGAATGAAAATGTGATGGGAATATCAAGAAAGTTTGAATTAAAAATTCAGTTAGCATATGCCCTATAAACTGCTCATCATATTGGCGCTCTCATGTTTTACCGACATTATTTACTCACAAAGTGATTGGAATGCAATCACTGTGGTTGGCTATAAAACTGAACTCAAATCAATTTCAAAATCCAAACTCAAACGAATATTTAAAGGTTACGAAGCACGATGGAATAATGACAATGAAATTATTGTTGTTATGCCCTCTTCAAAATCACCAACCTGCGAAATCATGGCACAAACTATCTTTGGAAGTTCCATGAAAACAGTTAAAAGATATTGGCTAAATCTCGTCTTTCAAGGAAGAGCAAATCCTCCTGTCTTTCTTGACGATAATATCGAAATATTAAATTATGTCAAAAGTCACCCAGGTGCGATAGGTATTTTGATTAATTATTCAGGGGCAACAGAATACCAAATTAACTTGGAATAGAAATATGCGGATTTTCTCATCTATTGCATTTCGAATTTGGATAATTTTTACTGCTGTTGGTTTGATCATATCTTTACCAATGGCCTATTATTATAATAACTATCAGTTTGAACTACTTCAAGATTATACAAAAGGTCAGTTCGATGTCAACTCAAAAATTACATCCAAAGCAGTAATTAATGCACTTGATTTCGATGATTATGCCATACTTAATGGGATCTTGACCGAAATTAGTGATAGTAAAAATTACTCCTTTGTAGCCATTATTGAAAAAAATAATTCAGGCAAGGAAGAGGTGCTGACATGCATGCCAGCCGAAATGGAGAATCAGGTATTAAAATTTGACTCTACAAAATATTTATTTAGCAGGGCCCCCTTTAAAACAGACGTGGTCGAGGGAGTAGTTATAATAGCTGCATCAAAGAAGGAAGCGCTTAAATCTGTAAGCTCCCTCAATAAACCTATAATTTACTTGGCATTCGCTGCAATTGTGGCATCCATGATCTTGTTTGGGTTTTCGATCTTTTTTCTAAGCAGGCCAATCTTTAAGTCAATGGAAATTGCCAATTCTTTAGGTATGAGAGATTATAACATCCCTATTGAGTTTAGATCTGGGAAGGATGAAATTTCCAGGCTGAATAACTCTCTTTTAAACCTGAAGAATAATCTGATTGAATTAGATTCTGAAAACAGAAGTTTATTGGAGGGATTGGAAACAAGAGTTGCAAGCATGACCGCTGATATTTCATACAAAAACGAACTTACAAACGTGCTGTTGCAAGTCTCAACATTGTTTATGGATCATGAATCCGAAAAGTCTCGAAATGAAACATACAATGAAATCAATGAAGAAATTGCTAAAAAACTTCAATTTTTCAAATTCAGAAATTTTTCATTAGATCATTCTCAATACATTGATTTTTATGATGAGTCAGAATGCATGGATTGTTTTAAGTCTTTTCTCAAGTCAAATTCAGGATTCATTGAAAATCTGGAGATTAGAAAACTAATTCAGATCCCCGAACAACAAAAAGCAATTATTTGGGCGCACTGCAATGGACATGAGTTTTATAATGCAGAAATATTCCTTTATACTTTTTCGAACAACTCAAATGGAGTTGAAGGGGTAATTTTCTTGGCAGATAGTTTACACAAAAAGATTCAAGCCAAAGAGTTTACGGATATGTTAGATGTCTATTATTCATTGCTGACCAACTTTAATAAAAGCGTAATCTTTGAAGATGAACTGATTTCATTGAACAAGACACTCGAAACAAAAGTGTTGGAAAAAACAAGAGTAAACCTTGAAATTTCTAACACCTTAATTGCTCAAGATAAGCTTGTTACCTTAGGTGAAGTGGCTGCAGGAATTGCCCATGACCTAAACACCCCAATCGGATCAATTAAAGCCTCCGCACAAGAGATTAATCAATTAATCGAGGAATTTTTAAACATTATAACAGAGGTCGAAAGCGAAGAATATCAATTTATATTGTCATTTACGTCAACACATAATTATTTAACTAAGCACCGAACGGCAATTCAAAAACTTAAAAATTCTTCAGATCTAGCGAATCACTTGAAGGGTATTCTGGTTAATCAACCTGATGACCAAATTTCTAAAATTGCCTCACTTTTGAATAATGCAGGTTTTGATTTTGTAGATTTCGATGAGTACGAAGACATCTTGCAACTTAAAAATACTGAAAAGGTAATAAAGGGGATTAATATACTGCATAGGAAGCCATTCAAGGTATAATGAGTTCTATAGTTGTTATATTTTTCGATAGCCTTAGATAAAGGTGCTTGTATACCTCTGACGGTATCTACGACACATTGAAGCAAACGGCGAAAATTTCTCAAAGTGCAGGCGGTATCGGATTGAGCATCCATAATATCCGCGCTACAGGCTCATACACCTGCGCCTCGACCTCGCGCCCGTCGGAGAGCCGGACCACAAGGGTTTTGGGATGATAGCCAAAGGGAATTTCATAGGCGTCGAGCCGGGCGATCTGGGCGGCGGAAAGCCCGCTGCAGAATTGCCCCTTCGCTATTCCGCCCGCTTGCGGCACCAGCATCGGCAATTCGCTGTCTTTGACCCGCAAGACGGCGTGATTGGCCAGGGTCGCTTCCTGCATCGTCCCGCCGCCGGGGCCGGCGACAAGCTCGAATACACGCGGATGAAGGAGTGTTCCGTAGAGAAAAAGGCCCATCTTACGGGTATCTTTGGGAAAAGAAATCGGTCACCAGCCCGCAGATGATCCCGCCAAGGACCAGAAAGATCACAAGCTCTGCCGATGCAATAACCCGCAGATAGTCAACGCCCAGCTCGAAAACCGAGACAACGGCATCGACCGGGCCATCATACATCTTGCGGATCGACCGCTCGACCATCTCGATCGAAGAATAGATCAGAAGGCCCCACGCCACAATCGAGACCATCGCCGTCAGCCCATAGCCGACCGCGTTGTAATAGCCATGCCCCGACCGGCTTCCGGCAACGATCCAGCCCCCAAGTAGGCCGATCAAGGCATTGCCCGGCATAAACCAGCCAAAATTCGTGCCTTCGGGAAATTGCGGGATGATCAGATAGGTGGCAAGAGCCCCTAGCCCCGCAAACATAATGGCCGCAACGAGTTTTCCGGCTGTGGGCATCTGTCCTCCTACTCGCCGGATCCAGCCTAGACGGGGCGGCGCACGGTAATCTGCGTTACGTCACAGTTTCCGGCATGGAAGGTTCCCGCGCAAGTGGTGAGATAGAAGTCCCACATCCGCTTGAAACGCTGATCAAAGCCCATCGCGCTGATCTGGTCCCATTTTTCGTTGAAAGTCTCGTGCCAACGCCGCAGCGTCTGGCTGTAGCTCTCGCCGAACTCCATCGAGCCCACCACTTCGAGGCCCCGCCCCTTGGCCTGATCCCGCAGGATGGTAGGACTTGGCAGCATACCACCCGGGAAGATGTATTTCTGGATGAAATCGACGCCCTTGCGGTAGGCCTCCCAACGCTTGTCGGCAAGTGTAATCACCTGCAGCGTCGCCTGTGCGCCGGGTTTGAGGCACTCGCGGACCTTGTCGAAATAGACCGGCCAGTATTTCTCGCCCACCGCCTCGAACATCTCGATCGAGGCGATGCCATCATAGCGGCCCGACTCGTCGCGATAATCCTGAAGCTTGAATGTCACCTTATCGGAAAGACCTGCTTTTTCAATACGTTCCACCGCATACTT